>SFFY01000006.1 GCA_004556745.1 Bacteroidales bacterium | reverse complement strand
ATTTCCCTTTGAGTGTTTTGTATGTCTCCGCTATAGTGAAACCTTCTTCCTTAGCTGCATTCAATAGTGGTTTTAACACTCCGTATGTTGCATAGACCGTATTTTGCTTGTAGTTCTTGTTTGAATAGCACCATTCCGTGAATAGGGAATCAAACTTTTTGGAAGTAAAAGTGGAGAAATCATTGGGAAGATGAGTGTCGTTCAGAAAGGCTTCCAAACGATGAATCACTGTCCGTTGGTGAATCTTAGTTCTTTCAGCGATGTAACGACCGGTATGAGGGTCTATTCGTTTCTGTTCTACATACTTTTTAAAAAAGTCAATTGGTGTTTGGCGAAGAGAATCGGCCTCAACCTTTTCAGCCCCAACGAGAGTGTCAATAAGGTGTTCAAGTGTTTCCCTAACAGATGATAACGCTGTTGTTTCTTCGTTGAAGTCCTCAGACTCAAAATATAAACATAGTAAGTCTTTTAATGCGTTGATGAACTTGTTGGTTTTCTCACAGACAGAATTAGTCTTTGCACTAAACCTTGATTTGCTTATGAGACATTGCTGCTTATCTTTATTCCATGTCTTACATTCTATACGGTGGCGAGTACTCAATTTCACGAGATTTCCGTTCCATCGACAGAACAAGAGAATCAATGATTCGGCCTTATTAGGCTCTTTAAGATTGAATGTTATCTTCATATAGCTAATCATTAAAAGGGGACGAGAGGGGACGTTTTGAGGGGACGGCCTACTCGAATCCACAGATTTCCAATAATGAGAAAGCCACCACTTGCGCCCTTTCCAAAGAGCTCAAATGGTGGCCTAACTATATGATTATCTTATTGATTCGTGCTGCCTTCACCTTGCTGTCACATTGCTGTGAGTAAAGGTGCTTCAGCCACGATTTCTATTCCCACTCGATTGTCGAAGGCGGCTTTGAGGAGATGTCGTAGCAAACGCGGTTCACGCCGCATACGTGGTTGATGATGTCGGTAGACACCTTTGCCATAAACTCGTAAGGCAGGTGCGCCCAGTCGGCCGTCATGGCATCGGTGCTGGTCACGGCTCGCAGTGCCACGGCACGCTCGTAAGTACGCTCGTCGCCCATCACGCCCACGCTCTTCACGGGCAGAAGCACCACGCCCGCCTGCCAAACCTGGTCGTAAAGGCTCTGCTCGCGGCCTTCCGCGTCGGTGGTTTTCCATTCGCGCAGCCCGCGGATAAAGATGTCGTCGGCATCTTGCAGCACGCGCACCTTCTCGGGCGTGATGTCGCCGAGAATACGCACTGCCAAGCCCGGGCCGGGGAAGGGGTGGCGCGTAATGAGATGCTCGGGCATTCCGAGCTGGCGGCCCACGCGGCGCACTTCGTCCTTAAAGAGCCATTTGAGCGGTTCGCAGAGTTGCAGGTGCATCTCCTCGGGCAGGCCGCCCACGTTGTGGTGGCTCTTGATGACTTTGCCCGTGATGTTGAGGCTTTCGATGCGGTCGGGGTAGATGGTGCCCTGCGCCAGCCATTTGGCATCGGTGATTTTGCGTGCCTCGGCGTTGAACACGTCTACGAAGCCCTTGCCGATGATTTTGCGCTTGCGCTCGGGTTCGGTCACGCCGGCGAGTTCGGAGAAGAACTTCTCGGAAGCGTCCACGCCGATAACGTTGAGGCCGAGGCATTCGTAGTCGCGCATCACGTCGCGGAACTCGTTTTTGCGCAGCATGCCGTGGTCCACGAAGATGCAGGTGAGGCGGTCGCCGATGGCGCGGTTGAGTAGCACGGCGGCTACGGAACTGTCCACGCCGCCCGAGAGGCCGAGGATGACGCGGTCGTTGCCAAGTTGTGCTTTAAGTTCATTGACCGTTGTCTCCACGAACGAGGCGGGACTCCAGTCTTGGCGGCTGCCGCAGATGCCTACCACGAAGTTGCGCAGCAGGAGGCTGCCTTGCAGGCTGTGGAACACCTCGGGGTGGAACTGCACGCCCCACAGCTGCTCGCCTTCAGCCTGATAGGCGGCGTTGATGACCTTTTCGGTTGAGGCGATGGTGCGGAAGCCCTCGGGCAGTGCGGTGATGGTGTCGCCGTGGCTCATCCATACCTGCGAGTTGTCGGCAAAGCCCTCGAAGAGCGGGTTCTCATGGTCGAAGGTGCAAAGGTGCGCCCGCCCGTACTCGCGGCTCTCGGCGCGTTCCACGCGTCCGCCGTAAGTGTGCGCCATGTATTGTGCGCCGTAGCAGATGCCGAGAATGGGGAGGCGTCCGCGAATGCGGCTAAGATCTACCTTGAAAGCCTCGGGGTCGTACACGCTGTAAGGCGAACCGGAGAGAATGACACCGATGACGGAGTCATCATCGTGCGGAAACTTGTTGTAGGGCAGGATTTCGCAGAAAGTGTCCAGCTCGCGCACGCGGCGGCCTATGAGCTGCGTGGTTTGCGAACCGAAATCGAGGATAATGATTTTTTGCTGTTGCATATGGGATAGGGTGAATGATGTTTTATGATAAAAATCTTACTCTACCTCTGCCTCAACCATTTTGACAACCTTTTTCAAGGCTCCGGCAGCACGGGCGGCGCCGGTGAAGAGTTCGTCCTTGCGGTCGATGGTAAAGCGGCGGAACTTGCCGCCGATGCGCGTGAGTTTGGTGCCGTCCTTAGAGAGGGCTTCCTTGTCGGTGATCCAGTTCTCGGCGCGGAAGCTGGAGGGCTGTCCGTTGGGCATGGATTCGGCGTCGTAGCAATAATGGATGTTGCGCATCATGGCATCGAAACCGCCGTCGCGCACGGTGAACACGAGCTGGTAGTAGAGGCGGGCGTAGTGGGTGACCCACGCCTTTTTCTTGAAATAAAGATATTCCTCCATGCTTGCGGCAATGACGCCCGTGGTGCTGTCGGCCTCGGTGATGCGTGCCTGCGGCAGTTTGTTCTCGCCGCAGACCACCTTATTCCAGGTGTAGTCTTTGAGCAGGGCATAGAGTTGCTCCTTGGTCTTACCTTCGGCCTTGTAACTCTTGCGGAACACCACGACTCCGTTTTCTACGGGCACGGCTCCGGCGAGGTATTTGGAAATGTCGGCATCCTTGCCGTTCTTCTGTGCCGAGAGGCCCGCCGGACAAAGCATGAGCAGGGCGATGAGGCACATGGTTGTTTTTGCGAAAAATGTTTTCATATACATATTTATTATTATTGTCTAAAAAAAATCATTGCGACAACATGCGATCGGCAACATACTGGCGCACGCGGTCTTTATAGCTGTCGGAAACGGGGAGGTATTTGTCGCCAAACACGATGCAACCGCGCTCAAGCAGCGACACCTTGCTCATATTCACGATGTAGGAGCGATGCGTGCGCATGAAGATGTCGGCGGGCAGGAGTTGCTCGATGTTGCGCATAGAGGTAAGGCTGATTATGGAGCGGCCCGTGCTCAGGAGGTGTATCTTGACGTAGTCCTTCAAGCCTTCCACGTAAAGGATATCGTCGATGAAGACGCGGATAATCTTGTAGTCGCTCTTCACGAAGATAGATCGGTCGGCCGCCACGGTTTCCTTCGTTGCGGTGGGGCGGGCTTCTGCGGGCGCGGCGGCGAGCGGCGCGTCCTTAGTGGGGGTGGGGGAGGCGGGAGTGGCTTGTCCCGTGATGCGGTGGCAGGCGCAGTCAATCGTCTCCTTGAAATCGGCGAAACTAATCGGTTTCAGCAGATAGCCCACGGCGTTGGCGCGGTAGCCCTGTATGGCATATTGGCTGTAAGCCGTGGTGAAGATTACGTAAGTCTGTGCCGGGAGTTGCCTGGAAAGTTCAAGGCCCGTGAGTTCGGGCATCTGAATGTCCAGGAAAACGAGGTCCATCGGCTCTTCCGTCAAAGCGGCCAGAGCCTCGCGGGCACCGAGATACTTGCCTTTAAGGTCAAGTTCGGGCACGCGCTTCACGTAACTCTCTAATAGCGTCACGGCCAAAGGCTCGTCGTCGATAATAGCACAGGTTATCATAATCGGGGAATGTATGTTTAAGCAATCGTGTTTACTCGTAAACTCGTTTACTTGTTTACTAAACTTACAGATACGTTTTAAGAATGCTCGCCTCCTGGGCCTCGCGCAGGAGTTTAAGAGCCTTTTCTTTGAGTTGCCGCACACGCTCGCGGCTCAGATGCAGTTCGCGGCCGATGTCTTCGAGGTTCATTTCAGGACCGTTGAGGCCGAAGAACATCTCAACGACCTTGCGCTCGCGTTCCGGGAGTTTCTTCACGGCCGATGATACCTCCGTGATGAGCGAGCCGGTGATGAGGTCGCGCTCCGTGTTGCTGCCGTCGCGGCTTTGCAGCAAGTCGAGCAGACAGCTTCCCTCGTCGTCGGCAAGCGGTGCGTCCATGGAAGCGGGGCGGCCGGACGACTGCATGATGGTTTTCACCTTTTCCACATCGATGTCGAGCGCCTCGGCGATTTCTTCGTTCGAGGGTGTGCGCTCGTTCTTCTGCGCGAAGTCGGAGAGGAAGCGGTGGATTTTTGTGAGATTGTTTACCTGATTGAGCGGCAGGTACACCAAACGGCTATTCTCGGCGAGGGCTTGCAGGATGCTTTGGCGAATCCACCACACGGCGTAGGAAATGAACTTGAAGCCGCGTGTCTCGTCGAACTTCTTGGCGGCGGTGATCAGTCCCACGTTGCCCTCGTTGATGAGGTCGATAAGTCCGAGGCCCTGGCCCTGGTATTGCTTTGCCACTGATACTACGAAGCGAAGGTTTGCCTTGGTGAGCTGTTCCAAAGCTTCCTCGTCGCCGTTGTGAATACGGTGAGCGAGGACCACTTCCTCCTCGGGCGTAATCATCGGCTCTTTGTTGATTTCTTGCAGATAGCGTTCCAAAGAATCACCCTCGCGGGAGGTGATGCTCTGCGTGATTTTGAGTTGTCTCATAAGAAATCATTTATAATTTTCGATAATGGCATCTATCGTGGCGTCGCCCAGTTCGCGTGCCTTCTGCAAATGCTCCATGCCCTCGGCGCGGCGTCCCGTCTCGATGCAGGCAATGCCGTAGAACTTGTGGCAATCGGCATCGTCGGGCAGACGTTTCAAGAGGGCGGCTGCCTGCGTGTAGGCTTCCTCAAATTGCGCGGTGCGAATGAGGATTAGCAGTTCCTCGAGCGCGTAGTAGGGTTCGGCGGGGTTGGCTGATATGGCACTGCGAATGTCGTCAAGCGCCTGCTGGTACATGCGCCCTTGCAGTTCTGCCTGTTCGCGCAGATAATAAAACTTGTCGTTGAGATTGCGCGGCCCGATTACCTGTTCGTACACATTATAATCGGCCACGGCATCGCGGAAGCGGCCGGCACGCACGAGGCGCTGCGAGCGTTCGAGATAGTATTGCGCATCGCGCACAGAGCAAGGCTGCGGAATGTGCGCCACCGTGCTGTCGAGCAAGGCGATGACCTGCGCGCTGTCGCCTTTCGAGAGTTCAAGGGCGCGTGCGGCGGAGAAAAAAGTGGCGGCAGAGGCGAACGACTTGTCGCTGCACGCATCGAGATAGAGCCGATGCGCGGCGGCGTAGTCCTTCTGCGCGAAGCGGCAGTTGCCCTCCTGCACCAGATAGAGCGGTTCGGGCAGGGCGGCATAGGCGGCGCGGGCTTCGGCGGCGGCGCGGGCAAGCGTCCAGCCGCAGGCCGTGTCATTCTGCTCCACGGCGGCGGCATAGATGAGTTTGCTATAATTATAATGAACCGCGTCGGCCTTCATAGTAGAATCCTTTGCCTCGGCGGCCAGCGCCAATGCCTTCTGGAACAGCGCGTCACACTGAACCCTGTGATTATATTGCGCCTCGAACGCGGCGAGATTGACATAGCCCTCAGCGTCTGCGGGGAAGGCGGCGATATAATCCGTCAGCGCGGCGGCGCGCTGCAGAGAGTCCGTGGCCGACATAGTATATATATATGTCAATGCGTCTTCCCGTTTTTCGGGGAGTGCTTTGGGGATTAAGATGCTGCGCAAGTCGCGTTGCAGCGAAGCGGTACTGCCGATGGTCAGCCCGTTGGCGAAGCGCACGTCAATGGCGCAGGCCCCCGTGGCATCTTTCAGCGTGTTGCGCTGCACGATGGCGACGGTCTCTCCCGTTTCAGGATTTACAAGGGGACAGCCAAACGCCGTGCTGTCGTTGGGCGCGGAAGTGCTGTAATATTTATAATTTTCAAAATCATCGGACTTGACGATATACGCCGTGCAGCCGTCGTATTTTCCTCCGGGAAAGTAGCGCAGCAGAGCTAGTTCCGTACCCGTGGCTGCGGCGTTTTGCGCGAGGGGCAGGCAAGCCGTCTTGCCTTTCTTCACAGCCACGCGGAATTTCACCATATCGTAAAGGCTGCCCGCACCGAGAATACGCGTCACGTCCAGCCGCTCGCCTTTCACGGTTACGGCCTCGGCGCGCGCTGCCTTGTCGAAGAGCGCGAAGGGCGCGAGTGCGGTGCCGCTCTCGTCTATGAAAAAGCCGATGCCCTCGTGCAGCCTGTTGCCCGAAGCGTCGTAAGTCGTCACTTTCAGCAAGGCACGCGGCGCGGTCTTGGGCAACTTGCCGGCGGCCGGCAAGACAGTGGGTATTAAAAGGGAGAGAGAAAAAAAGAATAACCTTAATATGCAGTTTTTCAATGTCATAGTACAGATAGGTTAGTGTGTTGCTAAAAATGTCTTATGGCATACCGAGCAGCGCCTTGGCGTTGCTCACGGCGGCTTCGGAGATTTCCGCGCCGCTCAGCATCGTGGCGATTTCTCGGACGCGCTCCTCGGGCGAGAGGCGGGAGATATGGCTCGTGGTGCCCGTTTCGTTTTCTTCCTTATGCACGCGGAAATGGGCATTGCCCTTTGCGGCGATTTGCGGCAGGTGGGTGATGCAGAGCACCTGGCAGTGCTTCGCTATTTCGCCCATCATTACCGCCATGCGCTCCGCCATAGTGCCCGATACGCCCGTGTCGATTTCGTCGAAGATAATCGTGGGCAGGTTTTTGTGGCGGGCTATCAGTCCTTTCAGGGCGAGCATCACGCGGGCAATCTCGCCGCCGGAGGCAATCTCGCTGACCGGCTGCATCGGCACGTTCTTGTTGGCAGAGAAGAGGAACACGGGGGTGTCCATGCCGCAGGCGGCGGGTACTTCGCGCGGCTGGAGTGAGAAACGAATGCTCACGTTGGGCATTCCGAGCGTGTGCAGGCTTTCGGTGAGCGACTGCTCCACGATGTTCGCCGCCTTGCCGCGCGTGGCGGTAAGGACGCTGCCCTTCTTGCGCAGGTCTGCGAGCAGGGCGGCGCAGCGGCGTTGGCTTTCCTCCAAGAGGCTTTCCATGTTTTCCAAGCGGTTGAGCTGTTCCTCCCAGTCCTTGGCAAGGGCCAGCAGGTTGGCGATGCTTGCGGCGCGGTGCTTTTGCAGCAGGTCGTAGATAAGATTGAGGCGGCTCGCTACCTGTTCGGCGCGGGCGGGGTTGAAGTCGATGCCCTCGCTTTGGCGTTCGAGCTCGTCGGCAATGTCGCCTATTTCAATGCGTGCGCTTTCGAGGCGTTCGGCAAGCGCGGCGGCTTCGGGCAGGTGGGCGGCGATGCTTTCCAGCTGCTGCGCGGCGCGGCGCAGTTCGGCGAGGCGTTCGCCGTCGCTGCCGTTGATGGCGAAGGCGGCCGATCCGAGCGAAGCCTTGATTTCCTCGGCATGTTCCAAGAGCGCGTTTTCCTTTTCCAGTTCTTCCTGCTCGTCGGGTAGGAGGGCGGCTTCTTGGATTTGCGTTAATTGAAATTTGAGATAGTCGCCGTCGGTCTGTCCCTTTTCGGCTTGCAGGCGGAGTGCTTTCAAATCTTCCTCCGCCTTGCGCCACTGGGCGAAAGCCTCGGCATAGGCTTCCTTTTCGGCGGAGTTGGCAGCCACGATGTCGAGCGTGTCGAGCAGGTAGTCCTCGCGTCCGATGAGCAGGTTGCGGTGCTGCGAATGAATGTCGATGACCAGTGCGCCGAGCTCTTTGAGCCGCGCGGCGGGTACGGGGGTGTCGTTGATGAAGGCGCGGCTTTTGCCTGCCGCCGTTACCTCGCGGCGCAAAATACATTCTTCGCCGTCGAAATCAATATCGTTTTCCTCAAAAATGCCTTGTATGCCGAGCGCGCTCACGTCGAACGCCGCTTCTACCACGCACTTTGCCGCGCCTGTCCTTACGGCACGCGCTTCGGCCCGTCCGCCGAGCAGAATGCCGAGTGCGCCAAGCATGATGCTCTTGCCCGCGCCCGTTTCACCCGTAATGACGGTAAAGCCCGGCTCCACGCTGATGTCGAGCCGGTCAATCAGGGCATAATTATTTATAGAAAGGCTTTTGAACATGCTATTTCATTTTGCGCCAATAGGAGTTTTGCGAAGGATTTATTCTGGAAAGGATTTCCGAAACCGTGAGGCGTTCTTGCGCGTTGGCCTTCTCTTTATTGTAGATGCTAACCAGTTCGTCGCGCTTGTACTCCGTGAACAATTCGGGCAGCATACTCATCGACTTGTTCTCGCGTGCCTTTTGCAGCAGTTCCATGGCGGCAGTGATGCCGGCGCGTCCGCGTTCGGCGTTCTCTGCCATAACGTCGAGACCCTCGCGATAGTATTTGTATTGCATTCGCCTGAAAGGCTCCATACCGCCGTCGAGCATGTCGGTGATGATTGCGTGGCGGTTTTTAGAGTCCTCGAAGGCTTTCCAGCCTTTATACTCGAGGCTTTGCGCGTTATTCACGATATTCTGCGCCATCTTCAAGACTTCCGTCCCTCCGAGCGGCGACATGCTGTCGAGGTCCATGCCAATCATTAGATACACGTAATAGGCAATGACCGCCGTGAGGTTGTTGTCGAGCACGTCGGAGCGGAATTCTATTTGGTCGAACTCCTGATAGTTGAAATTAAAGTTGGGGTCGTTTGTAGAGAACACCGTGGTGGTGTAGTTCGAGTTGAAGACCGGGCGGTTGCTTTGCACCATGAGGGCGCACTCGAAACTGTTGGCGGCCTCGTCGTAAGCGTTCACGGTGATGTTGAAGTTGCAGTTGATGCGCTCGTTGCGCTTGAATTGCAGCGTGGTCCACTGACGTTCGTTGATGAACTCCGTGAGCGCGGTCTTGAGCGTTTCGAACACGCTGGTAGAAGAGCCTTGTATCTTCTTGTAATTGATATTGATGCGGGCATCGATTTCCTGTGCGCCGGCATGGTGTGCCGTCGCGAAAGAAGCGAGGAGAAAGAATGTCAGTCTTAGAACAAGGCGCATAGTTGGTCAGTTAAGTCGTTGGCTACTTCGTGCTTGTCTTTTAGGGGGAAATCTAAGGTTTTGCCGTCGGCGAAGAGCATGGTTACCTTATTCGTATCGCAGGCAAAGCCCGCACCGGGGTCGCGCAGGGAGTTAAGCACGATGAAGTCGAGATTTTTCTTAATCAGTTTGGCTCGGGCGTGTGCTTGCTCGTCATTCGTTTCGAGCGCGAAGCCTACGAGCCGTTGCTCCGCCGTTTTCATTCGCCCGAGGGCTGCGGCGATGTCCTGCGTCGGCGTGAGTTCGAGAGCCGTGGCGGCGTGCGTCTTTATTTTTTGTTCGGCGCAGCGGGCGGGGGTATAGTCTGCCACGGCAGCGCAAAGTATCGCGGCGTCGCAAGAGGGGAAGGCTTTTGTTGCAGCCTCGTACATATCGCTTGCGCTCACCACGTTAATTTTCTCTATGCCTTTATATCTGGTTTCCAGCCCGTTTACCGGTCCTGATATAAGTATTACTCTCGCGCCTTGCTCCGCGCAGGCATCGGCTATGGCGTAGCCCATTTTGCCTGTCGAGAAGTTGCTGATGTAGCGCACGGGGTCGATTTTCTCAATCGTCGGCCCGGCGGTCACGAGGACGGTCTTGCCGTTGAGGCGCAAGGTATCCGGGGCTTGCTTTTCGGCGAGGCTTTTGCCTACGAAGGTGAAAATGTCTTCCGGCTCCGCCATACGCCCCTTGCCCACGAGGTGGCTGGCGAGTTCGCCCTCGGCAGGCTCTATTATAATATTGCCATACCGCTTGAGCTGCGCCAGATTATCCTGCGTGCTCGGGTGGGCGAACATGTCCAAGTCCATTGCCGGCGCGATAAAGACGGGCGCTTTCATCGACAGGTAGGTCGTGATGAGCATGTTATCTGCCACGCCGTGCGCCATCTTGGCTATTGAGGCGGCTGTGGCGGGAGCGATTACCATGGCATCGGCCCAGAGCCCGAGGTCTACGTGGCTGTGCCACGAACCGTCTTTGCCCGAGAAAAACTCGCTGACAACGGGTTTAGAGGTCAGGGCTGAGAGCGTTACGGGCGTGATAAACTCTTTTCCGGCAGGCGTGATAACCACCTGAACCTCCGCCCCCGCCTTCACGAAGAGGCGGATAAGCGTGCAGGCCTTATAGGCGGCGATGCTGCCCGTGATGCCGAGAACGATATGTTTGCCTTTGAGATTGTGCATTGTTGATGTGGGGCGGATTGGGCGCGTTGGTCTAAAAAATCCCTTCGCGGAGCTTGATGCGGGTAAAGGCTTGCTTCGTGTTTTGAGTGAAGTCGCCTTGCATCAGCCAAGCATAGTAGCCGGGGTCGCGGCGCAGTACTTCTGCCACGGGGCGGCCGCGATATTTGCCGAAGTTGATGGTCTCCACGCCCTGCTCGTTGAGCACGATGCGGCCGGCGAGGTCGACGTTGCGGTTGCGGCGCGAGAAGTCGGCGAGGTAGTCCACGCTGTTTTTCAGCGTGTCGGCGTAGCGGTCGAGCTGCGCTTCGAGCACTTCGAGCGTGGCACGGGTGTCGGCCAAGGCGGTGTGCGCGTCGTCGAGGTTTTTCTGGCAATAAAACTTATAAGCCGCCACGAGGTTGCGCTGCTCCATTTTGTGGAAGATGTTTTGCACGTCCACGAACTTGCAGCCCGTGATGTCGAAGTTGATGCCCGCGCGGATAAACTCCTCAACGAGCATCGGTATGTCAAAGCTGTTGGAGTTGAAGCCAGCGAGGTCGCAGCCCGCAAACACTCCCTCCAATTCGGGGGCGAGGTCGCGGAAGTGCGGCTCGTGCGCCACGTCGGCATCGGTTATGCCATTCACGGCCGTAGCTTCTGCCGAGATGTGAATGCCGGGGTTGAAGCGCAGGGTGCGTTCTTCCTGAGAGCCGTCGGGCAAGAGCTTGATGTAGCAGAGTTCTACGATGCGGTCGGTGGCAATGTTCAGCCCCGTGGCTTCGATGTCGAAAAACACGATGGGGCGGTTCAGATTGAGCTTCATTCCGATGAGGTTTTAAGCGTGCGGGGCGCGGGGGTTGCGCCTCTTTTATTCGTTGAGGATTACGGGCATGAGGAGCATCAGCAGTTCCTCGCCCTCTTTCTGCTCTGCGGGCTGAATAAGCACGGCGCGGCTGCGGTCGCCCATGCGGAGCGTGATTTCTTCCGACTCCACGTTGTTCACCAGTTCCAGCAGCACCTGGCAGGGGAAGGCGATGCTGAGCGGATTGCCTTCGTACTGGCAGAGCAGGCTTTCCTCGGCGGCGAGCGCGAGGTCGAGGTCGCGGCAGGAAATAGTGATGTTGCTGCCGCCGATGTCGAGCTTGTAGAATTGCGTTTCGCTCGAGAACACGCCCACGCGGCGCAGGGTGCTTGCCAGTGCGGCGCGGTTGATGGTCAGCACGTTGGGGTTATCTTGGGGAATGACGGCGCGATAGTTGGGGAAGCGCCCTTCTGCGAGGCGGCATTGCAGGCGATAGCTTTCGCTCTCGAAGCTGGCGCAGCGCGAGCCGAAGCGAATGCACACGTCGCCCTGTTCCTTTGCCAATACCGTCTTAATCAGTCCTGCGGGCTTTTGGGGGAGGATAAAGCCGCCGGCGGCCTGTTCGTCCATGCCGAGGGCTTTGCTCAGCGAGAGCACGTTGCCGTCGGTGGCCACTACGTTGAGCGCACCTTCTCCGAGGTCGAAGTTGATGCAGTTCATGATTTCGCGGATATTGTTTTTGGCTGTGGCGATAATGGTACGGCTCACGCAGTTGAGCAGCCTTTGCGCGTCGATGTGGAGCTCCGTAGCCTCGCCTTCTTCTCCGGCGGGCGTGGGATACTCATCGGCGCTCTGTCCCATAATTCTATATTGTCCGTTCTGATAAACGAGCGTGATTTCGAGCGTTTGGTTGTTGACGTAAAATTCCAGCGGCTGGTCGGGCAGTTCCTTGATGGCGTCCTGAATGTTGCGGGCGTTCACGGCGAAGCGAATGTCGGAGTCGCAGTCGGTCACGTCGATGGCGGTCGTCAGCACCGTTTCGTTGTCGCTGGCGGTAACCACGAGGCGCGAACCTTGTATGTCAAACATGAAGCTGTCGAGGATGGGCATCGTGTTTTTCTGCACAATCACGCGGCCGATGGTCTGCAGGCGTGCCGAAAGCAGGGAACTTGGAATTGTGAATTTCATAATGGGAGTTAGGTATTTTGTTGTTAGTTTGATTTGCGCTACAAAGGTATCTAATCTATGCTTTTCTTATATGATACTTGCTCGCAAAAGTACAAAAAAATAAGGAAGCATCGGTTTTTCTTACGTCAAAAAGCGCAGGAAACAAAAAGAAAATAGTAATTTCGCCGAGAAAATAATAAATCATAACTATACATTATATATTATATCCATGGAAATTACAGGAAAAATCATTCAAGTCCTTGAACCGCGCGGCGGCGTGTCGCAGCGCACGGGCAACAGCTGGAAGACGCAGGAGTTCGTAATCGAAACCCACGAGCAGTATCCGCGCAAGTGCGTGTTTAACGTGTTCGGCGAGGATCGCCTGCGTGAGTTTAATATTCAAGTGGGCGAGGAACTTACGGTGTCGTTCGACATCGATGCCCGCGAGTTCAACGGCCGCTGGTACAACGATATCCGCGCTTGGCGCGTGGTGCGCGTCGACCCCAACGCCGTAGCCGCCGCCCCCGCAGCTGCGCCCCAGCCCCAGGCTTATGCGCCGCAGCCCCAGCAGCCTGCCGCTCCCGCTGCCGCACCGCAGCCCGAAGTAGCGGGAGGTGCAGCCGAGGACGACCTTCCCTTCTGATTTTCTCTGAAAGATATTTATAACCGAAAGCGGCGAGCATCGATGCTCGCCGCTTTTTGTTTGTTTGATTTTGGTGTGTGGAGTGGGTAAACTGAGTAGGGGCGTTTTAAATAAGATAGGCTGCGGCTCGGCAATTAGAGCATGCTCTATTGTACTCGCCTTGCACTATCTTTGCAAAACGCCCGCCGTGTGCGCCGAATGGCTCTACTCTCGTTTGTATGCCATTTTCCGGGCGTTTAGCAAAACGCCCCTACTCGTGAGACCTTGCCCATTCCATCACGTCGGCAGGCGCTTCGCCGTGCATCAGTTTGCGCTTCATAAAGTCCATGTAAGGCGCGGCGTGCTTGTAGAAGCGGCGATAGCCGGCGCAGAGATAGTTGTGGCCCGGCTCGCCATCGGCCGAGAGGGCAAAGCGATTGCGCGGACATTCGCCGTGGCAGGCAAAAAGATATTCGCATTCGCGGCATTGGCGCGTGAGCAGCCGCTCCTTGTTTGCCCCGAAGTCTTTAAGCGACTGCTGCCGCGTCAATTCAGCAAGCGGACGTTCCATGATGTTGCCCAGCCTGAACTCCGGGAACACGTAGTGGTCGCACACGTAAAGGTCGCCGTTGTGCTCCAAAGCCGTGGCGTGGCCGCAGGTTCGCGCCATGCTGCACACGGGCGGCAGCACGCCCATCCAGCCCGCCAGCGTGGCGTCGAAAATCTGCACGAAATATTCGCCCACGTCGTTCAGCACCCATTCGTCGAACAAGGTGCAGAGAAATTCCCCCCACGCTTCGGGCGTTACCGAGAAGGGCGCAGGTTCTGCCTGCCCGTATTCGATGGGCGAGGCCAGGCTGCGTCCGTCGGCGTGCGGCAAAAGGCGTTCCACGACGGGGGTGAACTGAATGTAGCGACAACCTATTTCTTTGAAAAAATGATAGAAGCCGAGCGGGTCGGCGGCCGTGGCATCGTTTACTACGGCCATAGCGTTCCACTCCACGCCGTAGCGGTTCAGCAGCCCGATGCCCTGCATCACCTGTTGCCATGAGCCGCGCCCCGAACGGCTGCGGCGGTAGCGGTCGTGCAACTCCTGCGGGCCGTCGATAGAGAGGCCGATGAGGAAATTGTGCTCATGGAAAAAGTGCGCCAGTTCCGGCGTGATGAGCGTGCCGTTGGTTTGCAGCGCATTGATGATCTGCCGTCCGCCGGCATACTTCTTTTGCAGCCGAAGCACGTTCATGAAAAAACTTAAAGGCTGCAGGAGCGGTTCCCCGCCGTGCCACACAAACTCCACCTGCGTACCCTCAGCGTGCAGGGCGATATAGTCGCGTATGTAGGTTTCGAGCACGTCGTTCGGCATCATCGTTTTCTGCGGCTGCCGATACAGGTGCCTCTTTTCCAGATAGTAGCAATAGTCGCAGCGCAGGTTGCACAGCGCGCCGGCAGGCTTCGCCATAACATAAATGGGCAGGGTGGGGGAGAAATGGGCGTCCACGGGTGTTTGGGGGTTAATGAAAAAGGGCAGACGCGCATGGTCTGCCCTTTTTCGTTATTAATGGCGACGGCTTAGAGGCTGTCTTTTTCGATGTCCTTGAAATACTTATACGTGCCGTGCTTGATTTCCTCGCAGGCTGCTTCGTCGCAAACGATGATGCCGTGCTGGTGCATCTGCAAAGCGGAGATGGTCCACATTTGCGTAACGGGGCCTTCAACGGCTGCCTGCAAAGCGCGGGCCTTGTTGTGGCCGTTGCAGAGGATCAGCACTTCCTTGGCCGACATCACGGTGCCAACGCCAACGGTGAGGGCATGTGCGGGCACGTTTTCGGGATTTCCGCCGAAGAAGCGAGAGTTGGCCACGCGCGTATCCGTGGTCAGCGTCTTCTGGCGCGTGCGGCTCGTGAGCGAACTGCCCGGTTCGTTGAAGGCGATGTGCCCATCGGGTCCGATGCCGCCGATAAAGAGGTCGATGCCGCCTGCTTCAACGATCATCTGTTCGTAGTGGGCGCATTCGGCTTCGAGGTCTTCGGCGTTGCCGTTGAGGATGTGGATATTTTCCTTCGGGCAGTCGATGTGGTTGAAGAGGTTGGTGGCCATGAAAGAGTGGTAGCTCTCGGGGTGTTCCTCGGGGAGGTTCACATATTCGTCCATGTTGAAGGTCAGCACGTGCTTGAAGCTTACGCGTCCTTCCTTGTTGGCCTTCACGAGTGCCTTGTACATGCCGATGGGCGAGGAGCCGGTGGGCAGACCCAGCACGAAAGGCTTTTCTGCCGTGGGCTTGGCGGCGTTGATCTTGTTCACAACATAATCTGCCGCCCATTGCGACAGTTTTTCATAGTCCGGTTCAATGATTACTCTCATGATCGTGTAATTTATGATGTAAGTTAAAAGGTTTTAGTCGGTAAGCGTGTGTTTGCGGGGTGCAAACTATGATATGCAAAATTACAGAAACTTTATTGTAACGCAAAAGTTTTTGATGTTTTCTTACGGAAAAGGCGTTTTTTCCGGGAGATTGCCTTTGGTTGGATTGGCTGTTAAGTGCCTGGAAGGCACTACGGAGTGTAGCGACGGTAACCGGGCACGAAGTGCTCGGTAGGGCGATGTGAGGACGATGTGCCTGGCAGGCACTACGCCAAAGGACATGCATTTAATCCATTGCAACAGGCGTACTGCCTTCCTGGCAGAACCATTGTAATAGCCTTTCCCGAGGACTTCGTCCCCGGTTACCGTCGCTTCGCTCCGTACTGCCTTCCAGGCAGTTAGTCCTTTATTCAAATTAGTTCCTCATTCCAGCAACTTGTTTGGAGGTATTTTTTCCTAAGCCCTTAATAATTTTTCCTTTCTCCTTGAAAGTTTTTACTATCCTATAAGATATTTTTGTTACAAACTTTGTAACACGTATTACAAACTTTGTAACATGTGTTAGAAACTTTGTAACAAGCGTTACAAACTTTGTAATAAATTTTTTTTGCGCAGATAGTAAAAAATAGTCGGCAGCAAATAAAAAATATCCCCGAGAAAGGAAAAATTTTCTCGGGGATATTTGGGAGATTATAGTATTCTATCGGCAATCAACTCTTTCGCGTTAGAACGCCCCAATTTTACTAAAATCAAAGAATACAATAAGGGCGTATTCCTCGCCGAGAAATACGCCCTTTCTGCGTCAAAATTATTTCATCAGCTCGATGCTGCGGTTCACGAAACGGCTGAGGGCTTCACCGCGCAGCAGACCGTTTTGCAAGAGTGCGAGGTCGATGAGCTGCGAAATGAGCGGGTTGCCCTCGGCGTACGTGCCGAGAATGCTGTCGCGCTGCTCCTCCTGCTTCTTGATGTCGTCGCTGCACTTCTGCGCGTCGGCCTTTTCCTCTTCCGTAAGTTCGTCGGCCTTTTTCTTGCTCTGCACCTGCTCGAGGGCGGCGCGGCGCGCCTTGAGTCCGGCAAGGTCGCTCTCAATCGGCTTCAACTGCTCGTCGGTAGCGGCGTGGCAGCCGTCGAGGATATTCTTCACAAGAGCGTGGTCGGCGTTGAGCACGAGGGAGTACATGTCGGGCATTTCGCCATAGAAGCTCATGCCGGCTTGCAGGCGGCTCATCTCCTTCATACGGCGCATGTATTCGCTCTGCGTGATAACCACGGGCGCGGCTTCTGCACCGAGCTGGGCGGCTTCAACGTGAAACTCCGTCTTTTCCATCTTGGGCAGGCGACCCGTAAAGAGCGTGGAGAGGCGCTGCGCCTCGCCCTCGGGCAGAGGCTCGGACTTCTGGTCGTCCTTCTGTATGAGCCGGTCCACCACGTCGCCGTCTACGCGGCTGAAGCGTGCTTTCTCTAACTTCTGTTCCAGCAGACCCACGAGCGCGGCGTCGAGCTGGCCGTCCAGCATCAGCACGCTGTAACCCTTGGCCTTGGCAGCCTCGATATACGTGTATTGCTCCTCGGCATTCTGCGCATAGAGGTAGATGAGGTTGCCGTCCTTGTCGGTCTGATTGCCCTTGATGAGTTCCTTATATTCGTCGTAGGTGAAATATTTTCCCTCCGTGTCCTTAAAGAGCGCGTACTCCTTGGCCTTATCAAAGAAGTCCTGTTCGGAAAGCATGCCGTAGTGGATAAAGAGCTTGAGGTCGTCCCACTTCTCTTCGTACTGCTTGCGGTCGTTCTTGAAGATGCTTTTCAGGCGGTCGCTCACCTTCTTGGTGATATAGCCCGAAATCTTCTTCACGTTGGCGTCGCTTTGCAGATAGCTACGGCTCACGTTGAGGGGAATGTCGGGCGAGTCAATCACGCCGTGCAGGAGCGTGAGGAAGTCTGGCACGATGTTTTCCACCTCGTCCGTCACGAACACCTGATTGCAGTAGAGCTGGATTTTGTTACGGTGGATTTCGATATTGTTCTTGATTTTGGGGAAATACAGCACGCCCGTGAGGTGGAACGGGTAGTCCACATTGAGGTGAATCCAGAAGAGCGGCTCGTCGGTCATGGGATAGAGCTGCGCGTAGAACTTCTTGTAGTCCTCGTCGGTGAGGGTAGAGGGCGTTTTCGTCCAAAGCGGCGTGGTGTCGTTTATAATATTGTCCTCCTCGGTGTCCACCTGCTTGCCGTCCTTCCACTCCGTCTTTTTCCCGAAGGCGATGGCCACGGGCAGGAACTTGCAGTATTTGGAGAGCAGGCCCTCGATTTTGCCCTTTTCGAGAAATTCCTTGCAGTCGTCGGCAATGTGCAGCACGATGTCTGTGCCGCGATCAGTCTTTTCAGGATAGTCGGTGATTTCATAGGCCGGCGAGCCGTCGCATGTCCACTTGACGCCCTGCGCCTCCTCGCGGTAGCTGCGCGAAAGGATGTCCACGCGGCTGGCCACCATGAAGGCTGAATAGAAGCCGAGGCCGAAATGGCCGATGATGGCTGCGGCGTCGTCCTTATACTTCTCCAAGAACTCGTTTGCGCCGGAGAAGGCGATTTGGTTGATGTACTTATCGATTTCTTCGGCGGTCATGCCAATGCCCCGGTCGCTAATCGTGAGCGTGCCGGCTTCCTTGTCGAGGCTGATGCGCACCGTTTGGTCGCCCATCTCGCCCTTGAACTCGCCCTTCATGGCCAGCGTCTGGAGCTTGCGCGTAGCGTCGACAGCGTTGCTCACCAGTTCGCGGAGGAAAATCTCATGGTCGCTGTAAAGAAATTTCTTGATAACTGGAAAAATGTTCTCGGTAGTGATACCAATGTTACCTTTTTGCATAGCGTTTATCGTTTTGTTGTTTATAAGTTTCCTATAAGTAAATAGCAAAACGCGTGCCAATGGCACCCTATTTTATCTGAATACCCGGCGATGGGCATTTGCCGTCAAAAGGTGTTGATGATGTCTATGACCGTTGGCGTGAGCAGAGCGGTGAGGATGCCATTGAGGGTGAGCCCCAAGCTGGCATATGCTCCCATGAACTGGTCGCGGTCCATGGCAGCGGAGGTGCCGAGTGCGTGCGAGGCTGCTCCCATTGACAAACCGAGAGCCATGGGATTGTGGACATGGCCCACGGACAGCGTCTTGAAACCGATGATGGCGCCGATAAGCCCAGTTATTACCACAATGGCAGCCGTAAGCGAAGGAATGCCGCCGAGCGCTTGAGTCACCTCCATGGCGATGGGCGTGGTGACCGACTTGCTTGCGAGCGACATGATGACAGCATTAGATGCTCCCAGCATCTTCGCAATGACCACTACACTCACGATACCCGCAACACATCCCATCGTCTGCGAAGCCAAGATGGGGAGAAACTGGCGCTTGATGGAAGAGAGCTGCAAATAAAGCGGAACACCAAGGGCCACCACTGCGGGCTTCAGCCAGAACTCTATCAGTTTCGCTCCCTCGTGGTAAGTCTCATAGGGAATATCCATTGCGAGCAGAAATACGATGATGATGGCGATGGCTATTAGAATCGGATTGAAAAGTACCCACCCCAGGCGACGTTGTAGGGTCTTGGCAGCATAAAAAACGCCGAAGGTAAGGGCAAGCATGAAGTATTCGCTGCTGATGATATCCTTGATCATGTCATTCGTGTTTCTTGATGTTTATTTTTTCGCGCACCTTGTTTTCTCCCTTACTTACAACCTGGTGAGTATGTCCCGTGATAATCAGCACGATGATGGTGCTCAGCAGTGTGGCCAAGGTTATGGGCAGAATTTCTGCCTTGATCAAATCAAAATAAAGCATGAGGGCTACGCCGGGAGGCACGAAGAAAAAGCCGAGATTAGCGATGAGGAAATCGGTCAGGCCGCGCACCCATTCCAGTTTGACCACCTTGAGCTTGAGCAATAGCGTAAGTATGAGCATGCCGATGATGCTTGCCGGCAATGTCGCGCCCGTTGTCCGTACAATCAGTTCGCCCAAAGCCAGGCAACCGAAAAGAATAAAACATTGTCTTACCATACAATCCTGGATATATATATATATTAAAAAAGCTTGCTTTTTCGTTTCATCCTTCGGTTTTTGATTTATTCCACCTGCAGCACGAGGCCTTTGAGGTATTCGCCTTCGGGGTGGTAGATATTCACGGGGTGGTCGGCGGGCTGGTGGAGTTGGTGGAGGATACGCACGTGGCGGCCGCTCTGCGCGGCGGCGGTGAAGACGGCCAGGCGGAACTGCTCCTTGCTGACGGCCTGCGAGCAACTGAATGTGAAGATGATGCCGCCGGGCTGTATCTTCTTGAACGCAATGGCGTTGAGCCGCGTGTAGCCTTTCAAGGCCTGCGCTATTGCGCCGCGGTGCTTGGCAAAGGCGGGCGGGTCGAGGATAATGAGGTCGTAAGACGCCGGGGCGTGCTCCAAGAACTTGAAAGCGTCTTCGGCAAAGGCTTCATGGCGCGTGCCGACGGCGGGGAAGTTGAGCGCGACGTTGGCGTTGGTGAGGTCGATGGCTTTTGCGCTGGAATCTACGGAGTGGACCAACTCTGCGCCGCCGCGCAGGGCATATACGCTGAAGCCGCCCGTATAGCAGAACATGTTGAGTACGCGGCGGCCTTTGGAATAATGCTCGAGGAGGCTGCGATTGTCGCGCTGGTCGATGAAGAAGCCCGTTTTCTGTCCGCGCAGCCAGTCGATGTGGAAGCGCAGGCCGTTTTCAACGGCGGTGTCGCAGGCGTTGCTACCGCCGATGAGGAAGCAACTGGCGCGGTCGACCTCGGCTTTGAAGGGCAGGGTAGTGTCGGACTTATAATAAACGCTGTCAATGCGGCCTTCGCAGGCTTCTATGAGCGCAGCGGCGATTTCTTTGCGGCACACGTGCATGCCCACGGTGTGCGCCTGCATTACGGCGGTGCGACCGTATACGTCTACCACCAGTCCGGGCAGGCGGTCGCCTTCGCCGTGCACAAGGCGGAAGATGTTGTGTTCTTCCTCATTGGCGATAGCGAGGTGCAAAGAGCGGCGCAGGGCGTAGGCTTCGGCGAGACGTTCGGTCCAGAAGCTGCTGTCTATGGGGCACTCGGTGAAAGAGAGCACGCGCACGGCGATTGAACCTATTTGGCAGTGCCCGATGGCAAGGAAGTTGCCGGCAGCATCTATCACGCGCACGAGGTCGCCCTCTTCGATGCCGGGGTCGGCGCTGTCGATTGCGCCGGAGAATATCCAAGGGTGGAAGCGCTTGAGGCTTTCGGTCTTACCCTTGCGTAAGCGTATTGTTTTGAGTGTCATAGGGTATTGTTTATTATCTTGTAATTGTGGGTTTCTGCCATTTCGAGGAATTTGCGATACAGATGTAAGCAGCACACGGCATCGGTGGCAGCATAAGTCTTTTGCGCCTCGGTGAGCACATCGGCTTCCCAGTTTGAGAGTTGCGCGTTCTTCGAAATGCGCTTGCCGAAAATGTTGGCGTAGAGCTTTTGCAGGCTTTGGTCGGCTATGCCGAGGTCGACCGCCATGCGTTGCAGTTCCACGCAGGCTGCGGGTTCAAACTCAGCGTAGCGGTGGAGGGCGTGAATATCATCTTTTATGGAAAGTCCAACTTTCGTGATGCTGGGATTTGCAAAGAGGTTTACAATCGCGTCGATGCGGCTGATGTGATTGAGGCGGAAAAGAAAACAGAAGTCATCGCTTGCCACTTGCAGCAATGCCGGCTTGTGGTGCTCGCCCTTGCGGAAGGTGGGGCGTGTTTCGGTGTCGAACCCCAAAAGTTTATAACTCTCCAAAGCGCGGAGGGCACTTTGCGCCTCGTTGTCTGACTGTATGACAAATATTCGTCCGTCGTAGGCGTAACGGGGCATGGAGGGAATGAGGGTTTTGTCTATCTGTGAGAAATATTGTTCCATTGGGGTTATAGTGTCTTTGCGGTAACATCGTGGAGCGTGCGCAAGGCGCCCAAGAGTTTTTGCCCCCAGGAAAGCCGGAATTGGTCGAGCGTGTCGTAAAGTGCCGTTTGCAGTGCCTCTTCGCAGTCGGACTGCTGGCGGAACACCTCAACGAGGTTGCGCACAGGCTGGTAAACGTCGGCGAGGTTCTCGCTGACGGTGCAGAGTATAGGTGTGTCGGAATATTTGAAGTCTTCTACAAACACGTCAAGGTAGTCATCGTCCTCGCCCAATACCTTAGCAACGCTTTGTCGCACGAAATTATAGTCGTCCTCCGTGACGGCTTCTTCGTTCCAGCCTGGCATTTCGGGCACGTCGGGGATAAGATGTGTTTTGAGATAAAGCAGGGGCAAGAGTCCGAGCATCACGCGGCAAAATTCTTGCTTTTCGGCCGTGGCGCATTGCTCGATGTATTTGCAAAACTCCGTTGAGACGCGTATGAGGTCGAGCGTCTGCGGATTGAGAATAGTTTGTTGGCACATAAATTTATGGTTGAAATTTATTTTTTTTCCACGGAATATTTTTTTTGCCCACGGAATGATTTTTTCCTAAGCCTCAGATTATTTTTTTTTGCCCACGAATCTCACGAATCTACACGAAACATTTTCAATGAATTTAATGGCGACCTTTTCGGTCGCACGAATTTTCACGAATAATATCATTAAATTAGTGAGATTAGTGCGACCGAAAAGGTCGCCATTAAAACGTAAAGCAAAGATTCGTGAAGATTCGTGAGATTCGTGGGCAAAAAAAATCATTTCATGGGCAAAAAATTAATTCGTTGACCAAAATACTCGTGGATAACTTGTTCGAGTTATTTTACCGAAAAGACGCGGTCGCCGATAAGCGGCGCGAGTTGCCGTTCCACATTCGAGAGGTCGATGTATTGCTGCATGAGCGCGCGGAGCGCATCGGCGTCGGTTTGTGGATTGAGTTGGCGGATCTTTTGCATCACCAATTTCATCTGCTCGCGCACAAAGCCTTGCTTGAAGTCAAGGAGCAGGCGGGCGGATAGTTCGCCGAGGCGGCTGCCTTCGTCCACGAAGGTACTTTGCTGGCGTTCGGTGAGGCGATATTTTTCTTCCGAAAGTTCGCCCGCCAGTTTACTGATGCCCTCATCGGGATGTTTGAGGAAATAGGGCAGAGATTGCCAACCAGGTTCGGCGGCGTGCTGCGTCACCTCTTCGAGCATGGCGCGTGCCATGGGGGAAGCGAAACCGAGGCCGTCGGTCTCCAATTCATCGCGGATGAAAGCAGCCAGGCATTTGCCCTCCGAACCCTCAAACGTGCGCTCGCCGTATTTTACGATTAGCGCCAATAGCGCGCGTTCTTCCTGCGATAGCGTTTCCTGTTGCTCGGCAGGCGGGGGAGTTTTAGCAGTAAGCGCTTCGGCGGCTTCGGTCTCGGCAGGCGGCGGCGTTTCGGCTTGTGCCTGCGCATTGCCGTCGCGGCGCATCTTGGCGATTTCACTCACAATAACGGCCTCGCTCACGCTCATGGCGGCGGCGCACTCGCGGGCGTACATCTGCCGCACAATCTCGCTGGGAATAACAGCGATGCTGCGCACGATGTCCGTCACAAGCCCTGCACGCTTGATGGGGTCGTCGCCGCACTCGCTGAGCAGCAGGTTGGTCTTAAATTTGATGAAGTCGGTTTGGTGGGCGTTGATGTAGTCGCGGTATTGCTGCGCGTTGCGGCCGCGTGCAAACGAGTCGGGGTCTTCGCCGTCGGGCAACAGCAGCACTTTCACGTTCATGCCCTCTTCGAGCAGCATGTCGATACCGCGCAGACTGGCCTTGATGCCCGCGCTGTCGCCGTCGTAGAGTACCGTGATGTTTTTGGTGAAGCGGCGCAGCAGGTGAATCTGCCCAGTGGTGAGGGACGTGCCCGAAGAAGCCACGACATTTTCAATGCCGCTCTGGTGCATCGAAATCACATCGGTGTAACCCTCCACAAGGTAGCAGCAATCCTCGCGGGCAATGCTGCTGCGCGACTGGAACAGGCCGTAAAGTTCGCGGCTCTTGCTGTAAATCTCGCTTTCGGGCGAATTGACGTATTTCGCCATATTGCCCTTTTTTGCAGAGAGTATGCGACCGCCGAAAGCAACCACGCGGCCCGACACGGTGTGGACGGGAAAGATGACGCGGCCGTGGAAGCGGTCGATGAGTTTACCGTCTTCCGAAGCGTAGCAAAGGCCGGTCTTTGTAAGGGCTTCTTTGGAATAACCCTTTTGTAGCGCAGCCTTTGCAAGGGCATCGCGCTCCGTGGGTGCAAAGCCGAGTTGGAATTTCTTGATTATATCGTCGCGGAAGCCGCGTGAGCGGAAATAGGTCATGCCCACCGCAACACCGTCGGAACTGCTCCGCAGATAGTTGGCAAAGAAATCGCGCGCCCATTCGTTAAGCACGAACAAGCCTTCGCGTACATTGCGGGCCTCGCGCTCTTCCTCGCTCTGCGCTTCCTCAATCACCTCAATGCCATAACGCTTACCAAGGCGCTTGATGGCTTCAGGGTAGGAGAGGTGCTCTATTTCCATGAGGAAGTGCACCGCGTTGCCGCCTTTGCCGCAAGAGAAGCATTTGCAGTATTGCCGCGAGGGACTAACGGTGAAACTCGGCGTTTTCTCGTTGTGGAAAGGGCAAAGTCCTTTGTAGTATGTACCTGTTTTGCGCAGCGTCACGTAGTCGCGCACGACATCTACTATGTCGGTCGCGTCCATAACGCGCTGTATGGTGTTTCTATCAATCATTTATTCTCTTTCTTTTTGCGCCATTTTGTGCGTGGCGTGAAGAGGTCGCGCACGTTGGAGAAGTCGCGTTTGAGTTGGATGCCGATGCCTTGCGTGGTGAGCGACGATTTTGTGAAATACCGCTCGTTAGTTTCCGAGTAGGCTTTCAGGCTGACGCTTCCGCTCGGCGTGAGTAAATATTGTATATCGAAATCGCCCACGAAGTTCGTGGCATACATCGGGTTGTCGCGGTAGCCGAAGTTGCCGTTGATGAGCAGGCGGTCGTTGAGCAGGCGACCTTGCAGCAGCCCGTCGATTTCCATATCGCTCCAGCCCACCTGACCCGTGCTGATGTTTGTGCCGATGCTCCATTTGGCGTTACCGCCCATGGCGTTGGAGATAATGTTGTTGAGTTGGTTGGTGAGCGTGCTGGAAAGGAAAGATTTTGCCGCCACGTTCGACTGCGACAATCCCACAGCCTGCTGCTGAGCGGCATAGTTGCTGTTATAAAATCGCCCGATGCCAAGCAGGTAAACGAACTGGCGGTTGAGGTCTTCCTCCGTGTTGATAACGTCCATCACCATGCGGCGTTCCTCATCGCCGAGGGTGGGGAAGTCGAGGCCGAAGGACACCTGCGGGGCTTTGGTCTGGCCCGTGATGTTGAGCAGGCAGTTCACGCGCACGCTGTTGTTTGTCATGCCCGCACCAAAGTTCAGGTCGCTCAAAGAAGCGGAGTTCACCATATAGGCAGCCTGGAAATTGAGTCGTCCCTCGCTGGGCGGGCCCGTGAAAACGAGCGTGCCGCCCGGCTGCAAGGTGAAATCCTTTCGAATGATGTCTTGCAGCGACATCTTGTAAGTACCGCGCTGCACGTTGTAGGTGCCGAAGAGTTCGAAGCGTCCTTTGTTGTAATACGTGGCACGCATGGGGCCGTAGCCGCGCACTTGAATGTTATCGCCGGAATTGTCGTCGGTGATGACACGCAGTTGGGCGCGGTCGTTCACATTGACCTGGAAATTAAGTTTAATGTCCGTGGTGCTCTCTTCCTCCTTTTCCGCTTGCGGTGCGGCGGGAGCGTCGGCCGGGGAAGGTTCAAAAGCAAAGGGCTTCGGGTCAAGTGAGGTGAATTGCAGCAGGCGCGTGTCGCTATACGTGTCGGGCGTGTCGAGGAGATAGGTCAGCGTGGTGCCTGCCTCGGTGGTGATGTCGATGTCGGCGGTGAAAAGTCCCGATTGGCCGCTCATCTTTGCCTTGCCAGTGCCGTAGGCGGTGGAGTAGAAAGGCATGTCGTGCTCGCGGGGGCGGTCGTAGAGCAGCATATTTTTCACATCGAGGTCAAACTCATAGCGCAAGTTTTTCAAATGTTCGTGATGCAAGGCTCCGGCGGCGATGCCCGTGCCTTTGCCCGTCTTGTCGGCAACCTTAAAATCGGCAAACTCAAAAATACCCGGGCGAACGTGGACGCGACCTTCGGTGAGCGTGTAGTCTACGCCCGTCACGTCGAGATGTGCACTTATCGAAGCCGTTTCTTCACCCTCGAAATCAAGTTTCTTGAACGGCCCGTGCAGGCGCATGCGCCCCGTAGTGCGGCCGTCGAGGTTGGTGAAGATATGTCCGATGTAGGGTTTGAGAAATTGCAGCGTCGTCTGCTCGCTCTTAATGTCGAGGTCAAGGCCTTTCTCCGCAAGGCTCACAAATCCAAGCACGTCCGTATAGCCCACGCCGTCTTCCACGATGTGCGCGTCGAGGTTAATGCGTCCCTCCTCCTTGCTCCAGCCGCCCAAGATGTGCGCCGTGCCCATATAGCCCGTGTTGAAATGGAAGTCTTCGACCTTAATCTTAGCGTTCAACTGCGGATTTTTTAGGTCGCCGTTCACAACGGCGCGTCCTGTGGCTTGTCCCGTAAATTCAACGGTGTGGAAATTCACCAGTCCGAGGACGTACGCCACGTCAATCTTGCTCAGCCGTGCCACGATGGAGTCGTTCTCGCCCTTGCCCAATTTACCGCTGACGGCCAGCCATTGGTCGTCGTGCTTGAGGCGCAGGTTATTTATCTCCACCGTTTTGCCTTCCACTTCCACGAGCCCCGAGGCAATGCTCCATATTGTGTCGCCGATGGTGAAGAGGGTAGGATTTACTTTCGTAGAAATTTTTGTCTCGTTCGAGGCACCCTTTGAAAACTCTGTCAGGAGATCGATTTCACCGAAATGCTTGGCGACTTCCGGGTTGCGCCATTGCACGTTGGTGGAAAGCGTGCCGCTGTCGGTTTGCAACTCTGCCACCCATTTGTAATTGCTGCCACCGAGCGCGCGGTCGGTTTGCAGCAGGCAGTTGTAGGAGTCTTTCTCTCCTTTCACAAATAGGCGCAAATCTTTGAACTTCTGCCCGTTGTAGTCAATGCCGTCGGTGAGTACCTGAATGAAGGACGAGCGTGCGTGGTTGCGCAAAATGCCGTTGGCCGCTATGTCGCCCTCCGTTTCCAAGGGCAGGAGTAGCACGTGCTTGAAGAAATCTGTGTTTTTGAGCCTTACGCTAAATGTCCAGTCGTACTCGGGCGTTGCGCGGCGCTTAGCCGTTTGCAATTGTGGCAGGGCGGCGGCGAGTATGTCCTCATACGCGGTTTTTAGTTTCGGGAGGGAAAGTTGTCCGTTGAAGGTAAAGTTGAGGAAATCGCTGCCGAGCCTGATGTCGCTGCCTTTTTTGTCGGGTGTCACGTCGAGGCGCAGATTTTTGAAGGTGCAAGGCGTGCTGTCGTTGTAGGCAAAATAGAAATCGTTGATTTGCAGGAACCCTTTCGGCTGATTAGCGGTGAGGCGGTCGAGCGCGGCTTCTATTTTCGCCGAGATGCTGGCATCGCGCCCTTTGATGGGGAATCCGAGGACGGCTGGGCGCAACATGCCCACGTTGGCAGAGAGGGCGAGGTCGCGGGCCGTTTTGCCGTCGTAGTAACCGCTGCCGTTTAATTGCAGTGCGGCGGGCGAGTTGTCCGATTTTAGGTCAAAGCGGAAGCGTCCCTTTTGCCATTTGCCGTTAAGAGTGATGTTGCGTAAATCGTAGTCTTTGTTCTGGGCGTTGAGGATATTGGCCTGAATGTTCAGGTCAGGTACGCGCTGCTCCTTTTCGGGCAGTGTGACATTGCCTTTAATTTCCGCTGAAAGGTTTTGCGGCAATTTGTCCGTGCCGATAAGTTTCGCAAGGTCGAGGCCGCTGATGCGGATTTTGCCCTTAATGTCTTTTCCCACCATAGCCAGCGTGCCCTTTGCCTCTCCCGCGTCGGTGGCAATGCCGAAATCGGCGGTGCTTTCGCCGTCGGGGCGGTAGGCGGCACGGGCGTTGAGGGTGGCAATTCCGCAGAGCAAAATCTTTTTCTGCACCTCAGGGTTCTTGATGTATGCTTCGCAGATTTTCTTCAAAAGACCCTGCGTGGCGGTGGCGTTTTTCAGCGTTAAGTCGGCGCGGCGCAGTCCTGACTTGTTCCAGGCAAGGGCGCAGTCGCCCGTGATGGAGGCGTTCGTCTCACTTTCCTTGATGCTGATATTTCGGAACTCGCCGCTCTGGGGCTGCATGCGGTAGTCCATCGACAGCGACAGCGTGAGCGGCAATGGGCGGAGCGCGGGCACGAAGTGGGCGATGTCGGCCGTGGCCACCGTGATGTCAGTCAGCGAACCCGTGGCAGAGAGCGTGTTGGACAGGTTGCCCCAGTCCTTTACAGCATCATAGGTGAGGCGCAGTTCGGATTGGCGAATGTGGGAGCCGCCGACCTCGATGTTGAGGTTCTTCAAAAGGGCGGCTTTCCTATTGGCCTGTACGATGAAGGTCAGTTCTCGCAAGTCCAGTCCGCATTGTTCCTTTGCAGCCAAATGGCGAACGCGGAGATTGAGACTGTCGGTCGAGAGTTTTTTCAGGCTGATGTTCGCGTCTATCGCGCTCAGAGCGATGTGTGCCGCGTTGAAAGTTTGGGGTGTTCGGGGTTTAGCGTATTCGTCGTAGCGCACCCGGCAGCGACGCAGTATGAGCGAGTTGATGCCAAGGTTGAGTTTCGAGGGTTTCGACTTGTCTTTCGAAGCAAACGCGTCAAGCACGAATTGGAAGTTGGCGGGACGGTCTT
The DNA here is from genome assembly GCA_004556745.1 of Bacteroidales bacterium. GTDB lineage: Bacteria > Bacteroidota > Bacteroidia > Bacteroidales > Bacteroidaceae > Alloprevotella. The sequence continues at coordinate 40,623 of SFFY01000006.1, read as the reverse complement.
CCGCAGACTTGTAAAGCGTGAAGTCGCCGTCGAGCACGGAGACGGTGCGCAGTGTCACGGCATCTTTCACGAGCGACCGCCATTCTATTTTGGCGGAGATGAATTTCGCTTTGAGCATCTGCTTGCCGCTTTGGTCGTAGACGGTGACGTTTTTCAGCGAGAGGCGGTTGAAAAGACCTGCCTCGATGTCCCCGATTTCAACTTTTGTCTGCAGCAATTCCTGCAAACCAATTTCTGTCTTATCGACCAACCAGCGGCGGGCGGGTGAGAAATTAAAAACAAAAAGCGTTACGAGGTACACCGTCAAGAGTGTACCGATCGTAACGCGTATAATATTTCTCAGACTATTTCTCAAATGCTCTTTCTCTGCCTTTATTTGATTTTCAAAGAGGCCTTATATAAATATATAATGAGTGCGGCATACATGGCCAGCGAGAGCCATTCAGCCCATGCCGTCTGCGTCCATTCGGTGAGCGCGAGTTGCACGCCGCCAAACTGCAACGCCGCGCTGACAACGCCCATCAGTGCGCCGCCGGCTATGAAGCCCGAGGCGAGGAGCGTGCCCTTTTCGCCGCGTTGGCGGTTCACCTCAGCGTCCTTGGAGCGCGTGGTGACGAAATAGTTCACTGCGCCGCCCACGATGAGGGGCAGGTTGAGTTGCAAGGGAATGAACATGCCGAGGGCGAATGCGAGGGCGGAGATGCCGCAGGCATTGAGCACGAGGGCGATGACTGCGCCGATGCCGTAGAGCAGCCACGGCGCGCCTTGCCCAGACATCAGCGGCTCAATCACGGCAGCCATGGCGCGGGCCTGCGGAGCGGCCATAACGTCGGCGTTGTCGGGCGTGAAGCCGTAAGCCTTGTTCAAAATCATAATCACACCGCCCACGGTGGCTGCCGAAACGAGGATGCCGAGGAACTTGTAAGTTTCCTGATACTTCGGCGTGCTGCCGAGCCAGTAGCCTATTTTGAGGTCGGTGATGAATGCGCCCGCGCTTGCCAGGGCGGTGCAGACCACGCCGCCCATTATCAAGGCTGCCACCATACCGCCCGTGCCTTTCAGGCCTACGAGCACCATGATGATAGAGGAGAGAATGAGTGTCATCAGCGTCATGCCGCTTACGGGGTTGGAGCCTACGATGGCGATGGCGTTGGCGGCAACGGTGGTGAAGAGGAAGGCGATGACGGCCACGATGACGATGCCCACAACCGTGAAGAGCAGGTTGCCGCTCATCACGTCGAAATAGAAGAAGAGGGCGGTGGCGATGATGGTGAGCAGCGAACCGATGCCGATGATTTTCATCGAAAGGTCTTTCTGCGTGCGCTGCGTTTCTTCTTCCTGTCCGCCTTTTTGGAACACCTTGCCCATCAAACCGAACGCGCTCTTAATCACGCCACGGCTCTTCACCACACCGATGATGCCCGCCATGGCGATGCCGCCAATGCCGATGCTCTTGGCGTAAGAGAAGAGTTGCTCGGCCGAAGCGCTGGCAGCCGTTACGCCGGCCGTCACTTCGAGGTCGGGGAAGATGAAGGCGATGCCGGGAACGATAAGCCACCACACGAGCACCGAACCGGCGCAGATAATCGCGGCGTATTTCAGGCCTACGATGTAGCCCATGCCGAGGAGTGCCGCGCTTGTGTTGATGCTAAACAGCACTTTTGTCTTTTCCGTAAGCATGGCGCTGAATTCCGTGACGCGGCTCGTGAAGTTCTCCGTCCACGCGCCGAAAGAAGCCACGGCAAAGTCATACAGTCCGCCGATCAGACCAGCCACGAGCAGCGGCATCGTCTGGTTGCCGCTCTTCTCGCCCGACAGCAGCACCTGCGTGGAGGCGGTCGCCTCGGGGAAAGGATATTTTCCGTGCATATCTTTCACGAAATACTTGCGGAAAGGTATGAGGAACAGGATACCGAGCACGCCGCCCAGAAGAGAGGCGAGGAACACCTGCATGAAGTTGACCGTAAGGTCGGGATATTTGTTTTGGAGTATGTAGAGCGCGGGCAGGGTGAAGATGGCGCCGGCCACAATCATGCCCGAGCAGGCGCCGATGCTTTGGATAATGACGTTCTCGCCGAGCGGGTCTTTGCGGTGCGTCGCGCCGGAGAGGCCAACGGCGATAATCGTGATGGGAATGGCGGCTTCAAACACTTGCCCCACTTTTAGACCGAGGTAAGCCGTTGCGGCGGAGAAGATCACGGCCATGAGCAATCCCCAGAATATCGACCACGGCGTTACCTCGCGGTAAGTGCGTCCGGGCTTCATCAGCGGTTCGTACTGTTCGCCTTCTTTCAGTTCGCGGAAGGCATTTTCAGGGAGGTTGGTTTCTTTCATTTTTCTGTGTCTATATATATAATATTGTGTATCGGGTTGTCAGTCCATTCTGTCACGGTAATCTTCGTAACGGAAAGTGCGAAGCGTTTCTATCGTGCCGTTGCTGCGCTTTATGGCAAGGGCGGGGTGGGGAATGCCGTTGAACATATTTGTCTTTACGGTCGTATAATGTATCATGTCCTCGAAGATAACGGTGTCGCCCACGTGCAGCGGCTTTGCAAACCGCCAATAACCCATATAGTCGCCCGAGAGGCAGGAGTTGCCGCCAAGGCGATAGACGTTTTCTGCCGTTTCCAATCCGTCCGCCGCTTCGTCGGCGAGCGTTTCTGCGCCGCGCACGGCGGGGTGGTAAGGCATTTCGAGGCAGTCGGGCATGTGGCAGGTGAAACTCACGTTGAGCAGGGCGGTTTTTATGCCGCTGTTCTCCACGATGTCCACCACTTCGCTCACCAGCGGCCCCGTTTGCCAGGCGAAAGCCGACCCTGGTTCGAGAATGATGTTAAGGTTGGGATGTCTCTGCCGCAGGGCTTTGAGCAGGCTGATGAGGTGCTCGGTGTCGTAGTCCTTGCGCGTCACGAGGTGCCCGCCGCCGAGGTTAAGCCATTTGATTTTGTCCAGCCATTTACCGAACTTGCTTTCTATATGCTCCAAGGTATGCTCTAAGGCGTACGACGTGCTTTCGCAGTGGCAGTGGCAATGGAAACCTTCAACGCCTTCGGGCAAGACTTCCGGCATTTTGTCGGCGGTGATGCCGAAGCGCGAGCCGGGGGCGCAGGGGTTATAGAGTTCTGTCTCTATCTCGCTGTACTCGGGATTGATGCGCAGGCCGCACGACACGCCTTCGGCGATGGCGCGGTGCGCGAAGCGTTCGTATTGCGTGAGCGAGTTGAACGAGATGTGACTGCTATACTTCACGATGTCTCCGAAAGTGTCCTCTTCGTATGCCGGGGAATAGGTGTGTGCCTTAGAACCGAATTCCTCGAATGCAAGCCGCGCCTCATAGGGCGACGATGCTGTGGTGTGGGAGATGTATTCGCGGAATATGGGAAAGGTTTTCCAAAGGGCAAAGGCCTTGAAAGCGAGGATAAACTCCACGCCGGCACGCTCGGCAATGCTTTTGATGAGTGTGAGGTTACGCCTGAGCAGGTCTTCTTCGATGAGGTAGTAGGGAGGCATTTCTTTTTAGGGGAGTTTTAATCTATATAGAGTTCTCCAATATCTATAAAAACGGATACCATTGGCTTGGAATGTCCTTTTCCAAGGATATGCCTGCCGATGGTATCCGTATGTCGTTTATGGCTTACATGATGCCGCGCTCACGCAGCACTTTCTGCCAGTTCCATGCAGAAGAGAGGGCTTCTTCGAGCGTGTGTACGGCTTTCCAGCCAAGCACCTTGTTGGCCTTGTCCACGTTGCCCCAAACCTTTTCGATGTCGCCCGGGCGACGGGGAGCAACCTTGTAGTTGAGTTTCACGCCGGTGCACTTCTCGAACGTGTTGATGAGTTCAAACACGCTCACGCCGTTGCCGGTGCCCACGTTGTAGATTTCCACGGGTTCGGTGTTCTTGCCTTCGAGGATGCGTGCCATGGCTGCCACGTGTGCCTTAGCGAGGTCGAGCACGTAGATAAAGTCGCGGATGCAGGAGCCGTCGGGCGTGTCGTAGTCATCACCGAACACGGAGAGGCAGGGACGGATGCCGATAGCCGTTTGCGTGAGGTAGGGGATAAGGTTAGCGGGAACGCCATTAGGCATTTCACCGATGATGCCAGAGGGGTGCGAGCCGATGGGGTTGAAGTAGCGCAGCAGGATAGCGGAGATAGGTGCGCCGCTCTTCACGTAGTCCTGCACGATTTCCTCGTTGATTTGCTTCGTGTTGCCGTAGGGGCTTTCTGCCTTCTTGATCGGAGCTTCTTCCGTTACGGGCAGGTTTTCGGGATCGGGCTGACCGTAAACGGTGCAGGAAGAAGAGAAGATGATGCCCTTAACGTCGTATTTCGGCATCAGTTTCAAGAGGTTGATAAGGCTGAGAAGGTTGTTTTCGTAGTACATCAGGGGTTTCTCCACGCTTTCGCCCACAGCCTTGGAGGCGGCGAAGTGGATAATGCCCTGAATGCCGGGATATTTTTGGAAAACAGCTTCGAGGCCTGCGAGGTCGCAGCAGTCCACTTCCTCAAAAGCGGGGCGAATGCCCGTAATCTTCTCGATGCCGTCCACGACATCTGCCTGAGAGTTACTCAGATTGTCCACGATAACTACGTCGTAGCCGGCGTTTTGCAGTTCTACGGTGGTGTGCGAACCGATGAAACCGGTACCGCCCGTCACCAAAATGGTCTTTTTCATAGTGGTTTGGTATTTTGAAAAAAGTGAGATCTTGTCTTTCGTGCTTTTATTATGGCAAAATTATGTTTTTCCCCTAAAAGAAGCCTTGTTTTTGCGCACAAAATGCCGTTTTCTCCCGTATTTTTCGAGATTTAGCATTTTTGTAACGCTTTTAGTAAACGAGTTTACGAGTTTACGAGTAAACAAGACAGGTGTGTCTGTTGCTGTCTAAGGGTTTTCAGCGCAGGTTGTGGGTGCGCAGCACGCGCAGCAACTCGGTGTTTTGGTGGGGCAGGCGTATGGGCAGGCGCAGATAGTCGCCGTAGCCTTCTATCTCCGTAATCTTTTTGAAGGGAATGCCCTCCTCGCCGAGCCTTTGCGCCACGCTCTCCGCGTTCTTGAAGCGTGCCACCACGAAGTCGCCGAACCCTGGCAGTACGCCCGTGCAGTTGGGCAACTGGGCGATGGCGGGGGCCACTTTTCGCCGTTCGTCGATGAGAGTGCAGCGCCAAGTGTGCACGTCGTTGTAGGCTTTCTGTCGGGTCGCCGCCGCTTGCCAGTCGGGGTCGTAGGTATCGAGCAGGGTGCCTGCTTTTTGCAAAACCTGCACCGTTTCGGGTGCGGCGATGGCAAAGCCGAGCGGTTGCTCGTCGGTGCTTTGTCGGTACACGCTGCGCAAGATAACCATTTTCCTGTTTTCGCTCAAAAGTGGCAGCAGCGAAGGCTTGTTTGCAAAGTCGAGAAGGCTTTCATCCACAATGGTCAGTCCGTCGAAGCCCGCCGCAATTTCCCTTGCCCGCTCTGTGCTGATGATGCTGCCCAACACACTATTAGGGTGACTAAGCAGCAGGAGTTTGCTGCGGTTGTTCTTTGTGGTTTTAATGGCATTGGCATCGGGCGCAAGGTCAGAGGCGATGTCCGTGCAGCGATATTCCACGTCGTTGAACCTTGCCAGCCGCAGCCACGCCTCGTCGCAGGGGCGGGCAATCAGGATATTGTCGTATTGCGGTGTGCAAAAGACGCGCACCATCAGGTCAATCAGTCCTGCTACGCCCGTGGCATAAGGCCCGAAGATGCACGCGGGATTGATGCCGCGCAGTCCCTCGAAACGGTCGAAGGGCGACGGCGCGGCTTTTCCCTCTGCCGGCTTGTTGTTATCGGCAGGGTTGTCGAGCAACTTATATATGTTGGGGCGTATGAGGTGGTGCATATCAGATATGAAGCCGTTTTACGACACCTGGAACCTCTTGCTGGCGCGGAGCAAGTGGCGGGCCATGCTTACCAACTCTTGCGTCTCTTGCAACGTGCTCAGATAGAGCAGGGTGGTGCGTATGTTGCTGTCGAGTTTCTGGATTTGATCCTGCTGCTTGTGGCGGATTTGCGAGATGCGGCTCTTGATAGCGTTGCCCTCAACGAGATATTCGTCGGCGTTGGAGAAATTGCCGGAGCGGATCATGCGCGACACGTTTTCGAGCAGTTGCTCCACGTCGTTGCATATCGGGATAAATTCTTCCACGTATTCCTGCGGCATCGGATTAAAGTTATTGTCCACATGCTCGTTAATAGGCTCGAGCATACGCTTGAGGCAATATATAATCTGAGTGGCGTTGTTGCAACCGAGGTGGAACCACGTGTTTTTCTCCACGGCAAGCAGGTAGTCGATTTTGCGCATACCCAATATCTCCTTGCGGCGATAGCGTTTCCACACGCTCTTTTCCTCTTCGATAGCAGCGGCAGCGGTGCGCAGCGACTTGATGTTCTCGTGCATCAAGCCGTAGGTGATGTCGCGGAAAGCCTGGCGTGTGAAGTCGATGAGCGTGCCCTGCGTCTCGCGCACGTGTTGCAGCAGCAACTGCCATATTTCTTCCTTGTCGTGGCTGCGCACCAACTGGCGGAACACGAGGTCGACGTTCTCGCTGTCCTGCTTCTTCTTAAACTTGCGGTTGTTGTTGATGATGACAAATGCCACTGTGGCAATCACCACCAGCATGGCAATGAAGCCGCCCAGGTGGTTGATGGTGGCGATGAAGAAACTGAGCAGCATGGCCGCGCCGGCTGTGATGAACCAGCCGCCGATCACGGTTATCACACCCGTAATGCGGTAAACAGCAGTTTCGCGACCCCAGGCGCGGTCGGCGAGCGACGAACCCATGGCTACCATAAACGCCACGTAGGTTGTGGAGAGCGGCAGTTGGAACGTGGTGCCGATCACGATGAGCAAGCCTGCAAGCACGAGGTTCACCGAGGCACGCACGAGGTCGAACGCTGCGCCTTCGTTGAGTTGCACTTCCTCTGTGTCGAAACGCGAATCAATCCATTTTTTCGCGCCTTCGGGCACGTATTTGGATATCTGAGCCGTGGTGGCAAGTACCGAGCGCACGGTCTTTCGGGCAATTTTTGAGGAACTGAACACTTCTTCGCCGTCGTCCTGACGCGACAGGCTCACGGAGGTCTCAATCACCTTGTGCGCCTTCTTGGAGGTGCAGATGGCCACGGTCATGATAATGCCCGCGCCGATGAGGAACCATTGCTTGCCCGGCAGGGTAGAGTCGCCGGCCAGCACGTGCACTACGTATTGCTCGCCATTCTGCCCCGCGCCGTTATGGCTGAAATCGAGGAACGCCTCCAAACCGGCCAGCGGCGTACCGATGAAGTTCACGAGGTCGTTGCCCGCAAAGGCCATGGCGAGAGAGAACGTGCCGAAGAGCACGATGATTTTGAAGATGTTCACTTTGAGCAGATGCAGCACCTCCATCAGTACGGTAAACGCCGCGAAACTCACGAGCAGGATAGTGCCCTTGTGCGCGTCAATCCAATCCGGCGTCCAGCCGATGCTGCTCAGGATTTGGCTGTTGCGCAGGCCGCTCACGAGCAGGAAGTAAAATATAGAAGTAACGCCCACGCCGCCAAATATAGCGATGCTCCAGCGAAGATGCTTCTTGTAGTTGAATGTGAACACGATACGTGCAATCCACATCACGATTAAACCGAACACGAAGGCTATGGCGACGCTCAGGAAAATGCCGATAATTACGCTCAGCGCCTTGTCCGTGTTGATGAGATCGGCATACGTGTGGCCCGCCTCCGTCATCTTGCTCATGGCAAGTGCGGTGCTGCCGCCCAAAAGCCCGAATACCATCGATACCGTGGTAGAAGTGGGCATGCCTAACGTGTTGAAAATATCGAGGAGAATAACGTCCGTCGCCGCCACGGCGAGGAAGATGCACATCACGTCGTCCAAAGTGTAATAATGCGGGTTGAGGATACCATGGCGTGCGATGTCCATCATGCCGCTCGACGTGGAAGCGCCTACAAAAATGCCAAGCGCGGCAACAGTGAGAATGGTGCGGAACTTGGCGGCCTTCGTGCCCACCGCTGGACTAAGGAAGTTTACAGCGTCGTTGGCTACGCCGACCGAGAGGTCGAAAGTCGCAAGCAGGCACAGGAATATGAGTATTCCTAAATACATTAAATCCATAAGAGATATATAGAGAAAAACGTTTTTCTGCTACAAAGTTAAGTGTTGTTTACGAAAGTGCAAAAAAATTATTACGTATTTTCTGCGCAGAAAGGGGCATACATATTTATATATACGCGATGAGTTGGATGACCTTGCTTAAAATCAATACGCCTTTGGGATGTCTCTTTCGCGTCGCCGAGCAATTTCTTCCTTTCTCCTTGAAATTTTTCCCTATCATCAAGCAATTTTTTACTGTCTGCGCAGATATTTTTTGTTACAAACTTTGTAACGCTTGTTATAAACTTGCTAACACGTGTTACAAACTTTGTAATACATGTTACAAACTTTGTAACAAACTATTTCTTATAGGATAGTAAAAAATATCTTGCTGATAATAAAAAATATCTCCGAGAAAGTAAAAACTTGCTCGGAGATAGCAGATGCTGCCCTATATGCGGGGCAGCTATTTCAGGTGGAAAATCCTATTTCACTGGCTCCACGTGCGTATTGATTATGGTGTGCGCACCGAAGCGGGCGCGGAGCTTGTCCTCGATGCGACGGGTAGCGGCGTGGGCGTCGTTGATGGTGGTGGTGCCCGCCATGCGGAAGTGAACTTCAATGGCGCAATAGCTGCCGATGCGGCGGGTGCGCAGGTTGTGCGGGTCGGAAGTGCCGGGTTCTTCGAGGATGGTGTCGATGATAAAGTCTTCCTCTGTTTCGGGCAGCGACTTTTCGAGCAGTTCCTCCATGCCCGGGAGGAAGAGGCGCAGGGCGACTTTGATGATAAAGAAGCTCACGACGAGTGCGGCAATGGGGTCGAGCACGCGCCAGTTCTCGCCCAAGAGGATCGCGCCGCCGATGCCGAGGGTGGTGCCGATGGACGAGAGGGCGTCGCTGCGATGATGCCACGCATTGGCCACGACGGCCTGCGAGCCCGTGGAGCGGCCTACGCGCACCGTTGCCTGATAGAGCAGTTCCTTGACAACGATGGACACGAGGGCGGCTATGAGCGCGATGTTGCCGGGTTGCGGCAGGATTTCGCCATTGATGCTGCGGTAGATGGCCGCCGCACCGTTCCAAAGCACGCCGATGCCGACGGCCATGAGCATGAGGCCTACGATTACGGTAGCGAGCGTTTCGTATTTGCCATGGCCGAAATCGTGGTCGCTATCGGAGGGGCGGCCGGAAAGGCGCACGAAGAGCAGGACAACGATGTCGGTGGCAAAATCGGAAAGCGAATGCACGGCGTCTGCTATCATGGCCGCGCTGCCGCCGAGGATACCCGCCACGAACTTGAAGATGAGCAACAGCACGTTGCCCGCGCTGCCCAGGAGCGTGATGCGGTAGATGCTGTGCTCGCGTGAAGAGGTTGTTGTCATAATATATATAATGAGTGGGAGGTGGAAGGAACTGCAAATAAAATATGAAAGATGGTTTATATCTTATATAGCGCTGCGGGCGTATAAAATACGCCCCGTTGTCTCTGTTGTCGTCATATTAAGCGTATGAATGTCAGTCTCTGAGTTGTCTATAGTTGTCTATGTTGTCGTTTTTATTATTACGACAACCGGGACAACTTTTGACAACTTATTGTCTATGCTGCCGTTTTATTATGACGACAACCGGGACAACTTTCTGACAACTTTCAGTTGTCTTTCTGCGCAGCGCGGTGCACGGGGTATTGTATTTGCAAAGCATGAAATCTTCTGCAAAATTACTATTTTTGCCATTCTCATACGTGATAATAGGCATTTTTAAGCATCATGAGAAGGCGTGCTGCGCCTTTTTTCCGTAACTTCGCCTTTGAATTTATATTGTACCGCAATGACAAACGGCAGACTGCTTTGGGTGGACGACGAGATTGACTTGCTCCGCGCCCACATCTTGTTTCTCGAAAAGAAAGGTTATGATATATCCTCCGCTTCCAACGGATCGGACGCGCTCGAACTGTGCGAGAAAGAAGATTTCGACCTGATATTTCTCGATGAAAACATGCCAGGCCTCAGCGGCCTCGAAACGCTTTCGCAGCTGAAAGAGCGCGGGGTGAATACGCCCGTGGTGATGGTGACGAAAAACGAGGAAGAAAATATTATGGACCAGGCCATCGGCGCGAAAATCGCCGACTATCTCATCAAGCCCGTCAATCCCAACCAAATACTGCTGAGTATCAAGAAGAACATACACCGCCGCGAAATCGTGCAGGAAGCCACGCAGACGGGTTACCGGCAGGAGTTTTCCAAAATTGACCTTCAAATGTCGGAAAACCTTGATGCGGAGGGCTGGAAAGAACTCTATAAAAAGTTGGTGTACTGGGAGTTGGAACTTTCGCAGACCGACGGCGCGATGAATGAGATGCTGCAAATGCAGAAAGCCGATGCCAACAGAAATTTCGCCAAGTTCATCATGAAGAACTACGCCGCGTGGATCGCAGCCTCGGACAACCGCCCCATGCTTAGCCCCGACGTGATGAAGCGCCGCGTCTTCCCCCTGCTCTCGTCGGGCAAAAAGGTGTTTCTGCTGGTACTAGATAATTTTCGCTTCGACCAGTGGCGCGTGCTCAGCCGCGAACTGGCCGATGACTTCGACATCGACGAAGATGCCTACTTCAGCATTTTGCCTACCGCCACGCAATACGCCCGCAACGCCATTTTCTCGGGACTGATGCCCCTGCAAATCAAGGAAATGTACCCCGCACTTTGGGTGGACGAGGAGGACGAAGAGGGCAAGAACCTCCACGAAGAGGCACTCCTGCGTGAGCAAATGGCGCGTTTCAGGCGCAAGGAAACGTTTACATACCACAAGCTCAACGACTCGGTTGCCGCCGACCGCCTGCTCTCGCAGATGAACGAGCTGACGCAGTCGCCGCTGAACGTGTTGGTGGTAAACTTCATCGACATACTCTCGCACGCCCGCACCGAGTCGAAAATGGTGCGCGAACTGGCTGCCAACGAGGCGGCCTACCGCAGCATCACGCTTTCGTGGTTCAAACACACGCCCATCAAGGAACTCTTCGACCGCCTCGCGCGCCTCGACTACGAAATCCTCATCACTACCGACCACGGCAGCATTCGCGTGGACCAGCCGACAAAGGTGGTGGGCGACAAGAACGTGAACACCAACCTGCGCTACAAACTCGGCAAAAATCTCAACTACAACGCCCGCGAGGTATTTGAGGTGAAGCAGCCGCGCACCATTCAGTTGCCCGCGCCCAACCTTTCCACAACCTATATCTTCGCCACTGGTGCCCGCTTCTTCGCTTATCCCAACAATTATAATTATTACGTGCAGTACTATAAAGACACCTTCCAGCACGGCGGCGTATCTATGGACGAGATGATTGTGCCCCTCGTGTCGCTGCGCCCGAAAAAGAGATGATATTTAGCAATAAATCTCCTTTTATTCTTTTGTAATCTATTCTAATTGCACACAGGCCCCGCTTTGTGTGCAATTGGTTTTTGTATAAAAGAAAATAAAATCGTATTTTTGCAACGCATTTTGTGCTTTTCCATATAAGCAAATCAAACATTAACAACGTACATATTCATTTTATGACGAAAAGAAAAATCCAATTCAGCCTTGTTTATCGCGACATGTTTCAGTCGTCGGGCAAGTTCCAGCCGCGCAAAGACCAGTTGGAGCGCATTGCCCCGGTTATTATAAAGATGGGTTGCTTCTCCCGCGTGGAGACCAACGGCGGCGCTTTCGAGCAGGTCAATCTGCTTTATGGCGAAAACCCCAACAAAGCCGTGCGCGCTTTTACCAAGCCCTTCAACGAAGTTGGCATTAAGACGCACATGCTCGACCGCGGCCTTAACGCGCTGCGCATGTTCCCCGTGCCCGCCGACGTGCGCCGCCTGATGTATAAGGTAAAGCACGCCCAGGGTGTGGACATCACCCGCATCTTCTGCGGCTTGAACGATGTGCGCAACATCATTCCTTCCATCAAATACGCCATCGAGGGCGGCATGACCCCGCAGGCAACCCTTTGCATCACCAACTCGCCCATTCACACGGCGGAGTACTACGCCAACATCGCCGACCAGCTGATTGAAGCCGGCGCGCCCGAAATCTGTCTGAAGGATATGGCCGGCATCGGACAGCCCGCCATGCTCGGCAAACTCACGAAGATGATTAAGGACAAGCATCCCGAAGTCATTATCCAGTACCACGGCCACTCAGGCCCGGGCCTGTCGATGGCGAGCGTTCTCGAAGTGTGCCGAAACGGCGCGGACGTAATCGATACCGCCATCGAACCGCTCTCTTGGGGCAAAGTGCACCCGGATATCATCTCTGTGCAGTCGATGCTCAAGAACGCAGGTTTCGACGTGCCCGAAATCAACATGGAAGCCTATATGGAAGCCCGTAAGCTTACGCAGGAATTTATCGACGACTTCCTCGGCTACTTCATGAACCCCGGCAACAAACTGATGTCGTCGCTGCTGCTCGGCTGCGGCCTGCCCGGCGGCATGATGGGCTCGATGATGGCAGACCTCACGGGCGTGATGAGCGCCATCAACAGCAACCGCGAGAAGCAGGGCAAGCAACCCCTTTCGGAAGATGCCCTGCTCGTGCGCCTCTTCGACGAAGTGGCATACGTTTGGCCGCGCGTGGGTTATCCTCCCCTCGTAACGCCGTTCTCGCAGTATGTGAAGAACATCGCCCTGATGAACCTCCTCACCGACTCAATGGGCAAGCCCCGCTACACGATGATGGACAACAGCATTTGGGGTATGATTCTCGGCAAGAGCGGCAAGCTGCCCGGCGAGGTAGCGCCCGAAATCATCGAGCTCGCCAAAGAGAAAGGCTTTGAGTTTACCGATGCCGACCCGCAGAGCTACTATCCCGACGAACTTCCGCGCTTTATCAAGGAAATGGAAGAGAACGGCTGGGAACGCGGCGAAGACGATGAAGAACTCTTTGAGTTTGCCATGCACGAAACGCAGTATCGCGACTATAAGAGCGGTGCGGCCAAGAAGCGTTTCCTCGCAGATCTGCAAGCCGCTCGCGACAAGGAGACGGCAAGCGGCATGAGCCTCGAAGAAGCTGCTGCCTTCAAGCACGCCAAAGCCGATGCCATCGTGGCAACTGAAAGCGGCACCGTTCTTTGGGAAATCGGCGGCGATGGCGAATGCGTCAAGAGCATCGAGCCCTTTATCGGCAAAGAGTATAAAGAAGGCGACTTCTTCTGCTACATCGAGAACACGCACGGACAAATCCTTGAACTTCCCGCTGCGCTTGGCGGCAAATTGGTAGAAATCAATGCCAAGCAAGGAGCGCACGTGCAGAAGGGCGACGTGATTGCCTACATCGAGCGCAAGGAAGCGTAAATACATTTTTCAAATCAATACAATGCAACAGCGCGGCAACCCATGGGTTGCCGCGCTGTTGCATGATACATATATATATAATATATTAGTCCAAATCGAAAATAAGCAGGTTGCCGCCCGAGAGCGAGAGGGAATGGGCAGCGGCTGCGGGCGTTTTGGCGAACTCTTTCGGCCAAAGCGGGCGGCGCGGCGAAGAAAAGGCGATGTCTACGCGCAAATCAGTTTCAAAATCCTTATTCACAACGGCTAAGTAGCGTTTTTCTCCTTGGCGGAGCACGGAAACCACGGCGCCGCGCGTGCCCACCACTTTCAGTCGGCGCAGTCCGCGCGGCGCGCCGTTGAAATGCTCCGTGCCGAGCGGCACTTCGAGCAGATGTCCCACGCGCTCCACCGTGCAGCCGTCGAAAAAGGGAATGACCTCGCGCAGTTCGCGATTCATGTCGCGGACAATATTATATGTTTCCGTCTTTTTGCCTTCCAGGGTAATAGGGCCGTTGTGGTAGTCGTAAGTATCGTCCTGCGGGGGCGTGCGGAAAGTGAAATATTGAATGGCCTGCGCGCCGTAGGCAAGGTTGGAGTAGATTTGCAGACGCAGCATCTCGAGCGTGGGCTGCGGATAGCCCACGTGGGGCGTGGAAAGCACGAACGCCCAAAAGGGCACGCCCGTGCGGAGGCTTTCGCGGCGCACGGCTTCGAGCGTGTAGTACCACGTGGGGCGTATGTCGTAGTCCCAAATAGGGTAGAAGTCGAAAGAGATTTGCGGCAGCGGTATCTCGCTGAACTTTCTCAAATATTCTTCATACGAAGCCGCACCGATGGTTTCGAGAAGTTCGTCGCCATAGTAGGGGAAAAGGTTTTGGTAGCACAGGTGCGCGGGGTCGGCGGCGCTGATGGCGTCAAATCTTTTCTTGTATGCCTCAAAGTCCTCCATGCGCGGCTCATCGCCGAGCACGTAGCCGAAGAGTGCGGGGTGGTTGCGTATGGCCTCGGCGGTTTCGCGCGGGTGCAGCACGAGTTGGTCGCCTGCCACAAGCAGTTTCATGCCCGCCGCCTGTGCACAGTCGAGGGCGCGGACGATTTGTTCCAAAGACTTGTAACCGTCCATGCTTATGTCGAAACCGGCTCGGCGCATTTCGGCGTAGCGCGCCTTCGTGGCGTTTTCGGGGTCAACGCCCCAAAAGCCGAGGATGGGGATGCCGGCGCGCAGCGCAGCAGATGCCGCCCATAGCGTAAAGAGGAGTATGGCGTCTTTCATGTCTGAGTTGTCCGAGGGGAATAGGTTATTGCATGCCCGTGCGCCCAGCCTTGCGCAGCTGCCATTTATACATCACCTTATAAAAAATGAATTTCAGCCAAGAGCCGTAACCGAAATAGTTGGCGAGGGAGTACATCTTTTTGTTCTGCTCTTGCAGGACTTTGAAATGGCGCAGTTTGTAGTTCAGGCTTGAATGGTTCACGTCGCCTGCGCCGAGCACGTTGCCTCCATGTTGGCGGTAGAGCATGAGCGGTTCGCCGATGATGCCGAACGTGCCGCCTGCCTTCATTGTTTTCATCACGAGCCAGGCATCGTGCATGAAGGCGCAGGGAGGGTAGGGGAAAGCGATGCGCTTGGCGGCGGCGTTAATCATCATGGTGCAGCCGGTGGCCAGGAAATGCACGCCGAGGTAGTTGAAGTTTGAAGCGAGCAGGTCGGGCAGCATCTCCGACATTTCCCAAAAGGACGGCGCGATGGTTTGCAGATTTTTGTTTACGACCTTCAAGTCAGAGCAGACCACGGCGGGGCGTTGCCGGTTTTCCGCTTCGATTTCCCGCATCTTCCGCAGCGTGGTTTCCACCTTATGCGGCAGCCACACGTCGTCCTGGTCGCAAAACATATAGTAGTCGGCTTCCGCCTCTGCAAGCAGGTCCATGAAGTTGCGCATCGCGCCTTTGCCCTCGCTGTTTTGGTGAAAAA
This sequence comes from Bacteroidales bacterium, assembly GCA_004556745.1. GTDB lineage: Bacteria > Bacteroidota > Bacteroidia > Bacteroidales > Bacteroidaceae > Alloprevotella. The sequence continues at coordinate 25,228 of SFFY01000006.1, read as the reverse complement.
CGATATTGCCGTATCGCTGGGAAAATTCCCTTACGATGCTCGCCGTTCCGTCGCTCGAACCGTCATCGCCGATATATAATGTCCAATCAGTGTAAGTCTGATTGTAGAGCGACTGCAACTGCTCGCGTAGGTACTTCTCGCCGTTGTAGGTCGCCATGAGTATGGCTATGTTTTTTGTGCTTTGCTGCATGGTTCAGAGGTAAAGGATTTTGTTGAAAAATAGGGAGATGACAAAGAGCAGGAACGCGGCTGTCGTTACGCCCGCCTTGCCAATCCATGCGGGGCGCACGGTGTAGATCATAAGCGGGTAGAGGACGACCTCGACGATGCAAATCATCTCGCTCACGCGGAATGCCAGCACGGGCACGGCTGGCAGCAGGAACATGGCGCAGAGACCGATGATTTCAATCTTGATGAGCAGGTAGATATATTTATTATGCTCTGCGATGACCTTGCTTTTCCAAATGAAAAAATATACGAGGGCGATGCGCAGGTATTGCACCGTGTTGAACGGCGACACCTCCGACACTTCGCCGTTAGCCACCACCGTTTCGTAGAGCTGCAGCTTTTCTTCGATATAAGGTATGGGAATAACCGCCGTGAGCCCAATCTTCATGACAAACAGCACGGCGCAGACGGGAATGAGGCTGCACCAGAAGACGAGCCATTTGCCTTTCAGTTCCTTACCTGTTAAGGCGAAGAAGAACAGATAGACGATAGAAGAGTAATGGAACGACACCGCGCCGAGCAGCGTGAGCAGAAATTTGCCAATCTTTCTTTGAAAGAGAAAAGGCAAGGCTAATAAAAAGAAACCTGCCGCCACCGATACGCGTATCTGCGTCATGCAGTGCAGGATAAAATACTGCGAAAAGTAGATGAGCAGCGAGGAGAGCCACAGCTCCGATAAGTTTTTTACGGAATAGACCACCAGCGCCATGCACAGGGCGGCGTAGATGACAAATACATATAAATAATTGTCTATCGTGAAGCGGATAAGGTTCGCTATCAGGATAAAGGTGAACTCTGTGGTGATGTCGAAAGAATAGTAGAAGCGGATATAGTTGTCGTAGTCCTTATCCACGTTGTCGGGGCGGAAGCCCGCCACTAATGCCATCACGACCGCCGCGCCGACGAAGAGCCACAGGCGGTCGCGCTCCGAGATATAGTCTTCAAAGAAGGCCAAAAACATCAGCAGTACCAGTAGTATAAGGAGTAGGTTGAGCATTCCTTATGGGTGGCTTGGTTAAAGATATTCTTTGTGGTGTTTCATAATGAGCCACACCGTTACAATGATAAAAGCGAGGAACGCCATAGCCAGAGAGTTGAACATACGTTTCGGGCCGGCAGGCTTCACGGGCACGGTGGCGTTTTGAATAACGGTGAACGAGGGCGTGCGCTCTTGCAGTTTCGACTCTGCCAGTTGCAACTGCTGGCGTACGGAACTGTATGCGCTGTAAGCGTTTTGCAGTTCGTTTTCATAAGCCACCTCTTCAGTCTTGTAGGATTGTAGGATAAGGTCGCGGTGGGCATCAACGTAATCGGCATAAGCGGTCTTTGCCGAGTCGTATTTCACTTTGAGCTGTTCACAAAGGGCGGCATAATGGCGCACATCGCCGCGAGCCTTTTCAGTGCGATAGTTTATAATGAATTGTTGCAGCTTCACCTTCACCGAGTCTGCCAGCTGCGCCGCTACGAGCGGGTCACGGGCGGTGGTGGTGATGCTGATGACGTCGGTCTTCTTGTCCACGTCACACCGCACGCTCCCTGAAATGCCCTTCACCACCTCCGTCTCGGTCTTGTTGAGCTGGAAGGGATTGATTTTATAATCCTTACCCGTGTTGAGCGGGTCGGGCTTCTTGATGAGGTTCTTGGTCCAGTTATAAAGCCTTTCCCACCACGCTACGGGCTGCACCTTTGTGAGATATTCCACGAACGGGCCTTTGAACGCGCCGTCTTTGGTCTCCACCTGCACATAGAAAAGCGGCACGATGAAGTCGGTGCTTTCCATAAGGTCGGGGTAGAACTCGGGAATAATGGCATCGCCCGTGTTCATGTTGCCAATATTCACGCCAAAACTCGAGGCGAGGCTGCTTAGTCCACCGCCGCCCATGCTCGGCGCAGTCGATTCCGGCGCGAGCTTCACCGTGGCGGAGTAATAGCGCGGCAGGCACACCAAGAACAGGTAGGTGCCGAGGCAAGTGGCGAAGACGGGCAGGATAAACTTCTTCTTGTACCGCCAAATGATCTTGGCGATGATGTCGAGGCGTATCTCGTCTTTTACGAGCGAGGTGATTGAAGATTTCTTTTCGTCCATGAGATAATATATATATTGTATTTATATTATTTTCAACTGTGGGTGCTTGCCTCTTTAGAACTGCTTGATGACCTTTGCCGGGTTGCCGGCTGCCACGCAATAGGGCGGCAGGTCTTTCGTGACGATTGCCCCTGCGCCAACGATAGTGCCGCGCCCAATGGTCACGCCGGGCAGCACGACGCAGTTCTCTCCGATTTGCACAAAGTCCTCGATTGTCACGCCGCCCCGGCTCACGAGCGGGCGGTCGAACGGCGGCGTGTCCATTTCCTCGCGGAGCGAATGGCCGTGCACGTGGTCGGTGATGTACACGCGGTCACCCAGCGTCACGTGGTTGCCGATAATGATGCGGTTGATGCAGCCTATATGGCAGCGCGGGCTGACGAGTGTGTGCTCGCCGATGATGATTTCGGGCGTGAACGTTTCGTTTTGCCAGCGGTCTATGGCGTTGAGGCGTACGTCCTTGCCGATGATGCTGCCGCGGCCGATGCTGATATACCGGCCGCCCTGCATTTCAAAGGGATAGCCGAAGCAGGTGAAGTGGGGCGCGTATTTGAAGCGGCGGCGCACGATGGCGGCATACAGGGCGCATAGGTGCTGCGAGCACTTGCGCGACAGGTTTTCATTCCAAACCTTTGCCACAGGCCAAGCTGCGGCATCTATTATTCTGTGGAGGAGCGACGGCATAGCGATGAGATTTTCTGGAATATGAATGTGCGCTCTGCCTGTTCCGTGCCGAGAACCAGCACGACGGCGGCTGTCCAGGCGATGCTAAGGACAATGATGCCGAGCGTGGCGGCTGTTGTGTCTGGCAGGAAGGATAGGGCGAGGCGCGGCAGGGCATAGGCGGCGGCGAGCACGCCGAGGCAGCGCAGCATCACGCCCGTGAGATAGTTCTTTATGGGCAGGCCGTACAGACCGTTGCAAAGTTTTATTCGGACGATTTGCACGATGATGACCACCGTGAGCTGTATCTCAAACACCGTCTGCGGGGCGCAGCCGAAGTGGGCCGCCACGCAGGCAATGGGCAGAATGCTAAGGAGCGAGCAGCCCTCAATAATATAATACCGCTTCACGCGCCCCGTCGCTGCCGCGCCCACCATCAGCGGGTTGGCAAGCGCGTCTACGAGCGACACGCATAGGAGCAGGCGCGTGAACGTCACGGCATAGTCGGGCACGCTGCCGAGCCACAGCCACAGAAACCATTCGGTCTTGCAGAAGAGCGGCACGAACAGCAGGAGCACGATGCAGAACGACAGGCGCGAGCTGCGCATCACGAGCTGCTGCATCGCCGCCAAGTCTTGCTGGGCGCACGACTTTGTGATTTGCGGATTGATAGCCGTTTGAAAGCTCGAAATGAATGCCGTTACGGCAGCCTGTACCGAGAAGGCTATGCCGCGTGCGGCGTTTACTGCCGGGCCGCCCATATAGTTGAGCAGGAGGTTAAGCCCCTGCGTGTTGCACACAACTGAGGTGTTGGAGAAGGAGTTCCAGCCTGCGAAGCAGAGGATGCTTTTGAAGAGTGCGGCGTTGCGCTTCCACGTGAATTTCAGGTCGGGGAAGTTGCGCCGGCAATAATATATATATAAGGAGCGTGCCACGAGATTTTCCGCCAACAGCATCACGGCGTAGGTTTGCAGCTTGTCGCCCCAGTCGCAATAGGGCAGGGCGAGCACGATGCCGAGTTTGCACAGAATGTCGAAAATGCTGATGAAGGCGAACGCCGTCATACGTTCGTAGGCGATGATGGCGGCGTTGAAGGGCACGTTGAACACGAGGAACATCGCTGAGAGCAGCGAGCAATGGAACACCCATAGCGCACTCTCGAACCTTTCGGGCGGAATGTTCATGTAATGGTGCATGTACCACAGCCCCAAGGTTTCGCCAAGCAGCAGCACAGCGATCGCCATCAGTCCGTGAATGATGATGCAGTTGCTGTACACCTCGCTCAGGTGTTCCTTGTCGCCCTTGCCCAGTGCCACCGTGATGAACCGCTGCGAACTGGTGGTCATGGCATTGTTGAGAAACATCATCACGACCACAAGCCCCGCCACCACGTCGTACACGCCGTAGTCCACCACGCCGAGCACGTTGATAATGACGCGCGAGGTATAGAAGAACACGGCCATCTGGAAGAGCATGCGAAAGTAGAGCACCATCGTGTTCTTCGCCAGCCGCCTGTTGTCTACTGCCGAAGCCATGCGCCGCTATTTCATTACCGACACGATTACGCTGCCGAGCGTCACGAAGGTCATGCCGAGCGAGAGTATTTGGGTAATGGAGAGCTGCTGACGCTTGCGCTTGGCAGGCACGAGGATTTCGCAGCCCGGCTCGATGTCCTTGGCACTCTTCACGCGCGTCACCGTGCCGTTCATGTGAATGGCAAACACGCGGTCCTTCTTGGCACGCAGGCTGTAGCCGCCCGACTGGTTGATATAATAGTTGAGTTTCTCTCCTTTCTTAAAGCCCACCGTGTTGGGGTACATCACCTCGCCCTGCACGCTCACCGTGTTGTTGAAGAGCGGCACGATGAGGCGGTCGCCCTCCTGCACCACCAAGTCCCATTCGCTCCCCGGGTTGGCCAGAGCCTTGTCGAGATAGATACCCACGAAGCGTATGTCGCTGATTTCAAGTTTGCTCATATCGAGCGAGTCGCTCGTGGTAGACATCCGCAGCAACTGCCTTTGGCGTATCTTCTCCGCTTCGGTGAGCTTGCGCTCGAGGCGTGCGCCCTTGGCGTAGCCTTCGGGCAGTATGCCGCCGCACATATTTATAAGTTCCGAGAGGCGCATTCCTTTTTTGGTAATAGTGTATGTGCCGGGGAAAGCCACCTCGCCCTGTATCGTGACGTGCTGCTGCTCCACGTAGTCGGGCGAGCGGCGCACGTATACTTCATCGAAAGGCTCTAAGATAAAATCCTTTTCCCCGTCGATAGTGAAGCCGTCCTTGATTTTGAAACTGAACATCTGCGCCACGTTGTTGCTCGAGGTCACGGCAGCCTTGTCGCGCTGGCGGCGCGCCACGTCCACCTTCACCAGCGAGGCGGCGTCTTTCAGTCCGCCGGCTTGCAGTATGAGGTCTTCCACCGACATATTTTCCGCGAAGTCGTATGTGCCGGGGTAAATCACCTCTCCCTCAATCGTGAGCGTGCGTTCCTCCTGTGCGGCGGTGCGGTCGGGTACGAAGAGCTCGTCCTCATTTTGCAAGGCCACGTCGGGCTGAGTGTGGTCCATAATGGCGCGGGGATTGATGCTAAGCACTTCTAAGGAGCGATCGGCTTTGCGGCGGCGCAGAATGGCGTGCTCCGCATAGGCGTTCTCTGCCAGCCCGCCGGCGGTGGCGAGCAGCTGGCTCACGGTGGTGATGCTGCTGCCAAATTGATATTTGCCCGGGCGCATCACGGCGCCCTTCGCCTCTACCATATTCGTGTAGCGGTTGAGCGTAGAGTCCACCGCCACCGAGTCGCCGTCGCACATGTGGAAGTCAGCGCGGCTGTACTCGTCGAGCGAATAGACCGAGAAGCGACCGCCTTTTTTGCGCACCACGTGCACCACGTCCTCATAGGCATCGCCGGCAAAGCCGCCGGCATATTTGAGCAGGGTGGCAAGGCTCTCGTTCGACTTCATTTCGTACACCATCGGGCGTTTCACCTTACCCGTGATGTCTACAAGGCAGTCGTAAGCGTCCACCGCAATCACGTCGTCAGAGGCAAGCCGCACGTTGCCTTTCAGGTTGCCGTTGAGGATATAGTCGTAGATGTCCACCGTTGAGATCAGCTTGCCGCCGCGATACACCTTGATGTTGCGCAGCGTGCCGATGTCGTTCGTGCCGCCCGCCATGTAAAGCGCATGGAACACGGTGGCGAATGCCGAGAGCGTGTACGTGCCGGGGTTTTGCACCTCGCCCATCACGTTCACACTGATCGTCTTCGTCTGTCCCACGGTGAGCTGAATGTTCGAGCCCGCGTAGTGGCGTTGCATCACTCCCTTCACCCTCTGGTTGGCCTGTGCCACAGTCAGTCCGTTCACGTTCACTGGGCCGCACCCCTCGATCGTGATGGTGCCTTCGGGCGACACAGTGGCGGTGACGCTCTGCTCCGATGCGCCCCAAATGTCGATGTACACGGCGTCGCCCGGACCGAGTCGGTAGTTCTGCGGAATGGCCACATTCATGTCGCTCTCAAACGTGAGGTTCTTATTGTTGAAGATGTTGCGGCCAAACACCTCTTTCTTCTTCCCCTTATCTTTACCGTCTCCCAATTTGTCGGGAAACATCATGTCAAGGGAGTCGGGCAGCACAAAGTCGAAGGCATCTGCGTACTCGTCCATTTCCTGCTCTTCGTAGCGTTTGCGCTGAAAGTCGTTCATCTCGCTCTTGTTCACGCGTCTCTTGTTGCCCGCCGTCTGCCGCTGCTTGAAGTCCTTGTTCTTCTCAGCGTTGTCCTCGCGGCGTGTCTGTCCGTTGTTCTTGCGCATACGGTCAATGGTCTGCGAACCATCAATATTGCGTCCGCCCACCACGTTGTTCTTATTCTGCTTTTCGTATTTATCGCGAATGCGCCGTATGTCGTCCACGCTCACGCCCCGTTCAATGAGTTTCTTGAAAATATCTTCGCGAGGCGTGCCCTTATCGTTTTCCTTGACGACAAATTCCATAATCTGGCTGTCCGTCATCGACGACTGCGCCAGGGCCTCACCGGCAAAAGTGAAGAAGAAAAGAAGCAGGGCGAGACTTGCTTTGCCCAATGCTGGCTTGTGGTTCAGCACTTGTAGTGTCATTCGTATGATGTTAGATTTATTCATTTCAGGTATATATAATTATTGAGTATGCCTTTGCTGAAATTTACAGCAGTCTGTGTTTCTGCCTTCTTGTTAAACGCGAAAAGCGGCGCGTTATTGTCCGAAAATTATGCCAAAAGGGCATTTGCAGCGCACAAAGTTACAAAAATAATACTATTCAGGCTTCAATCCTCGTCCTTGCTTGCCGTTCGGCATCTCCCTTCGTATCCATGAAAATCTCTTCGCGCCGTTCGCGCGCCCCACGCTTTGCCAGCCCGTGGCACTGCGGTACACGTTTTTGCGAAACGGACTGTTTGTCTTATCTTTGCATCAGCAGAAAGAGGAAGAGCGTACGCTCTTCCTCTTTCTGCGTTTTTGGAGCAAACTATCCTATATGAGCGCAAAAACTATCCTATATGGCCGTGAAAATTATAAGCAAGATAGTAAAAATTTGCTCCTTGATAGTTTTTCCAAAGTGCTTTGAAGTGAAATTTTGCTTGATTTTCGCAGAAATTTTCCCGGAGCAAATTTTTGCTGTCTTAATTATCCCTAAACTTTTAAGCAAACCCGCCTTAACGATTGTAAACGCGCCCTTAACGCTCTGCGCAGCAAGAAACGCGGCCTTAACAAGTTTTGCCTTCCTCCTCGCTTCCTCGCAAGCGCAATTTGCGGTAGCAGTTCCTTGCCAAACCCTTGTGGTGGGCGAAGTCTGCGGGCGCGGGCTGATAGGGTGGGGATGAGACGCGCTTCTTGGCATCACCCGCTTGATTTTAATCAGCCTATTGCATATTGTCGGCTGCGCTCGGCAATTTAAGTATACTTAATTGCCCTCGCTTGCACGCCAATTACATATTGTCGGCTGCGCTCGGCAATTTAAGTATACTTAATTGCCCTCGCTTGCACGCCAATTCCCCAATTTCATAGTGAATTTGGGGATTGTAATCGCTAAATTTATAGTGAATTTGGGGATTGTAATCGCTAAATTCGTATATAATTTGGGGAATTGACAATAACTTCTTATATTTGCAAGGTGAAAAATCTATTCAAATAGAGAGACTTACGGCTATGATTGAAAGAATTGTAAGCAAAAGCATTATTGATGATTTCAAAAAGGAGAAAATCGTATTGCTCATGGGAGCGCGCCAAGTCGGTAAAACGACCCTTGCGCACGAACTCGCTAAGGGGCGGCAGCGCGTGCTGCATCTGAACTGCGACAACTACGACGACAGGGCGGATTTGGAACATAAAACTTCGACGGAGCTGGCCGCGCTGCTCGCGGGTTACGACTTCGTGCTGATTGACGAGGCACAGCGTGTGACCGACATCGGTATGACGATAAAAATGATTGGCGACCTGAAACTCTCGGTGCCGATCGTCGTGACGGGGTCTTCGTCGTTGGAGCTCTTGGAAGGCATTAAAGAACCCGCCACTGGCAGGCACATTGACTACGAACTCTTTCCGCTTTCACTGCCCGAACTCATAGCGCACAATGGCCGCCGCGAGGAGCACCGCCTGTTGGAGCAAAGGCTTATTTACGGCTTTTACCCGGAGGTCGTGACCGACCTTTCCGACGCCAAGCGCACTTTGATGACGCTGGCAAACGACTATTTGTATAAAGACCTGCTTGCGTATAAAGGCGTGAAGCGTCCCGAAGTGTTGCATAAGTTGCTCGTGGCGTTGGCGTTGCAGGTAGGGAGCGAGGTGTCTTATAACGAATTGTCGGGATTGCTGGGCATAGACAAGGCCACGGTGGAAAGTTACATCGGGTTGCTCGAAAAATGCTACGTGATATTCCGGCTCGACTCTTTCAGCCGCAACCTGCGCAATGAAATCAAGAAAGGGAAAAAGATTTATTTTGTAGACAATGGCATCCGCAATGCCGTGCTCGCCAACTTCGCACCTCTGAATCTGCGGAGCGATGTGGGTGCACTTTGGGAAAACTTGCTCGTCAGCGAACGCAGGAAACGTAATGCCTACGCCCGCAATTATGCCCGTCTTTACTTTTGGCGCACGCATAGTCAGCGGGAAATAGATCTCGTTGAGGAACAGGACGGTAGGCTGCAAGCATTTGAGTTCAAATGGAACAGCAAAACGAAGGCGGTATTGCCGGCAAACTTTTCAGAAGCTTACCCCGACACGCCCTTTACTGTCGTGTCGCCTGAAAATTATAGGGAGTTTATAAAATAAAATTTGGTGCGTTTGGCGTTTCCTGCGTAGATAATCGCACTTTTGCCCCAGCAAAGTAAGAAGTTTTGCGTACTTTTGCATAAGATAGGCTGCGGTTCGGCAATTAAAACGAGTTTTATTGCGCTTACCTTGCACTATCTTTGCAAAAGATTATTAGTTCAGGTTTATATATCTGCTTCGTCCCGCACTCTCCGACTTTCAAGTTTATGCAACTCATTCAGAAATATTTTCCTAACCTTACGCCGCAACAGACGGAACGCTTTGCCATGCTCGATGCGCTCTACCGCGACTGGAACGCAAAGATTAACGTTATCTCGCGTAAGGACATCGACAACCTTTATCCCCACCACGTACTGCATTCCTTGGGCATTGCCAAGGTGATCAACTTCCGCCCCGGCACCGAAATAATGGACATCGGCACGGGCGGCGGTTTCCCCGGCATTCCCCTTGCCATCTTGTTTCCTGAATGCAGGTTCTACCTGATTGACAGCATCGGCAAGAAGGTGCGCGTGGCGCAGGCGGTGGCTGACGCGCTGGGACTGGAAAATGTGACGGCGGTGCACCGCAACGTGATTGAGGAAAAAGGAAAGTTCGACTTTGTGGTGAGCCGTGCCGTGATGAACCTAAACGATTTGTTCAAACTCGTGCGCAAGAACGTGCGCCCCGGCGGCACTAACGCCCTGCCCAACGGACTGATCTGTCTGAAAGGCGGCGACCTCGCCGAGGAACTCAGTCCGCTGCGCAAGACGGCTGTGGCGTGGCCCTTGTCAGGGTATTTCCAAGAAGAATTTTTTGAAACGAAAAGCGCGGTATATGTGCCGTGCCGGTAGATTATATTATTTTCAAAAAAGATGAGCACGCTCAATTACAAGATATTTACTGTCAACTTTATTGAAGAGAATTGCTATCTGCTTTGGGACGAAAGCCGCGAGGCGGTAATCGTGGACTGCGGTGCGTATTCGCCGGCAGAGCAAGAGCAGATACGCGCGTTTGTGGCCGAGAACGATTTGACAGTAAAGCATTTGCTCAACACGCACGCCCATTTTGACCACCTTTTTGGCGCACAGTTTTGCAGCGACACGTGGGGCGTGCTGCCCGAAATATCGGCCGACGAAGTGGAAACCTATCATCAGGCCGTGTCGCAAATGCAGGCGTTCCTTCACCGCGCTTTCCCCTTGCAGTTGCCCGCGCTCGGCCAGACGTTTCGCGAAGGAGATGCAATCAGTTTCGGTTCCCATGCCTTGCGCGTCATTGCCACGCCGGGCCACACTCCGGGCGGCGTGTGCTTTTATTGCGAAGAGGAAGGCTTGCTGCTGACGGGCGACAGCCTGTTCCGTTGCAGCATCGGTCGCTGCGACCTGCCCGGAGGCGATGCCGACAGCCTCGTGACGGCTCTGTTGGAAAAAATCCTCACGCTGCCCGAAGAGGTAAAAGTGCTGCCCGGGCACGGGCCGGGTACGACCATCGGCTACGAGCGTATGAATAACATGATGTTGCGATAAATGGAGCAAAAGTCCTACGACCTTATTACCGTTTTAGGCCCCACGGCCTCGGGCAAGACGCGCTTTGCCGTGCAGTTGGCCGACCGCCTCGGCGCTGAAATCATCAGCGGCGACAGCCGGCAGGTGTACCGCCGCATGGACCTCGGCACGGGCAAGGACTTGGCCGACTACCGCATCGGCGACTACAGCGTGCCGTACCATTTGATAGACATTGCCGAACCCGGCACGAAATACAACGTATTTGAGTACCAGCGCGACTTTCTCGAAGCCTACAACGACATTCGCCGGCGCGGCCGTAAGGCAGTGCTCTGCGGCGGCACGGGTCTGTATATCGAGAGCGTGCTGCGGGCATACAGGCTAAGTCCTGTGCCGCAAAATCCCGAATTGCGCGAAAGGTTGGCTGATAAGTCGCTCGAAGAACTCACGGCACTGCTCGCTACGTACAAGTCGCTGCACAATACGACCGACGTGGACACGGCGCAACGAGCCATACGCGCCATAGAGATTGAGGAATATTATCGCCAAACGCCGCTCGACCGCCGCCCCTTCCCCAAGATAGAGAGCCTGACGCTCGGCGTGGACGTGAGCCGTGAGGTGCGCCGCGAGCGCATCAGCCAAAGGCTCCGCAAGCGCCTCGACGAAGGCATGTGCGGCGAGGTGGAGCGACTGCTCGCCGAAGGCATCAAACCTGAAGACCTCATCTATTACGGCTTGGAGTATAAATATGTGACGCTCTACGTCACGGGGCAAATTACCTTCGACGAAATGGCCGCGCAACTTGAAATAGCCATCCATCAGTTTGCCAAAAGGCAGATGACGTGGTTCAGAGGCATGGAGCGGCGCGGCACACCCATCCTTTGGATAATGCTCGGCGAGGATTTAGATGAAACATTGCGCCTTAACCCCGGATTGGAGGGGCGGATATTTTAGTCACCGACTATGGAATTGAAACCTACAAACATACAGACTGGCGAAAATGTTTCGGCCGAGAGCGCCACGCAGCGGCTCACGGGCGAAATTGCCGATATGGGCATTATCTTCTGCCCGCGCAACCGGCAAGGCGGCACGCGCCGCCGTCTGCGCAAAATCCTGCATCTGTTGCAGGAGCGCGGAGCTGCGTTCGACTACGTGTGGAGCGAAAGCCCGGGGTCGGTGGAACGCTTGGCGTCGATGATGACCCGCGCCGGCTATAAAAAGATTGTCGTCGTGGGCGGCGATGCCGCGCTCAACCATGCGCTCTGCGGCATCTTCTCGGTCAATGGCGGCGAGGGGCGGCTGCCGGCCCTTGGCGTTATCCCCGCTGGCTACGGCAACGACTTCGCACGCTTCTGGGAACTCAATGCGGGCGACAGCCGCGCCGCCGTCGATGCCTTGCTGCGCGGCCATGAGCGCAAGGTCGATGTGGGCGTTTGCACGCTCGGCGGCCAGGGCGGGCAGAAATATTATTTCCTCAACTGCGTCAACCTTGGCGTGGCGGCATCTATCACGAGCCTGCGCCGCAAGACGCGCACCCTTTGCGGACTCAACACGCTTTCTTACCTGTTTTCCGCCGTGCTGCTGCTTTTCAAGCGCCACGCCTTCCGATTTACCTTCTATCTGCCCGGCGAGCAGGTCGACGACCGCCGCGCCATGACGCTCTGCATCGGTTCGTCGCGCGGCTACGGGCAGACGCCGAGCGCAGTGCCTTACAACGGACTGCTCGACGTGACCATGGTTAGCGCGCCGCAGCCCACGCAAGTGCTCCACGGCATTTGGCTGCTCTTCACCAACCGCTTCCTCAGCCACAAGGGCGTAAGTGTGTGGCGCACCAAGAGCATTGCGTTCGCGTCTACGGGCAATGCCCCGATGAGCATCGACGGCCGCGTGGTTCATGAGCGTGTTTCACAGGTTGATTTGAGCGTGATGCAGGAAAAGATATCGTTTATAATTCCCTAATCCTCCGAAATGTATCGTATCCCTTCCCCTTTTGCAAAAATTTTGCTTTGCTTCCTCAGCATGGTGATGCAGGGCGGTTATGCTTTTGCGCAAGTTGAAACGGAGTACTCCTTTCTTTGCAAGCGTTCCGGCACGATAGAGATTACGCCCGAGGCGGATAGCTGGCGATATGAGGTAGGAGAGGGGAGTGCGGAAGAACTTATACTCAGCTATGCCAATGGCGTGCAATTCGGGAAGAAAGGGAGCGACTGCTCCTATGCCCGCCTGACTCTGGACAAACAGCAAAGCGTTTCGAGCGTCAGCGTTACGGCCAAGCGCACAACCAATAGCACGACGACGCTTCAAGTATTCGTGGGCGATGTTCCCCTGGGCGGCCCCCAAGAACTGCCGACTAAAATGGACACGCTTACTTTCTCTGCCCCGCAACCACTCGAAGGAAACGTGTCTATCCGATTTGAACAGGATTTGTCAGAAGCCGCGAGCAACGTGACCCATGCCTTTTATCTTTATTCCGCAGCCATTACTGCGGGCGATAGCAAGCATTTGCTGGTGGGCCGGGCGGGCTTTGCCACCTGCTATAAGGCAGAGGCTTTTGAGATGCCACAGGGTTTGCGCGGCGGCATTGTGGTTGAAGATGATGAGGCGGCAGCACATTTGCAGATTGCGTGGCTTTATCCCGCAGGCGCAGTAGTGCCGCCGCAAACGCCGTTGCTGCTCAACGGTGCGCCGGGCAGTTATGCTTTTCAATCTGTTTCTGCCGAAGGTGCGCAGCCGGCAGGCAACCTGTTGCGCGGAACGTTGAACACGACAATAACAACTTCCGAAGCCGATGCGCCTTGCTGGTTCTATCGCCTCACCTCTGATGAGGCCAATCCCGTCGATGCTGTTTTTGCTTGGGGCGCTGACGGCGGCGAGGCGTTTGTTAATACAGGCGGCCGTGCTTATCTTGCCTTGCCGCGCCTGCTGTTTGCTCCGGTGAGCATCATTCGCATCAATCAAATGCTCAGCGGCTTGCGGAATATATTACAAAACCCCACAGCCAAAGTTGACCGCCACTTTTATACGCCTGACGGCCGCAGGTTATCGGCAGAGCCGCAAGGGCAGGGCGTTTATATCTTAAGCGGAAAGAAGATTTATATCAGATGAACCCATACATATATATATATAATGGTGTGCTGCGAAAAGCTGCAACGCTTTTCTTTTGCCTTTTTGCCGTTTTCGCAAAGGCGCAAAACTCTGACTATCAGCGTTACATTGAGCGTTATTCCTCTTTGGCCGTAGATCAGATGCACCGCCACAAGATTCCTGCCAGCATCACCCTTGCGCAGGGGTTGCTGGAAAGTGGAGCGGGCAAGGGCGATTTGGCAAGGCGCGCCAACAACCATTTCGGCATCAAAGTGGGCGGCTCGTGGACGGGACCGTATATTTTGAAAGACGACGATGCCCGCAACGAAAAGTTTCGTGTTTACGGTTCGGTAAAAGAGAGTTACGAGGACCATTCCCTTTTCCTGAAAAAACCACGTTATGCCTCGCTCTTCAATCTTAAAATGACCGACTACAAGGCTTGGGCGCACGGGCTGAAACGCTGCGGCTATGCCACCAATCCGCGCTATGCCTATTCGCTGATCGACATCATCGAACGCTACAACCTGCATCACTATGACAAGCTGAAACATGGCCATAAGCAGAAGCACGGCGAGGCGGCGGCAGATGCCGTGCCGCAAATTTCGGACGATATAGCGCGGTTGCGCGAATGTAATGGCGTGCTTTATGTAGTTGCAGTTGAGGGAGATACCTATGCTTCGCTGGCAAAGAAGTATAAGACAAGGGAAAAGCGTCTGCGCCGTTATAACGACGAAGACCGCACCCGCGAGCCGCAGCCCGGCACGCCCGTTTTCCTCGAACAGAAGAAGCGGAAAGCCTCGCGCAAGCACCCCTCTAAAACCCACACCGTGCAGGCAGGTCAGTCGATGCACAGCATTTCGCAAACTTACGCCATCAGGCTCGACCGGCTCTACAAACTCAATCAGTGCGCGCCGGACTACGTGCCCCGTCCCGGCGACGTGCTTAAAATCAGATAACGTTTATTTATTATACTCATATTTCTAAAAACACATTATTATGATGAACCAATGGTTTGAATGCAAGGTAAAATACGAAAAGACACAGGAAAACGGCGCGGTCAAGAAAGTTACCGAACCCTATCTCGTTGATGCCATCAACTTCACCGAAGCAGAGCGTCGCATCATCGAAGAAATCACGCCCTTCATGACGGGCGTCTTCGAAGTGTCCGACATCAAGCGCGTGCGCTACGCCGAACTCTTCGAAAGCACCGACGAGAGTGCCGACCGCTTCTTTAAGGCAAAGCTCGTGTTCGTAACGCTCGACGAAAAGAGCGGCGCGGAAAAGAAAACGTCGCAGAATGTACTCATCCAGGCCTCCGACCTGCGCGATGCCGTGAAGCGTCTTGACGAGGGCATGAAGGGCTCGATGATGGATTACACGATTGCCTCCATTGCTGAAACGCTGATTATGGACGTGTTCCACTATCAGGAGGCCGCGCCCGAGGGAGCCGTTAAAGCCTAAAAGGATTGGAAGAACATTTATAAAGATAATATTCATTAGATAAATGCGCAGCCTTGGGGATTTCCTTAGGTTGCGCATACTTTTTACCCTGAAGAACTTGCGAAAAAGGCAACTAATTTCCTTTTCATTTGCAAATAATCTGAAAAAACGCGCTTTTCTGCCGTTAAAAGCGGGTTTCAAAGTAGGAAAGTCGGGGGAAAAAGCATAAATTTGCGTTACAGACAACACGATAAGCCCGGACTTTGATATGTTCCGCCATGTTTTGGCCGGGGCAAACTATTAAAAAATGAATGTCATGAAAAAGCTTTTTATTTTCATACTCCTCGCCTCTTTTTCGATGGCAGGCAGCGCACAGGACGACGATGTTTATTTCGTTCCTTCCAAGAAGAAAAGCAAGACCGTGAAGGTTGAAACCGACGACGACCCTTATGCAGAAGGCGTGGGACGGCGCATCGGCGATTTTCCCGACCCGTTCGGCGGCGAGCCTTTGGGCGAAGAGCGCAGTTTCAGGCTGCGCGATGTAGATGAATACAACCGCCGCCCGAATGCCTCGGCTGCCCAGCGGACAGACACGGTTTACGCAGACGAAGAAGAATGGGCTGTGGACGATGCGCCCGACGGCGATTGCACCTCGCGCATTGTTCGTTTCCATAGTCCGCGTGCCGGCGTTTACGTGAGCAGTCCTTATTACATAGATTTCTACGACATTTATTACAACCCCTGGTACACGCCCACGTGGGCAGTAGGCCTTGGTTTTGGTCTTGCCTGGAGTTCTTGGTGGTGGTATGACCGCTGGGCTTGGTCGCCTTACTATTGCTACGACCCGTGGTGGGGACACCATTATCACGGCTGCTATCCGCCGCATCATCATCACGACTGGACACCCGCCCGTCCTTATAACAGCGGCTTCGCTGCCCATAGTTCGCGCGGCACGCGCGGCAGCAATCGCGGCGCAGGACTTTATCCTTCCGGCCGTCCCACGGCAGGCAACCTTGGTTTGCGCAGCGGTTCTCGCGGTACGCGCGGCACAGTTGGCACTTCGGGCGCAGGCGGCGCAACGCCGAGCCGCTCGGGCAACCTCAACCTGCGCGGCGGACGCTCCGTGAACCGCACGGTTACCACGCCGTCGGGCAATTCTAATCAGAGCACGAGCACCACACGCTCTGGTAATCTCGGCAATCGCAGAAGCAATAGTTCTTCCCGTTCTTATTCCACGCCGAGCACGCCCTCACGCTCCTCTTCTTCTTTCAGCAGCTCGCCCTCGCGCAGCGGTTTCAGCGGCGGAGGTTTCAGCGGAGGTAGCCGTGGCGGATTTAGTGGAGGCAGCCGAGGCGGACGCAGATAAGGGACTACTCGGGCGGGCGTTTTGATAGGCGGGCGTTTTGCAAAACGCCCCTACTCGTCTACTCGTTTACTTGTCTACTCGTTTACTATATATAATATTGTATCATCTCAAAAACCGACTTTACGATGAAATCGAAATACATTCTTTCCGCCTTGCTGCTTTCGGCAGGACTTGCCGCCGAGGCGCAGGACGTTTACAAGTTTGAAGCCCTCTCGGGCAACGACCTCACCGGCACGGCGCGCTATGTGGGTATGGGCGGTGCCATGAACGCACTCGGCGCAGACCTTTCCACGATGGGCACCAACCCTGCCGCCATCGGCCTGTACCGTAAGAGCGATGCCGCCATCACGGCGAGCGTCACCTCGCAGCCCGACGGTATTGAACTCTACGACTTGAAAAAGGCGCGTGCCTCGTTCGACCAGCTCGGCTTTGTGTATTCCTGCAAACTCGACAACGAAAAGGTGCGCTTTATGAATATCGGCTTCAACTATCAGAAGCGCCGCAACTTCAAGAACACGCTTGCAGCCAGCGGTAACCTTGGCGGCGCGCTCTCGCAGAGCTGGCAAATTGCCGACATCGCCGCACAGGATAATCTTTTTTATAGTGGCAATGATGGTTGGACTTTGCAGGAGAGCTTCGATGTTAGCCCTCTGGGCTATGCCGCTTATCAGAGTTATCTGATTGATGCCGAGGAAAGTGCGGACGGCAAAAGCGTGAACTATCTGCCCAGCGAGGCCAACCGCTACAACTACCGCAGGGCGCAGTGGGGCGGCATACACGAATTTGACTTCAATATTTCCTTCAACTTCAAAGACCGCGTTTATGCCGGCTTGACCATTGGCTGCTACGACATCAGCATGAAAAGCGGCGTGGTGTATGGCGAAAACATTATCGGCTACGATAACGGCACACCCACGGATGTAGGCCCTTACGTCATGAATAGCGAAGAGAAACTCTCGGGCAATGGCGTGGACGTGAAGATGGGCTTAATCGTGCGCCCCATTGAGGACAACCCCTTCCGCATAGGCTTTTCGGTAAGCACGCCGACGTTCTACAACCTCACGCAGAGCAATTATCTCATGATGACATCGCCGTGGTATCCCGACGGTTCTGCTACGGCCTACACAGAGTACGAGCAGGACGTTATTCCCATTGACTACAAACTGCGTACGCCGTGGCGCATCAACCTCAGCGCCGCCACGACGATTGAGAACATTCTCGCGCTCGACCTTGAGTATGAGTTTGCAAATTATAGTTCAACGAACGTGCGCTACAACACCTATGACTATTACAGCAGCTGGGACAACGGCACACGCGACTATGCACTCGACACCGAGGCCGACGAATGTCTAAAAGGCGTGCATACATTCAAGGTCGGAGCAGAAGCCAAGATTGCGAAAGGCCTGTTCCTCCGCGCCGGCTACAACTACGTGTCCGCCCCGCACAAGCAGGATGCTTTCCTCAATCTCTTCACAAACAGTCCCTCGTATCTCGCTGCCACCAATACCGACTACGTGAACCTCGGCGAACTGCATCGCGGCACGTTCGGCCTGGGCTACCGCGGCAAGCACTTCTATGCCGACGCAGCCTATCAGTATCAGACGCAAAAGGGCGATTTCTATCCTTTCCATTATTCCACAGAAGGTACAATCACCAACGACCTTGCCGCCACGAGCGTCAACTTCAAGCGTAACAACGTGATACTTACCATCGGATATAAATTCTAACGCGTTGGCTGATTAGTAAGCACCACGTAATTTTCTCTTCAAATTATGTTTTTTGCCCACGAATCTCACGAATCTACACGAATCGTTTTCAATGAATAATCATGGCGACCTGTTCGGTCGCTCGAATCACACGAATAATTTGATTATTCGATTGATTTTAATTTAATTGATTGAATTAATTGAATTAGTGAAGATTCGTGCGACCGAACAGGTCGCCTTTAATACACAGAACAAAGTAATTCGTGTAGATTCGTGAGATTCGTGGGCAAAAAAGCAAATTCGTGGGCAATAAAAAAGCAAATTTGCAGTTTATCCTACCAACAAGTAAATTCTAATAAATTCAGAACTATATTATGACGAAAAAAATCAAACTTTTCTTGCCCCTGCTCGCCCTCACCCTGCTTGCAGGCTGCAGCAAAAGCCTCGACCTGACAACGCTCTCGGGCGAATGGTACGTGGCGCAAATCAACGGCGAAACGGTGCTCGTCATAGAGAAAGCACCCTACTTCGGCATTGAAAACGGAAAGCTGAACGGCAACACGGGCTGCAATTCCTTCTCTGCCGATCTGCCGCAAAAGGGCAAGCAACTCGATTTCTCCAAAATGGTTACTACCATGCGCTATTGCCCGGATAACGAGACGGAACAAAAGCTCTACGCAGCCCTACGCTCGTGCAAGCAGGCAAAGGGCAAGGAAGAGGCATTCGTGCTCACCGATGAGCACGGCGGCGAACTCGTGGTTTGCCTGAAGCGCACGATTGTAGGCGATTTGCTCGACGGCAAATGGTACGCGCAGGTGATAGACGGGCAGGCAGTGCCGCAGAGCGAGAGCGAAACACCCTTCATCGGCTTCGACGCGAAGAAAGGCAGCATCTACGGATTTACGGGCTGCAACCGCCTGACGGGCTCGTTCAACCTGAAAGACCTGCAATCGGGTAAGGCCGACTTCTCCGCCCTTGGCAGCACGCGCATGCTCTGTCAAGACGCCAAGTGGGAGCGTCCTTTCCTCGATGCCCTTGCCAAGACGAAGCAGCTGCGCCTTGCCGGCAACTACATCTTCCTGAACGATGAGAACGGCAAGCAACTGATGAAACTCTCCAAAAAGGAATAATCTGAAGATGAAAGACAACGACTGGAAGAAACGCCTCGGAATGGTATATTCCACCAATCCTGACTTCGCGTTCACCACCGACGAAGACACTAATGACGAACCCATAGCAACGCTGCCGCCCGAACGGCAGCGTTTGCGTTTGCAACTGGAAAAGTCGGGGCGGGCAGGCAAAACCGTCACCGTAATCAAGGGCTTCGTGGGCAGCGATGACGACCTGCGCTCCCTGAGCCGCGAACTCAAAAAGCGGCTCTGCACCGGCGGCGCGGAGAAGGACGGGCAAATCCTTATCCAAGGCGACGTGCGCCAGCGCCTCCTTCCCCTCCTCCGCACCCTCGGCTACACAGACAGCAAGTAAAGGCGCACGCAAAACGCCCCAATTCTATCAAAAAGACAAGAAAAAAGCATGCTTTTCGCGATTTTCTTATATTAAAAGCCTGAAAAGTTTGTGGAGTGCGGGCTTTTTGCTTACATTTGCGCATATAATATAAATGAGCCTTGACTTGTTTTCTCGTCTACTCGTTTACTTGTCTACAAACATAGACTTGTTTACTCGTCTACTCGTTTACTCGTCTACTAAACCTTGTTATTATCTTTAATATCATGAAAACCGAATTAATCCTGCAAAATCTGGAAGCAAAGCATCCGGGTGAAAAAGAGTACTTGCAAGCAGTGCGCGAAGTGCTCCTCTCTATTGAAGACATCTATAACCAGCATCCCGAGTTCGAGCGCGTGAGCCTCATCGAGCGGCTTGTGGAACCCGACCGCATCTTTACCTTCAAAGTGCCCTGGGTTGACGACCGCGGCAATACGCACGTAAACCTCGGCTACCGCGTGCAGTTCAACAACGCCATTGGCCCGTACAAAGGCGGCATGCGCTTCCACCCCTCCGTTAATCTGAGCATTCTCAAATTCCTCGGCTTCGAGCAGACGTTCAAGAACGCCCTTACCACGCTGCCTATGGGCGGTGCGAAAGGCGGTTCGGACTTTGCGCCGCGCGGCCGCAGCGAGGCAGAGATCATGCGCTTCTGCCAGGCCTTCATGCTCGAACTTTGGCGCAACCTCGGCCCCGACCAGGACGTGCCTGCCGGCGACATCGGCGTGGGCGGACGCGAGGTAGCCTATATGTACGGCATGTATAAGAAACTCACGCGCCAGCATACCGGCACGTTCACGGGCAAAGGCCTCGACTTCGGCGGTTCTATTCTCCGCCCCGAGGCAACCGGCTACGGCGCACTCTATTTTGTAAATCAAATGCTTGCCGAGCACGGCCTTGACATCAAGGGCAAAACGGTGGCCATCTCCGGCTTCGGCAACGTGGCATGGGGCGCAGCAAAGAAAGCCACCGAGATGGGCGCGAAAGTCGTAACGCTGAGCGGTCCCGACGGCTACGTGTACGACCCCAAGGGCGTGAGCGGCGAAAAGATCGACTACATGCTCGAACTGCGCCTCTCGGGCGAAGACATCGTGGCACCTTACGCCGAGCGTTATCCCGAAGCACAGTTCTTCGCCGGCAAGAAGCCGTGGGAGCAGAAGGTAGATATTGCCCTGCCTTGCGCCACTCAGAACGAACTGAACCTGCAAGATGCCGAGCAACTCGTGGCAAACGGCGTGCAGTGTGTGGCTGAGGTGAGCAACATGGGTTGCACCGCCGAGGCTGTGGACTACTTTATCGAGCATCGCCAACTCTTTGCCCCGGGCAAGGCAGTAAACTCCGGCGGCGTGGCAACCTCCGGCCTCGAAATGACGCAAAACGCAATGCACCTTTCTTGGACGGCCGAGGAAGTCGATGCAAAGTTGCACCAGATCATGTCGGCCGTGCACGACCAATGCCTGCGCTACGGACGCACCGACGGCTACCTCAACTATGTAAAGGGCGCAAACATCGCCGGCTTTATGAAGGTGGCACACGCCATGATGGCACAAGGCATTATCTAATTTAAGTCAGTGTCGATAAAGCAGAAATTTCATATCTCCCGCAGTGAGCAGCGCGCCTTTGGCGTGTTGCTCATTGTTGTTTTGCTCATCATCGCCGGAAGATGGTGGCTTTCGGAACGCAACAATGCGGAAAAGGACCAGTTTTCCGAAGCCGACCGTAAGGATCTGGCGGCCTTTGAGGAAAGTCTGCGAGCCGACAGCATGCACCGTGCCTCGCTGCACGGGCTGACCGCGGCGGCGGAGCCTTTTCCCTTTAACCCCAACGAGGCCGACTCGGCAACGCTGCTGCGCGTGGGGCTGAGGCCGTGGCAGGTGCGCAATCTCTTGAAATATCGCCGCAGAGGCGGACGCTGGCGCAGTGCCGACGATTTCCACCGCCTGTATGGCTTGACCGAAGAAGATTTTCAAAGATTGCGGCCTTATATCATCATCCCACCGATTACGGAGGAAAATAATAATTGCCGCGCGGCAGAAATCAGCCGGCGCGACAGCCTGAGGCGCATCTACCCGGAAAAGTTCGACTCTCTTACGGTGCTGTCGCTAAACGCTGCCGACACGACGCTCCTTCAGCGCATACCTGGCATAGGGCGTTACCGTGCGGCGCAGATTTGCCGCTACCGCGAGCGGCTGGGCGGCTACATCAGCACGGCGCAACTGCGCGAAATCGACGATTTGCCCGAAGGTATAGAGCAATGGTTCGAGATTGGCGCGGGCGAAACGCCGAGACAAATCGATGTGAACAAGTCTGACTTCAAAACCCTGCTGCGGCATCCCTATCTCTCCTACGAGCAGGTGCGCGCCATCGTGCGCTTCCGCCAGAAATTCGGTCCGCTGCAATCGTGGTCGGACCTGCGCAACAACCCCGACTTTTCCGAAAAAGATTTCAAGCGGCTCGTGCCTTACTTCAAGTTCCAATAGGGACGCAGCCGCCGCTATTTTCCCCGCAGATCCGTCAGCCGTTATAATAGATGCCCATTAAGACCAATTATCTGCATAGCAAATATCCACGATCATATAGGACCGTTTTCACGCTCTACGCAGACAGTATCTCTTGTCTGCGCAGATATTTTTTGTTTTCTCCTTGAAAATTTTTATTTCCTCCTTGAAAATTTTTATTTCCTCCTTGAAAATTTTTATTTCCTCCTTGATATTTTTCCCTATCCCATAAGAAAGTTTTTGTTACAAAGTTTGTAACACGTATTACAAACTTTGTAACATGTGTTAGAAACTTTGTAACGCATATTACAAACTTTGTAACAAACTTTTTCTGCGCAGAGAGTAAAAAATATCACGGACTTAGCAAAAATTATCTCCGAGCAAATATAAATTTTCTCCGTGATCGTGCAGCCTCTCACGTATGACAGTAGAATCTGTATGCTAAGAAAATCGATAACTTGCCCCAACTCTTGAGGCCTCTTTCTATGTTCTTCATTTGTCATATTGGAAAAAAACAAAAAACAATCGATTATTTCGATATTTTTTCTTGCTACGAAAAAAGGCTTCATTCGCCTGTACTACCTTTGCATCGTCAAAACAAAGGAAGCATGGGTGAGTGGCTTAAACCAGCACATTGCTAACGTGCCGAACCGCAAGGTTCCGAAGGTTCGAAATCGCCCTTAGCGAGTGCAGAAGCCAAACTTGTTTGGATTATGCCGAGCGTCAGGCGATTCTCAGCGAAATCCTTCTGCTTCCGCAAATGGCGAGGTAGCTCAATTGGATTAGAGCAGGTGCCTACGAAGTATCAGGTTATGGGTTCGAGTCCCATCCTCGTCACAGAATTGGAGCTTTGGCAGACTCGGTGAATGCGCTGGACTGAAAATCCAGAGAACATGGTTCAATTCCATGAGGCTCCACACAAAAATATTCGCCTTTCAAATTCAACTCATGGAGTTTGTAGCTCAGTTGGCAGAGCGCCAGGTTGTGGCTCTGGTGGTCGTGGGTTCGATTCCCATCAAACTCCCTAATGCTTCAATTGTGTATTGGCTGTGCAGTCCATTTGAAGTTCCCACAAAAAAAAGACCTCTTTTCCTTGCATCTGCAGAAAAGAGGTCTTTTAATGCTGACCGCTGCCGTGGTATCTTCATGCATTTTGTTATACAAAGTTTAGAATGGATTTTAGTCTGTTCTGCACTTTGTCAAGCACCTTAATAGTGTCATCGTTGTTCTTATCTTTCTTGTTTTCAAGGAGAACAATCGCTTCCTTTATCAGTTTGCAATCCTCTATCGATAAAGGCATTTCGGTGATTGAGTAATCAGGGTCGGCATATCTGTAATAGATTCTATCGTAAACTTCAATCGGAGCATTGTAACCAAGTTTGTCGGACCTCATAATCTGTATGTCCATCTGCACAGTCCTGGCGCACACACCTTTGGTTATTCCCTCCATGTCGTAGAGCGCATCGCAACAAGCTTCCACAAGGTCGTCGAGCGTCCATCTTCTGTATTTGTTTCTCAAACAGTTGTCTATTGTTTTGTACCTTATTAAGGCATTCTTATTTGCTGGCATAGTATTTTTCATTTTTAGCATAAAAAAAGTTGGAATTTCCCGGCAAGGAAATCCCAACAGTCCAATAGTGTATTGTTTATCTCTGGGCGCGATTTTAGGAAGCCCGATAGAAAAAACTATGCAAACGAATTTGTGGAAATCCTATGCCGTATGTGTAAGATGTACTTAAAGCATGTACATAACTGCTTTGCTCAAAGCGTCGAAAACTCTGAGCAAAAGAGCGAAATGTTATGTGCATGTTCAGTAACATATAGTATAGGATTTCTCTTGTTTTATTAAATCGGCTGCGAAGTTACTAAAATAGAACGAACTCTTTTTGCGTAGCAAGAAAAAAGATGAAAAAGATTAGCTTTCTTCGCCCGCGCTCGAAAATGTCCAGCCATAATCTCCGTGATAAATCATCTGCCGGGTCATGCCGCCGTCGATGCAGATGCTCTCGCCTGTGATAAATCCGGCTTTTTCGGAACAGAGGAACAGCACCATGTTGGCGATGTCCATCGGATTGCCTACACGGCCCGCCGGTTGCTGAGTGGCATTAGGCCCGGCGTAGTCCTTAAAGTCTGTGTCAATCCACCCCGGAGAAATGGAGTTGACCCTTGCCTTGCCACGCAGGGTGACGGCGAGGGCATGGGTGAGGGCGGCAATGCCTCCCTTTGCCGCCGTGTAGCTTTCGGTCTGTGGTTGGCTCATGCGGTCGCGTGAGGAAGATATGTTTACAATCGAGGCACCTGCGGCGAGATGTGGCGCGAGGAGTTTGACCAAATAGAATGGTGCCGTCACGCCAACGGCCAAGGCATACTGAAATTCTTCCCAGCTGCATTCGTCCAGCCCTTTCATCAAAGGCAGGGCATTGTTGACGATGTAATCCACTTTGCCATATTTATGGATAATATCATCGGCAAAATTTTCCAGCGCCTCTTTCTTGGAAATATCTCCAACGAAGTGCTCGCCCTTGCGCACATCGATGACTGCCACCGAAGCACCTCTCTTGCGAAACTCTTCTGCAATACATTTGCCAATGCCATGCGCACCGCCTGTCACGACAACAACTTTATCTTTATATTCCATAATCGTTAAAGTTTTATTCTATCAAAGTCTCATATACTATTGAGATAGTAGCGAAATCTTGCTACTGCAAATATAATTTACTATTAACTTTCGGCAAAATAGTGCGAGGATATTTAATGCCTGGCCGCTTGAAACACATAGACCTTTTTAGGATATGGTCAACTATACACGGAAATGGTCAACCTATTTCAGAACAAGACACAACCCGTCATTAGTGACGGGTTTGAAGGCCAAACTAT
>SFFY01000077.1 GCA_004556745.1 Bacteroidales bacterium | reverse complement strand
CCTGCCGCCTTTACCTTATTATATAGTTCCATCGCCGGTTCTTTCTCTTTCCATTTCTCGGAGGATGAGAATTTCACGACTTCGCCGTCGCAACCGTCCGTTGCGATATGGAGCTGCCAGAATGCTTCGGACGTAAAGCGGCGGTTCTCCCAGTAGCGTTCACATACCATAGCCAACGTTGGTGTCTGCACCCGCCCCACGGAATACGTGCCGTGTCCGGCGGCGATGGATAACGCCTGTGTGCCGTTGATGCCCACGAGCCAGTCGGATTCGCTCCGCGCTTTGGCGGCGAGG
Organism: Bacteroidales bacterium; assembly: GCA_004556745.1. Taxonomy (GTDB): domain Bacteria; phylum Bacteroidota; class Bacteroidia; order Bacteroidales; family Bacteroidaceae; genus Alloprevotella. The sequence continues at coordinate 6,043 of SFFY01000077.1, read as the reverse complement.
TAGAGGTTGTCGTATTTGCTGCCGTCTTCGAGTTTCCGCAGTCCCTCGCGGATAGCTTTGTCGGTGAGAGAGCTGATCCACAGGCGCACGAAAGGAGTGGTGCAACCCGTATAGTGGTAGAGGTAGCGGAAGATAAGCTCTCCCTCGCGTCCGGCATCGGTCGCCACGATGATATGTTCGCTTGTGTCGAACAGTCTTTTGATGACTTTTATCTGCGACACCACGCCGCTGTCGGGCTTGTAACCTTTCTCCGTCCTGACCTGACGGGGGACGAGCGTGAATGTGTCGGGAATAATCGGGAGGTTGTCACGGACAAATCCGCGCACGCCGTAGCCGTCGGGCATGGCAAGCTGAACGAGGTGTCCGAATGCCCATGTCACGGCATAACCGCCTCCCTCGAAATATCCTTCCTCTCTCTTTGTCGCGCCCACGATGCGGGCGATTTCACGTGCCACGGAGGGCTTTTCTGCAATGATTGTCTTCATGTCTTCTTCTTTTTTGTTGATACTTTGGATTTTATTTTGGATTCAGTGGCGGACACGGGATTACATTTTCATGCCCTTGCCCGTTTTCTTCTGCGGCTTCTCCTGCTGCTGTTGCTGGCGGGCGTCCTTCGGGTTGGTCTGACCTTTCTGCAACGGCTCTCTCAGATTCTTTGTAGCCTCGTTGGTCTTGCCATCGTTGTTCACCGCCACCTGCGTGCGGCTCTCGTTGGACGGAGCAACCTGCTGTGCATTGTCAGGGTTCGTGTCGTAGCGGTACGGGCGTCCCTTCTCCGGGTTGAACTTGATATACATCGTGGCATGGAAGCCCTGCTTGTCGGTCACGTTCTCCAGCTTCACGGCTTTACCCGCCACATAGTCGGCTTTCTGCTGGTCGGTGAAGCTCACGCCGCTCCATTTGCTGATGGGGCGGATGCTGCCGTCCTCGTTCGTCCACGTGTTGCGGCGTTGCTCCTTCTTGGTCTGTGCGGCATTTTCCCCGCCCTGCGCCTGACTTTTCGATGTGTCGCCTTTGGTTTCCTGTGTCTGTGCGGTACGGGGCGACTTGCCGGTTCCCGGCACGAACTCCACGCCGCGCTGCTCCACGTTCACTTGCAGGGTGGTGACGAACTTTCTGCCGTCGTTGCGCTCGATGAGCTTGTCGCGTACGGGCAGTCCGGCGCGGAGCATGTCCCGCTCCTGCGTGGTGATTTCCGTCTTGCCGATGCGCTCCGGGATGCGCACCCTGCTTGCCGGAATGTCCGTGATTTCATTCGTCTTGCGGTCGATGCTGATGTAGGAGGGGATGATCTCGCCCGTTTCCCTGTCCACAATGTCCACGACCCTACCGAGATTGCCCGTTTCGCGGAGGTTCTTCCGGTCATTGTCGGAGAATTTGTGTTCCTTGTACTCATCCAGCTTCTGCTCCTTGCGGATGAAGTGCGGCACGAGGCTGATGTTTCCCTCACCGTCCTTCTTGAAGGAGAGGCGGGCGTCCAGCTCGAATGATTCGCCGCCGAAGGTCGGTTTGACCTTTACCAAGTCGGACTTGCCATAGTTGAGCATCTTCGTAAGGTCGCCGGACTTTTCAAGGTTGTCCCGCTTTACGCCCCATCTGTCCTCCAGCTCCTGCCAGTTGATTTTACTCTCGTCGATGGGCTGGTAGCCACGTTTGCCCTGCATCTGTTCGGATTTGTCCTGTTGCTGTTCTTTCCGTTGTTCCATGTTCTCCTGTTTTTGAGGTTCTTGTTTCTCTGTCTGTTGTGCTGCCATCTCTTCCTGCACCTTCTTCTCATAGTCGGAGGTGTCCACCTTGTGAGGGGCGAGCAGCTCCTTGTTCGCTTCGGGGTCTTTCAGCAGTTGCTTCATCACCTCTAAGAGATTTTCAGCTTGGTCTGCCGCAATGCGGTAGAAACCGAAGCGGCTGGGTTCCTTGCACTGCCGGAAGAAGTTCTTGAAGAAGTTGTCCAGCACGTCGCCATGTCGGTCGAATTGCAGGAAACTCTGCGCGTTCTCCGCTTTTGCGGGGGTGCGCTTGGGTGTGCCGTCCGCGTTCAGCCCGGCTACCACGCTGATCTCGCCTGTCTTCTCGTCACGGACTACCAGCACGTCCTTTTCGTCTTTTTTCTTTGCCATCTGAAAAATGTTTTAATGGGTTATTTATGAAAGAAATTATGGATACGAGCCTTGTAGAAGGCTATATCTTCCTTTTTGAAGTCCTTGATATGGTTGGAAAGGAATGTCAGCACGTCCTCCTCGCTGTAATAGGTCTTCTTGCCCAGCGTCTTGTAGGGCAATGCGCCTACGCTGCGGTAGCGTTGGAGGGTGCGTTTGCTTATCTGGAGCAACATGCACAAATCCTGATTGTCGAAAAGGCGGATGCTTTCCGTGATAGTGGGCTGTTTCCCCTCAGCCTTCATCGCCAGCAGCAGTTCGTCCTGACGGTCGAGCCGTTCCATCAGCTTCTGCATCCAGCCCTCGAAGTTGTTTCGTGTGAGCAGTTCCATGACCTATGTCCTCCTTCCTTTTGGTTTGCCGCCCGTGCGCAGCGTGTGGTTGTGGAACAGGGTGTCTATTGTCCCTTCCTCGTTCCTTACTGTGTTGTCCTCCAATAGCCGCAGTATCTCGGAAAGGCGGTAGCGGCAGCTTCCGCGTACCACCACATACTCGATACGGTGGTCGGTGCGCATACGCTGCATGGTGCGCTTGCTCACGTTGAGCATCTTCGCCGCCTGTGCCGTGTCAAGCAGCTTGTCTTCGGTTTCCCGCTTCCGTTTCTTCTCGTCCCTTGCCTCGCGGATGTACCCTGCGATGTTCGCAATCTGCGCCATCATCTCCTTGTAGGCGGAACTTTCCATTGTTATCACTTTCATGTTCAGTCCTTTCTTTTTGTTTCTGCGACAAAATTCGGCAATAAACAAAAGGGGCTTTAACAACTCACTACGTGACTCACGTAAGATTTTTGCGGAAGATGGCTCCGTAACCCGGTCAAACGGCGCAACAGGCAGCCTTTCAGCGGAAAACGATACGTCTTGTATGCCGTTTCGTTACCTTTGCGGCAAACTCTAAATGACATGAATATGGAAATAGTATCTATCGAGAAAAAGACTTTCGAGATGATGGTGGCGGCATTCGGCGCACTCTCGGAGAAGGTCGCCGCCCTGAGGCGCAAAAGCGACACGGGGCGCATGGAAAGATGGCTCACGGGCGAGGAGGTCTGCGGGCAGTTGAGAATAAGCCCGCGCACGTTGCAGACGCTGCGTGACAGGCGGCTTATCGGCTACTCGCAGATAAACCGCAGGTTCTATTACAAGCCAGAGGAGGTGAAGCGGCTGATACCGCTTGTCGGCACGCTCTATCCGCACGGCAGATGATTTGATTTATTCACCCACTGAATCCGAAGTTATGATGAACGAGAACAACGATGTTTTTACGATGGAAGACGAGCCGATAGCCTCTGTGGTGCAGGATATGCGCAAAGGCTCGAAATGGCTGTCCGCATTTCTGGAAAGCTACCGTCCTCCGCTGGACGGGGAACGTTACCTGACGGACGGCGAGGTGTCGGAACTGCTCCGTGTGAGCCGGCGCACCTTGCAGGAATACCGCAACAACCGCGTGTTGCCCTTCATACTTTTGGGAGGGAAGGTGCTTTACCCGGAAACGGGGCTGCGCGGGGTACTGGAAGCGAACTACCGCAAGCCGCTGGAGTGAGGCGGTTTCATGAAAAAGTAAACGGGTGACACCTTTTGTGGTGCTACCCGTTTACTTGTCTTATGGGGTATGTGCAATCAGCAATACCCGGCTTTTCCGTTCTGTATGAACATCACGTATGTCTGCCGTTTCTCTTGTGAGAGTGCCTTTCCCACCAGCCATGTGCGGAACAGGTGGGTGTTGTAGGTATTCACCCTGAAAGCGACCGGGATGATGATTTCAAGGGCGTACACGTCCGCGTGCAGCCCGTTTTCAAGCTGCATGTAGCGGCACACCTCGTAGTCGTTCAGCACGTCCGACTTGCGGACGGCTCTGATGGCGGCGTTCACTGCCGGGACGGTCGTATGGAACAATCCGGCTATTTCGGTGGCGGTCATCCACACGTCGTTACCGGTTACGCTGACTGCCTTGTCCTCGATGATGATTGTGTCACGTTTCATGGCTTTTCTTTTTAGATGGTGCAACCTGCAAATTCCTCGACGCCGTTCAATCTTGCGGCAAGGTTCTCCATGTCCTGATTGAGCTTCTCTTTGGTTATCTTTGCGTAAATCTGCGTCGTCTTTATGCTCTTGTGTCCGAGCATGGAGCTGACCGTTTCGATGGGAACACCGTTGGAGAGGAATATCGTCGTGGCTGCCGTGTGGCGGCTCTGATGCCACGTGATATGCTTGGTGATGCCGCAACGCTTGGCGACGGCACGGATACCGGCAAGGCACGTGTTATAATGCGGAACGGGAAATATCCTGCCGTCCCCGCACAGTCCCCGGTATTTGCCGATTATGCGGTTGGCGATGTCGAGCAGGCGGATGTTGGACACCACGCCCGTTTTCTGGCGGTTGATGTTTATCCACTCGTGTTCGTCGAAGTAGGTGCGGATATTCTCTTCCGTAAGGTTGCGCATATCCGCGAACGACAGCCCCGTGAAGGCGCAGAACAGGTAGAGGTCGCGGTACAATTCCTGTTTGGCGTTTTTCAGTTTCCCCTCCATCAGCAGGCGGATCTCATCTTTGGTCAGGAAACTGCGTGTTGTTTCCTCCTTCTTGATTTCATACTCGCGGAACGGGTCGCGCGTCAGCCACTCGTTGTTGATGGCGATGAATACCATCGTCCGTAACGGGCAGACGTACAGCCACACGGTATTGGTGCAGCAGTGCTTGTCCGTGCGCAGGAACATCTCGAAGTCGGAGATGAAAGCCGGGGTAAGCTCTTTTAGGGCGATGTCCTTCACATGGTAGCGGATGTCGAGGAACTCTTGCATGTGCTTGTAAACGGTGCGGTACTTCAGCAGCGTGCCTTTGGCTTTCATGCCTGCCTCCACCTGCTTCTCGTAGTCCTCGTTGTGCTGGCGGAACACCTGCATCAGCGTGTGGTAGCGGTGTTCCAGTCCGAGAAAGGCGTTCTTCACCTTCTCCGCCGTGACGAAGTTGTCACGCTCCATGATTTCCTGATAATGCCTGTTGATGCGTACCCGCATCTTGTCAAGCATACGGTTCGTTTCGAGTGCCGCCGTGCTTCTGCCCGTGACACGTCCACCTTTGGTGTCCCACAGTTTCGGATCGACAGTCAGTTTGCAGCTGAACTGTGTCTGGCTGCCGTCCACCGTGATGCGTCCCATGACGGGAACTGTCCCGTCCTTTTTCACTACCTGACGCTTGAGGTAGTAGATTACTGAAAATGTACTCTTCATTGTCCTTAATTTTTGGGTTTCAAAATTAGTTGGTGAAGAGTCCGGTGTTGGTACGCAAAACGGGGAGGAACGGCGCAATCTTTTTCCGTAACCTGATTTTTCGCATGAGTTATGGATAACTCACTATTCCTTAGAGCCTTGTTTCGCTATTCGTACCCGTTTGTCGCATTTTCGGGCATGGTTACGAACAAGTAACGTAGCGGCGTCAGGATTTGGCTTCGGCAGGGATTGTAATGGCTTCACGGATTATCGCCACTTCAACCAAAACCCTTGTAACTCAATTCTATCACTATATCTTTCCGCATTTCACTTTTTTGTAGTAACTTTGTAACGCCAAACCACAGATTCTGACGGATATGCACAAGATTTCGTTCTCCCTATTCCTCCTTATTCCGATTATTTTTTCCTGTTCGAAGACGGAGAATGCTGATACTCTGCGGAAATTGGATGAGGCTCTCGAAAACAAGGCAGTTTATGAGAATTATTTTCTTGAGGGAACGCGCCTTTTGAAAGATGTGCTCTCGGACCAGACCGACCCGGAACTCATTTACGGGATTAATCTCCGGCTTGCAGACAGCTACTTGAAATTCAGCAAAGATTCCTCCCTTGCTTATATGGGCCGTAACCGCGAGCTTGCCCTTGCAATGAGGGACGAAGAAAAACT
>SFFY01000031.1 GCA_004556745.1 Bacteroidales bacterium | reverse complement strand
CCTATTCTCTTTTTTTGCAAATCAAGGCCTCACGAGTAGGGGCGTTTTGCAAAACGCCCGCCCCAATTAACTCAAGCATACGTAAAACGCCCCTATTCTTTGCAAATGATTGTGGCGGGCTGTAAGTCCAGTTGTTGCCCCGAGCCCAGGGCAACGCCCTGGGAAGCATACGCAGCGATTAATACATTCGGCATTTTGCGCACGCAAAATGCCACGCGCCGCAGCGCGTAACCCCGTACCAATGCCTCAATAGTGCCCCTCTACCCTCTTTTTCGCCCGACTTTGCTCTTCCGTTGGCTTTTATTTCTTGCAAAAACAGCAGAATTAACACGTTGGTAACAACTTTCTTAGCATATAGACGCTTTATTTATAGGAAAGGCAGTAACTTTGCAGCGTATTAAACGAATTTCTTTTTGTATTAAACTAAAAATAAAAATTTTATGGAAAAACTTTTTTGCAAGAAAGGGATTACTATATCCCTACGCTGCCTGCTAATCGTTGCTTCCCTCGTGTTCGGAAGCAGCGCAAATGTGTGGGCAGAAGATTTAACAACAACTTTTGATTGGGCCGGTTCTGCAACAGCAGCTAAGGGAACGACAGATTATGTTGTAACACAGTCTCCTGTAAAGCTTACATTCTCTTTGGGAACCGCATCGAATGCTCCTCGTACAAATAAGGAGGGTAGCGTAAGAATGTATGCAGGAACTCAATTGACTATTAGCCTTGAAGGTGATTACGTCATTAAACAAGTTGATTTTACTCCAACAACAAAATCCTACAATGCTACAACACTAAAATTTAATGGAACAAGCCTAACTTCTGACTCTTGGGTTCTTTCCAGTGCAGAACAAGCAAATTCTGTTACGCTTACAGCTTCCGCAACTGCGCGCTTCAAGAAAATTGTAGTTACATATGCTTCAACTTCCTCTGGTGGCGGCGGCGGAACTACGCTTACCGACCGCAACCTTTCCTTTGGCGAAACAAAGTCTTTTGATGCCGAAGTGGGCGGCACGTTCTCCGCGCCTACGCTTACGGGCGTAACGGAAGGCGCAACGGAAGGCGTTGCTTACGCTTCGAACAATGAGACCGTGGCAGGCGTAAATGCTTCTACGGGCGCAGTTACCATTAAAGGTATGGGCTATGCCAAGATTACGGCTTCCGCTGAAGCAAACGAAACTTATAAGGCCGGTTCCGCCTCTTACGACATCTATGTTTACGGAAAAGGTACGATTGATGACCTGAAAAAGTATATCACGAGCACAACCGCTACGGATATTTATTTCAACCTCACCTCTACCGCCGTGGTTACTTACGCCGCCACAAACTACGCTTATATGGAGGACGGCCATGCTGGCATATATATATATAAGAGCAATCACGGCTTAACAGCGGGTAATAGCTTTACTGGCAAAGTGAAAGCAAAGGGAATGTTATACAGACAGTTGTATGAACTTTCTGACTTCACCTTTGCCAATGCCGTTGGCACTACCGATATTCCCGTTACCGACTACTTTACTATTCAAGACCTCATCGACAGCGAAAACGCGGGTTACAAGATGGCTGAAAGCATGCGCGTGAAACTCACGGGCGTTACCGCCACCACGGACGGCACAAATTGGACTATCGAGCAGGGCGGCGCTTCCACAACTTTGGCGCTTTACAACTCTTTATCCGTAACAGCCGGCGGCGTTTACGACATCACGGGCTATCCCTATAACAACAACGGCACTTGGGAATTCCGAGTTTATGAAGAATCCTGCTTAGGACAGACGGGCAGCAAGACAGCTGCAACCGTAACCTTCGACCAAGAAAGCTACACAGTAGAGACTAACGGCAACATCACAGTTTCTGCCAAGACGACCTCTACCTCCAAGATTGTTTACTCTATTTCACCGGCTGACGAAAATGTTTCGATTAACGCAGAAACGGGCAAAATTGTTGTCGGTGCAAAGACAGGCACTTACACCATTACGGCAACAGTGGCCGAAAACGAGAACTTCACTTCTGCCTCTGCCACCTGCCCGCTGACGATCACCGCGCCTTCTTTCAATATCGCAGCACCCACTTACTACAAAAAGATTACTACGACCGACGAACTTGCTGTTGGCGGCACCTATCTCATTGTTTGCGAAGGGGCAAAATATGGTATGACTTCGACAGCAGCTTCTGCCACTTATACGCAAGGTGATAATAATACGATAACCAATGAAATCGCTGCAACTTTAGGTGAGTTTGAACTTGTAAAGACCAATGAAAACTATAATAATGAGCCGCTTTATGAATTATTAGTAGACGGTAGTTATTTATGCAGCCCTAATGCCACAAAGACGGATATTAGCATGCAGGCATCAGAATCAGAAAAAACAAAATGGTTGGTTCGTTTTGATGACGACGGCAATGTTGAAATAGATAGCTATTGCACCTTTAGTGATGCTTCTAAAACAAATCGTGGCTTAATTTATCAAAACTCAGGAACAGTAATAAAGCATTACGCAGTATCTAATCGCCGTGAAAGCGGATATTTGAAAGTCCAGCTCTACCAAAAGGTAACCGACCTTGCCATCAGCACGCTGACCAAGGGCTATGCCACGTTTGTAACGGACGTGCCTTACGTGATGCCGAAGGGTGCTCGCGGCTATGCCGTAACCGTGGCTCCGCAAGCGGGCGTTATCAAGAAGCTGGTGGCTTACGACGAGGGCTCGCAAGTGCCGGCACAGACTGCACTGCTTATCGGCGGCGCATCGGGCACTAACTACTATCCCGCAGTGTTGAAAGAGAACGTAGTCGCCACATATAACGGCGAGAACTATATGGAAGGCGCTCGCACCGACGAGGGCAAAACCGACAGCCAGAGAGGCGTAGCCGTTTACTACTACAAGCTCGCGCTCAACAACGCAAGCAAGCCCGGCTTCTACTACGGCGCAGAAGGCGGCGAAGCATTCCAGCTCACCAAACCGACCACCGCTTACCTCGCCGTGCCGAAGAACATCACGCCCGTGAATGGCTACCTCATCGACTTTGAAGGCGAAACGACGGGCATCGACAGCATCGGCCAAACCGACGGCAACGCCAACGGCGCTATCTACAACCTCAACGGCATACGCATGGCACAGCCTCTCCGCAACCTGCCCAAGGGCGTGTATATCGTGAACGGTAAGAAAGTAATTCGTTTTTAGTAGACAAGTTTACAAGTAAACGAGTAGACGAGACATGTCACTCATAGAAATATTGTATCGAAAGACATACTTGTCTTGTTTACTTGTCTACTCGTTTACTTGTTTACTATAATCGTTAAACAAAAACACACAATATTATATATAGACACTACAATGAAAAAATTATATGTTTCTCCCCGCTGCACGGTCTACGACCTGCACACCGAACAATCCCTGCTCGTTGGCTCTGGCTCGTTGGAAGCCTCTCAAGAAGTAGCTCCCGGCACAACGACCGGCGGCGTGACCAACGAATTTTCCAATAAATTCGAACGCGACGTCTGGGGCACCGACCACGGTTGGCCCGTGAACGAATAAAACAACGCCTTTCATATATGACGCGCCGCTATTGCCATCGTGCAATGGCGGCGCGTCTCGTAAAAAAATCGTAATTTTGCGGGCAGATAACCCTTTCTAAACCCAAATACAATGACTGCTTTAACAAAAACGGATTTCAACTTCCCCGGCCAGACGGGCGTGTATCACGGAAAAGTGCGCGACGTTTATTTCGTAGGCGACAAACTCGTTATGGTGGCAACCGACCGCATCTCGGCCTTCGACGTGATCCTCCCCAAAGGCATTCCCTTCAAGGGACAGATGCTCAACCAAATCGCCGCTAAGTTCCTCGACGCCACGACCGACATCTGCCCCAACTGGAAACTCGCCACACCCGACCCCATGGTCACCGTGGGCGTGCGCTGCGAAGGCTTCCCCGTGGAAATGATTGTGCGCGGCTACCTCTGCGGCAGCGCGTGGCGCGCCTATAAGAGCGGCGTGCGCGAAATATGCGGCGTGCGCCTCCCCGAGGGTATGCGCGAGAACGAGCGCTTCCCCGAACCGATTATCACGCCGACCACGAAAGCCGAAATCGGAGAGCACGATGCCGACATCTCCAAGGAGGAAATCCTCGCTCGCGGCCTTGCCACGCCCGAGGAATACGCCAAACTGGAAGAATACACCCTTGCCCTCTTCCGCCGAGGCACGGAAATCGCAGCAAAGCGCGGCCTTATTCTCGTAGATACCAAATACGAGTTTGGCAAGCACGACGGAAAGATTTATCTCATGGACGAAATCCATACGCCCGACTCTTCTCGCTACTTCTATGCCGAGGGCTACGAGGAACGCTTTGCAAAGGGCGAGCCGCAGAAGCAGCTTTCCAAGGAGTTCGTGCGCGAGTGGCTCATGGACAACGGCTTCCAAGGAAAAGCCGGCCAGCAGGTGCCCGAAATGACCGACGAAATCGTAGCCGGCATCTCCGACCGCTACGTCGAGCTCTACGAGCACATAACGGGCGAAACCTTCGACCGCAATGCCGACGCCGCCGACCTTGCCCGCCGCATCGAAGCCAACGTAACGGCCTATTTGTCAAAGTAACATCGTATGGGCGTTTCGCAAAACGCCCATACTTTTTTTTACCATATTCCATACGCGCAGCCTTATTGGAAAGCGTCTGGAAACTTTATTTGAAAGCCGCAGAAGAATACGCAAAGGCGCCACAGGTAGGCTTTTGACAAACGAATTGTTGGGTTATGCGTTAAGTGCCTATTGCAAAAGGCGGTACATGCGCCGTGTTCACTGTGCTGGCTGCACAAGTGGGGCGGGCTGCAAGCCCAATTGTTGCACATAGCCCCCGTGGGGCGTTAAGGGCATTAATGGGTTACGCGCTTTCGGCGCGTGGCATTTTTGCGCCGGCGCAAAAATGCCGAATGTATCAATCGCGGTCTACGTTCCCCCAGGGCGTTGCCCTGGGCTATGGGCAACATTTGGGCTTACAGCCCGCCCCAATCATTTACCGGGTGTTTGTGCAAATTGGTTCATATACATGCACCTTTGGCGGCGGCTCGGCATAGTCCAAGTAAACTTGGTCTCTGCGCTCGCTTTGCACAAACGTTTGTTTTCAATAGACCATTTACTGGCCAAGTTGACTGACTTTCCTACAAACATCTTTTCCAACGCCCTTGCCGGGAAGCCCTTTTCGAGCACCACTATCTGCAAGATAGTTTTCACTATCCGCAAGATAGTTTTTATTATCAGCAAGATAATTTTTCCGCTCATATAAGATATTTTTTATTACAAACTTTGTAACATGTATTACAAACTTGCTAACATGCGTTACAAAGTTTGTAACATGTATTAGAAACTTTGTAACAAACTTTCTCTGCGCAGATAGTGAAAACTATCACGGACTTAGGAAAATTTTTCTTGCGGATAGCAAAAAATATCTGCCTCAAACTGCGAAGCGGATAGGCAGGGAGAAGGAATTATAAGGCAATTTGGCGATAGTCAACCTTTTGGGGAAATGGTCAACTATACAAGGAAATGGACAACTTTATTCAGGAGATAGTATAAAAATGGTCTACGTTTGTTTGTCCACGATTATTTTGCCCACGAATTTCACGAATTTTCGTGCAAGCGAGTGCAGAGGGCAAGTTTACTTGGACTATGCCGAGCGCAGCCGAAAATATCAAGAAATTTACACTAATCCCTTTCAACGGGTAAAATAGCGACCTTGTCGGTCGCACTAATCTCACGAATTTTCGCGCAAGCGAGCGCAGAGCCGAATTTATTTGGGCTATGCCGAGCGCAGCCGAAAATATTGAATTAGTGAAAATTCGTGCAACCTACAAGGTCGCCATTATCTAAACGCTTTGTTCTTCGTGTATATTCGTGAAATTCGTGGGCCATAAAAACCAACAAAAAAAAATGCGCCGCAACGTTTCCCGTTGCGGCGCAAATCATATACGGACTTATTACTTAGTTGGCAATCGTGGGCTTGTCTTGGAACATATCCGGCGTGTTGGAGATTGCTTCAATCATGCCTGCGGGCATCGTTTTGAGTTTGCCGCTCTCAACGAGGGCGTCCATGTCGGCCTTAAACTCGTCGTACATGTCCTGCGTGAGGAGGTAATACCAGTTGCCGTAGTCGCCCACCTTCATGGCAATGGTGCGGAGGTAACCCCACTGCTCGAAGTACGGGAAGAGATTGTAACCGGTCAGACGGCTGGTCTTACGAATCCAGTTGAGCATGAAAGGAGCGTAGTTGCGATACGGGTTGCATTGCGTCTCCGTGATGTAGTTGTTTTTAACCCAAGTGGAGTTGGGGAATTTGCTGCGGAGTACGGCGAGCTTGCCGTTCTTGTTGCTATTTTGCGCGCTGGCTATCAACTCGTACTTGTCTACCTCACCCTGCTTTTCGATTTGCGAACCCTTCTCGTCGTCGTTCTGACGGAGAGATTCGTACCAGTCGGGAGCGAAGTCAGGATAACCGTTCGTGGTGAAGTAAGCATAGAGCATGATCATCGGGCAGAGCACTTCGCCAACACCTACATCGCTGATATGTGCGCCGAGAAGCTTGTTCTCGGAAACGGGATAGATAAGAGAGTCTTTCATAGCCGTGCAAAGCTGATAGAGTTTGTTGTTCCAAGAGAACAATTCGCGATCATCGTATGCGCCTTTACGGCCAGAGCTGTACTTGGTGCGGGTGCTGAACTCATTGTCTTCGAGGAAGTGCTTACGGGCAGCCGGCCAGTGATTGATCTTGTCGGAAGATCTGTAGCCCATGCGCATAATGTTTGCGTAAGAGTTTACGTTGTTCGAAACCTCAGCCACGCCGCCCCAGCAGAAGTAGGGGTGCATCTGGTGCTGGTGTCCCCACTCGTGCGAGAGGCCCCAAATGCAGTCGTCATCGCGGTTGATGATGGTGTTGCAGTTGAGCACGCGCGACTCTTGGTCGTTGTGGAACGATACGCCGAGACCGCCCTGGAACATATAGTAAGTATAGTTCACGTAAGCGAAGGTATGGTTGTCGGGCACGCGGTTGTACTTCTTGAAGCCGAGCACGTCGTGTTCCCATTCAATGAGGCTGTCGAGAGTGTTCATGAACTGGCGGTAGCCATAGCTGCCGTCGGTAGCGCGGCAGTAGTCCTTCAAGCCCTTGGAGGTCCAAACGGAGTGAACCTTCTTGCCGTAGCAGTCCATAAACATGCTCTTGGCGTTGGCGCAAAGCTTGTACATCTCGTTGTTCGTCTTGTCGGGCGTAAGGATACCGTTTACCTGACCGTTGATGAAGTGAACCTTCACCGTGGGGGCAAGTGCCTTGATGCGCTCGTACTCTGCGCGGCTGCTGGCCGTGTAGATTACGTAAGCGAGGCCGTCGTAGTCGAACTTATAATCAATCGTGTTCAGACCGTTGCGGAGCGAATAGTTGAACAGCTGCGGATTGCCACCGTCGAAGTTGCCGCCGTTTTTACCTTCGTACCAAGCCACTACTTTAAGGCCGAGGGTCACGCCGGTGGGCAGACCGCTAACGGCAACGGCTTGCGTGCCTTTGGGGATATTGATACCCGTGGGGTTGTCGAGCTGGTCGTAAAGTTTGCCCGGCGCATTCCATTCAGCAGAGAGCACCTGCGGAGAAAGGCGCAAGGGATAGTCGGCTATGCGGTATTCGCTCTTGTAAGAACCGTCGAAAAGCGCCTGTGCAAGGCTCTTAACGAAAGAGTCGTCAACCTTGTTGATGTCGGCCTGCGTCACCTCGGGCTTAAGCTGCGTGAGGGCTTCGTCGGCAAAGAGGCCGAGCAAAGCTTCGCGCTCGCCGGTCTGGCGCATGAATTGCATTTCAGCGCAAGAGGCGTAGCCGCCAGAACCATTGTCAGCATAGCCGCTATATACCTTGAACTGAATGCTGGCGGGGTTGAGGATAGGAGATTCAAAAGAGAAGATGTAGTTAGAATAGCCGCAGTCGAATACACCGAGCGAGGTGTAGGACGTTTCGCCCGTGCGCTTCACAAATACTTCCACGCGGCCGAAGTTACCGTTGGACTGCCCGTCCTGGCGCGTTGAGTAATTGATGTAGTCGATGCGCTCGGCATTCTTGAAGTTGTAGGTCAAAACAACGGGGTTGTTGTCTGAAATGGCGAAATAGGGCGACCATGAAGAGTGGTAGAAAGTGGAGGTATCGCCGTCGTAAGTCTTTTCGATGCCGAAGCCGCTCTGATTGGTGTTGGCCGTGGCGGAAGAAGGCTTTACCTGAGTGTCGCCGGGCAGATCCTTAATGGCTTCGCTGCGTGTCTGGGTGATAAGGAGTTCCTGCGTGAGGCCGTTGGCTTCGTTGGCAAAGACCACCTTGCCCTGGCGCTGCTCGTCGCCGGTGTTCTCGGCGAGATGTACGTATACGCGGCCGTTGTCGCCCTTGCGCACCGTAATCCAAGAAACGGTCGGCGTGGCGGTGTAGTCAACGTTGGCTGTGATGTCGTAGCACAAGGTGCGTTCACGATAGTTCGTCAGCTGCTTGTGCGGGGTAACGATGGCAGGGAATGCGCCGTCGGGCAATGTGTTTTGCGCCTGCGCTCCGGGCGTGCCGCAAACAAGTGCCGTGGCCATGCTCATGCCAAAGAATATATTTTTGAGCTTCATGATTTGAATTGTTTTAATGATAAATGCTATATAATTGTTGTCGCTATATATATTATATATTGTCTGTTAGAGCACGACCTTCTTGCCGTTCACTACGTAGATGCCGCGGTTGAGGCGAATGGTCTTTTCTCCGTTCTGGACGCTGCCGTTCCAAACCTGCTTGCCGTCGATGGTGAAGACAGCGGCGCGGGCTTGGCCGTTGGCGCGGAGCGTCAGTTCGCCGCGTCCGGGAATGATTTGCAGTTCGCTGCCGGCTTCGTTCACCACCTTGTCAATGCCCGTGGCGTTCTCTTCGCCAACGGCAAAGGCGTTGGTCGTGAGCACGAGGTCGGGATAGGTGGTGCTGGTCATCTGAATGCGTACCGACTCCTGCGGCTGGAGGAAGATCATACGGCCGCGCAGGCTTGCGGACGTGGCACTGCCAATCCAGTATTCATTGGTCTTGGCGGAGGTGGAAGCAAGCGACATTTCGGTGTATTGGCCTGCTTCGTTATCAAATTTCCAAGCCGTGAAAGCAATACCCGTGTAGTTGCCGTTGCCATCTTGGAACCACTCGGAGAGGTCGAGCTGATATTGCGGCTTTGTGCGGTCGGAATAGGAGGGGCACTTAACGACATAGTAATACTTGTTGTCCTTCAATTGAAGCGCAGAAGAGATGTCCACCATAGCCTGCGGTGCATAAACCATGTTGGCGGGTTTATACTTGGCGTTGGGGAGCGCATTGAAGGCGAGCTTGTTGTTGTTGCAGACAATGCTGTTGGGCTTGCTGACAGAGAAGTCGATTTGCGAAATCTGGTTGTTGGCGCACGAAAGCTCCGTGAGTTTGCTGCTGTAAGCAAGGGGGAGCTTCGTGAGTTTGTTGTTGTCGCAATAGAGGTGGCGGAGTTCGGGCAGCGAGTCGCTCTTGGCAGAAAGCGTGGTGAGCGAATTGTTGTAGCAAGTCACCAAAGAAACCTCGGGAGCCGGGGTGAGGTCGATGCTCTTCAAGCTGGGATTGCCTTCGCAGCGCAGCTGGTCGAGGTTGGCATTGCCCGTGAGGATTACGGTGCTGAACTTGTTGTTGGCAATGTTGGCGTGCTGCAATTCAGCAGAGGTAATCGAGAAGCGGCCGCTCGAACCAGTAACAGTCGTAATCCTGTTGCCCGAGATGTTCACGTTTTGGAGAGCGGGGAACTTGTCGGCCGTGAGGATAACACGCGTCAGGGAGTTGTTGGCGCAGTCAAGGTCGGTAAGTTCGGTGCAAGCGTCTACGGCGAACGACGTGAGCTTGTTGTCCTGGCAGTAGAGCGAGCGCAGGTTGGGTGCGCCGGTGAGGGTGATGCTCGTGAGTTCGTTGCCGGCGCAAACGAGCGTGGAGAGCTTGCGGCTGCCGGTAAGTTTAATCGTCGTGCCTTTTACGGTGCCCGTAATGGTGCAAAGGTCTTCGGCAGTAGCGGGATAAGCCACGGGATTGCCGTCGCCCCAGTCCACGGTTACGCCGGCACTGGTTTGGTTGACCATCAGCGTCATCGGCGAGTCAACGGCTTTTGCCGTGACCATGGTGACAGTCTGGTCTTGTGCAAATGCAGGGGAAATGCCGAGCATTCCGAGCGCAAAAGCACAGAGAAAAAGTCTGTTTCTTTTCATGATAAATTATTTGAGGTTTGAGAATTTGGAAAATATTTTAGCATCCATTGAAATGCGGAAAAGGCGCAGCCGAAACGTAAAAAGAGACAGGATTTAGGGGAAAAGAACATGAACAAAAAGAAATCCCGCGTCTTTCATAGTAGCAAGCATGCGCTAAACCGCACTTTAACCCTACAAAGTTGCGAAATAAATATAAGCTTGACAAATATATACCGTCTTTTTTGCAATTTTCTTAGCAGAGAGAGCTATTTTGGAGGAAGTTTAGAGGAAGTAAACACTGACGTGTTGGTTGAATGTAACAAAAACAATAAAAACCGCTTGTTCTGTGTGGGCTTTCGCTCGCCTTACCGGGTTGACCGCGAACCTGTGAGCCTTCGGCTCCCGTTTCGCGTCCTCCCCGCTAAGGCTGCGGTCGGTTCCCGCCCGCCCACACAGGACAAGCAAAAAACAGAAAAAAGTAGAAGTTTACTTTTTCCTGTAAATAGTAAAGAAGAGAATGCTTTACTTTTTTCTGTTTTTTGCTTGCGGCGTTTGAAGCGGGCGGGAACCGACCGCAGCCGCAGGGATTAAGGACGAGCATAAGCCGTAAGGCTTTAATGCTCGGCGTTAAAACCGGCGGTGTGCCCTTGGGCTTCAAACGGGGCAAGCGGTTTTTATGGTTTTTGTCATATAAACTCTTTGATTATTCGTTGATGTCCTTTACCGCAAAATAAATGCACCGCGCTGGGCAACGTCGAAGGCTTCGATTCCCGCCGCTTCGGCCTCACGAGCAAAGAGTTCGGCGCGACGCTGCGAAAGGGAACTGTGCAGCACAACGAGGCGCGGACGATAGAAAGCAAGGGCGTGGGTGAGCGTGCCGCGAAAGTCGGCGGTTACAATAAGGGCGTCAATGGGTAAAGGCTTGCCGTTGTGCTGCTTAGGCAGCCAGCCGAAAGGCATCGCTATGCGCCAGCCTCGGAAAGCAAGGACGTGCGGCGCAACGTGCAGTTCGGCATTGGCAAAGCCCGTTTCGACAAACTGCGGCGCAGGCAAACGGCGCGTTTTCCAAAAGGTGCGCTCCACGCTCTGCAAAGCGAGCATGGCGGAGTCGGCAGGAACGGCGGAATAAATGTAAGTTTGCTTGCCGATGAGATGCACGCAGGGAGCGCGGCGCACATTATAAACCGCAATGAATGGACGCTGTGCGTAACGCCGCGCTTCCGAATATTCCGCCACGGCGCAAAGGGCAATGACAAGCGCAGCCGCATAGACAAAGCGCGGCAAACGCCAACGCCTGTATTGCATGAAGCAATAATAAATCGCATAGCAACCAGCCACGGTGCAGGCAGTAGGCACTATCTGCAAACTACTACCAGGCAAGGACGACACCCAGGCTAAAACCGAATTCAGCAAATACACTAAAACATTCAGCACGGCGGCAATAGGCATCGCCATAAACGGCAACAGGAAAAAGCAGGCAGACAGCACTAAAAGCAGATACGCCAGAGGAATAACGATGAAACTTACGGGCAGGGCCAAAAGCGGCAAAACGTGGAAGTGGAACGCCACCAACGGAGCCGTTCCTATCTGTGCGCGCAAAGATGTAGCAAAGAGTTGATAAAAGGATAATAAGACTTTCTGCCTCAACGTTTTCTGACTGTCATATATAGGACGGCGGTATATTATGGAAAAGACGGAAAGAAAACTTAACTGAAAGCCCGCATCGAAGAGAGACTGCGGTGCAAAAAGCAGGATTATGAACGCGGCAAGGCTGAGGTTCACCATCGGTTTGCTGTCGCGGCTAAGCAGGCCACATGCCTGCATTACGGTAAGCATCACAGCGGCGCGGACGAGCGACAGCGGATGGCCCGCCATACCGACAAAGAGCCACATCAAGAGCAACAGGAAAATATTGGCAAGGGCAAACAAACGGCGGCGCTGGCGGAGCGGACTGATGAGCAGGGAGAGGAAACCGAAGAGTATGCCGAGATGCAGGCCCGAAAGGGCGAGGACGTGGCTCGCGCCGGTTTGCGAAAACACATCGCGCACCTCGGACGAGAGATAAAGTTTGCTGCCCAATGCCATCGCCGCAAGGATGGGAAACGCCTCGGCGTTGCAATAGCGGGCGAGCCGCTCGAGCAGGCTGTTGCGCAGCGTAGCCAAATGCGCCAACAGGTTCGGAGCGGCTTTTGCTCTGAGCAAAGTCCAATGCACGCTGTCGCAAAATGCCGTGCCTGAAACGCCCTGCCGCCGCAGATATGAAGCATAGTCAAATTCATCGGGGTTTCCTTGATTCTTCGGCGTGCTGATTCGTGCGGAAAAGGCAATGGCGCGGCCGATTTGCAGGCTGTCGGTATTCGTTCCTTGAAGATAGAGTTGCACGGTCTTGCCTTTTTGTTCGCCTTTAAGCAGTTCGGCTCGGACCAACCGTGCGCTGGGATAGATTTTCTGCACGTGCGTCACTTCCGCCTGCCAAGTCTTCGTCTGCTCGGGCCATGCAGTATCTGTTTTAGAAAAGAAAATCAAAAGATTAGCGGCTCCGGCGAAGAAAAAGGCGGCAGACAGCAGGCCAACCGAAGCAAACCGCCTCTCCTTGCGGCTATCTTTTGAGAAATAGAGCAAGGCCACATACATCAATGACGCAGCAACTGCGCCCCACAGCCAAGGCATCGGCCTCTGCCAACCTTCGGGCGCATAATAGGCTGCCAATACGCCGAAGATGTAGGCAAGCAAGACGCGCAACAAAGGAACTTGCTCAAAAATCGAATGATGCTTTGGCTGGCAGGGGCGGTACATTTATATTGCGGTGTATCATCAAAAAAAGGCGTGCAGCAAGGCACACCTTTTATATATTGAATAAAATCTGTTTTCTAATATCTCAAAATCTGTCCCGCACGGATTTTGGAACGGCCGTTCAGGCGGTTTGTGTGTTCCAGCGACTTTACCGTAGTGCCGAGGCGGCGAGCAATAGTATAAAGGCTGTCGCCCTTTCGCACCTTATAGTAGCGCGGCGAACTGCTGTTGGAAGCCAGGTCGCGTGAATTGCGCTTCTTGCTCTTGGCAGCGGGCAGTGCGCTGGAGGGATCGGCATCGTGCTCGCCGATATCGTCGTTGCTCGCGAGCATTGCAGCATTGGCGTCGGGAAGGCCTGCGGGACGGTGGAACACGAAATAGTCGCCCGTCACGTCTTGTTGCGGAAAGTCAAACAGCAATTCGGGGTCAATGGGCTGACCGAGCACGCGCGTTTCAAAATGAAGGTGCGAACCGAAAGAACGTCCCGTATTGCCGCCCAAACCGATGGGTTCACCGGCCTTTACCTCCTGATTGGTAACTACAAGTTGCTTGGAAAGATGTCCGTAAATGGTTTCAAGTCCATTGTGGTGGCGCAGCACTACATAATATCCATATCCTCCTGCATCGTAGCGCACCACACGCGCCTTTCCATCGAAGGCAGCGACAATCGTGTCGCCCGTATAAACCTTAATATCAAGTCCTTTGTGAACACGGCGGAAAGCCGGGCGATAACCGTAACGCGATGTAACGTTGCGCGAAGGCGTAGGCATGCAAAAACCGCGCAAATCAATTTTGACGCTGTCGGGGAAGGCACTCGCAACCTGCTTTTTTGTGTAAGGGTGAGCGCGTTCCGTGTCCCACGTGCTGTACAATTCTTGATCCAAACGCTCTTCTTTTCTGCGGATAACGCGGCGCAGGGCCACGGAATCAACGGCGCGTAAGCGGCGATCTATCGGTGCCTGGCTGGCTAAAAGGTCTTGGCTGAAAGCCGGTATGGAGAAAAGGGAGAATAAAAGGAGAACTATTGTACTTCGTAAGGACATAATAATAGATTTATTGGAAAGGCGATTGCAAATATAGGGTTTTATTACGAATTATCACCGCAGAAAACCCTTTTTCGCGTATATTATTAACACAACTCGCCGTATTCTTAACATTCTTAATGGCTTCAACCCGTTAATTCCCTGTGTCGAGGATAGGGATTTGGAGGGTCGTGCCCTTTTCGATGTTATTGGGGTTCTTTATGCGATTGTGGCGAATAATGACATTGACGTACTTATCCGAGCCATAGTATTTGCGGGCAATGGAATAGAGCGTTTCGCCGCGCGCTACGGTGTGCGGCTGCGTGGCAACGGTCGTGTCGGCCTGGGGTGCGGGGGCAACTTCTGCGGGCGCGGATTGCTGCTTGCGGGGCGCGGAGGCAGGCTTTGCAGGCTTGCTTATACGGGGCTCCGGCTGCTCCGGATTTTCCGGATTAAGCGAATTTTCCGGAATTTTCGGGGCGGTTGCTTCTGCCGGCGCAAGCTGAGGTTTAGCGGGCGTGGGTTTAGCGGGCTGCACCTTGACAGCGGACTGGGCAGGCTGCGGTTCGCTCCACTCGGGCAAGCCGATGATGCACGGGCAAAGCAGGCGGTAATAGCCGGCAAAGTAGCTGGCCAGCATCAATGCAAGCACAGCGAAGAACAAGCCAATGGCTTTCCACCAATTAAACGGGCGGCGCGGCGGCTGCTCGTTGTATTCGTATGTGATGGGCATAGCCGTTGATGCTTCTTCCTGCCCGTCCGCTTCGCTTTCGGGTGATTCTTCGGCAGGCATCTCTTCTGCCGGGGCTTCATCGTCTGTATTTTCTACAGTTGCTTCGGCGACTGATTGCCGCTCTTCGGCTGGCGCGGCGGCCTTTGCTGGTTCTTCTTCCTTTTTCTCTGCCGTGACGATGGTTTGTGGTTCTGTGGCAACAGGTTCTTCCATTGATTCTTCGGTTGCCTCAGTTGTCACATCTTCTGTCACGTCTTCGGCTGTCTGCTCAAAGGCTTTTTCAGCAGATTCTTCCTCGACAGATGCCTCTACAATGTCTTCCCCTGCTTCATCTGCGGTTTCTTCCACGGCTTCTTGCGATGCCTGCATTTCCTGTGCTTCTTCGGCGGCAGCGGCATCAATGGCATCAAGTTCTGCCTGCTCGGTGTCGTCGCTAAGATCGATGGTCTCGAAATGCGCAAAGGGGCGGTTGATTTCTTCTTTCAAGGTATTGTCGGGAATGAAGGAAACCTTTGTATGTCCCTCTATCTGAAAGCGTTCGCCCGTATTGATGTTTACGCTTTCGCGGTCGCTTACGGCAACGAGTTTGAACGTGCCGAAACCTTTCACCTTGACAAACTTATCGGTAAGCAAGGCCTCTTCTACCACCTCGAAAAGGGTGCGTGCGAAGGCCTCGCAAGTTTTCTTGTCGAGGGTCTCATCGGCAGCGGTCATAAACTCTGCCAACTCTTGAAGCGAAATTTTGTTCTTTACAGGCATCCTTTATTGTATTTTATCTTTCAACACACTGCTCGGCTTGAAGGCAAGCGCGAGTTTGGGCGGCACGAGTTTGCGCTTCTTGGTAATCGGGCTGACCACCACGCGCTCCAACTTCTTTTTCACCTCAAAACTTCCGAAGCCGGGCACGTTCAGGCTGTTTTCATCATCGAGATTTTCCGAAAGGGCCTTGGCAAACGCGCCCGACATCGCCTGCACTTCTTTTTGGGAAATGCCCATGCGGCGGGAAACAGCGTTGAGAAAATCTTTGTTGTTCATATATATAATATTGTATCAATCAACAATCGTGGCATAAAGGTCGAACTCATCAGCCCCCGTGATTTCTGCCGTATAGAATGCGCCGGTTTGCAGCGACTGCTCGCTTACGGGCACGAGCACCTCGCAATCCACTTCGGGCGAGTCGGCTTCCGTGCGCCCGATGTAGTAATCGCCTTCTTGGCGGTCTATCACCACCGTGAAGCGTTGCCCCACCTTGGCGGCGCAGAGTTCGGCGGAGATGCGCTCTTGCACGGACATCAGTTTGTCCAGCCGCGCCTGCTTCACCTCTTCGGGCACATCGTCCTCATAATTCAAGGCGGCGTAAGTACCTTCTTCCTCGCTGTAAGCAAAAGCCCCCATGCGGTCGAAACGCACCTCGCGCACAAAGTCGAGGAGTTCGTTGAAGTCTTCCTCCGTCTCGCCTGGAAAACCTACCATCAGCGTTGTGCGTATGCAGATGCCGGGCACTTCGCGCCGCATTTCCTGCAAAAGGGCAAGGGTTTCGGCTTTCGTGATGTGGCGCTGCATACGCTGCAACACGGGGTCGGCAATGTGTTGCAACGCTATATCTAAATAGTTGCAAACATTTGGGTATTCGCGCATTACGCGCAGCAAATCTTTCGGGAAATGCGTGGGATAAGCATAATGCAACCTTATCCAGCGCACGCCGGGAATGCGGGCCATTTCTTCGATGAGCCGAGGCAGGCGTTGCTCCTTGTAGAGGTCGATGCCGTAGTACGTAAGTTCCTGCGCAATAACCTGAAACTCGCTCACGCCCTCTGCCACCAATTCCCTGACTTCATCGAGGATTTCCTCCATAGGACGGCTTTTGTGGCTGCCCGTGATGATGGGAATGGCGCAATAGGCGCATTTGCGGTCGCAGCCCTCCGAGATTTTCAGATAGGCGTAGTGTTTGGGCGTGGTGAGTACGCGGCGGTTGCGCAGCGACTCGTCGTAATCGCCGCAAAGATCTGAGAGCAAATCTTTCCAGTTGAACTTGCCGTAAAACTTATCCACCTGCGGCACTTCCTCAACGAGTTCATTGAGGTATCTTTCAGAAAGGCAACCCATTACGAACACTTTTTTGAGTTCGCCGCGCTCTTTTGCGTCGCAAAGTTCGAGTATCATATTCACGCTCTCTTCTTTCGCGTCGCCGATAAAACCGCACGTATTCACCACGGCAACGTCGCCGTGCGTCCGTTCGGGGTTGTGGTATATTTTATAGCCGAATTTCTTGAATTGGCGCATCAGTTGCTCCGAATCCACAAGGTTTTTGGAGCAGCCCATCGTGATGATGTCTACGCTGTGCATATATATAATATTGTATAGAAAGGGGAAAAGCCGAAATGCATACTAATCTTACGCCTCCCTATCGCCAAAGAGCGAGTCTACGAAGGCGCGGCGGTTGAAGGGCTGCAAGTCGGTCATCTTTTCGCCGAGGCCGATGTACTTCACGGGCACTTTGAGCAAATGCGAGATGCCGATCACCACGCCGCCTTTTGCTGTGCCGTCGAGTTTGGTCACGGCAAGTGCCGTCACTTCGGTAGCTTTCACAAACTGGCGTGCCTGCTCGTAAGCGTTCTGCCCCGTGCTGCCGTCCAGCACGAGGAGGATTTCATGGGGCGCATCGGGAACGACTTTGCGCATCACATTTTTGATTTTCGTCAGTTCGTTCATCAAGCCCACTTTGTTATGCAGGCGGCCGGCGGTGTCGATAATCACCACGTCTGCCCCCTGAGCCTTGGCTGATGAAAGCGTGTCGTATGCCACGCTGGCGGGGTCGCTGCCCATCTGCTGCTTCACCACGGGCACGCCGACGCGCTCGCCCCAGATGCAGAGTTGCTCCACGGCGGCAGCGCGAAACGTGTCGGCCGCGCCGAGCACCACTTTCTTGCCGGCCTCCTTAAACTGGTAGGCAAGTTTGCCGATTGTCGTGGTTTTGCCCACGCCATTCACGCCGACCACCATGATAACATACGGCTTCTTGTCTTCCGGGAGGTCAAACCCCGCTTCGTCGTCGTTGCCGCAGGCTGTGAGCAGCGAGGAGATTTCTTCGCGCAGAATGTTTTGCAACTCCGAAGTGCCCACATACTTATCGCGGGCCACGCGCTCCTCGATACGTTGGATAATCTCGACGGTGGTGTCTGCGCCCACGTCTGATGTAATCAGAATTTCCTCGAGGTTGTCGAGCACCTCGTCATCTACCTTGCTTTTGCCGGCAACGGCGCGCGCGAGTTTGCCGAAAAAACTTTCTTTCGTTTTTTCAAGGCCGGCATCGAGCGTTTCCTTGTTTTTTTTCTTGGAAAAGAAATCAAAAAATCCCATACAAGTCAATTTTATGGAGCGCACCGCCGCGTTTTCGTCCAGGGCAGCCGTGCATAATGCCCCAAATATGCTGCAAAAGTACGTATTTTTGCTGAATTAATCGCAGTTTCTTATAAGTCAGTGCTTGTTTTGCGCTCAAAATTCGGAAATAATGCGATGAAATCCCGCAATCTTTCGTGCAAGGCACTTCAAAACGTCTGTTTTATTGCCAATAAACAAACCGCAACACTTTTTGGGATTTGGCGCAACGGGAATAAATGATTAAATTTGCCTTGCAAGCAGGAAGAGCGCGGCGCAGCGCACTTCCTGCTTTTGTTTTACCCGCAACTTTCAGCAAGATCGTGAAAATTATCAGCAAGCTCGTGAAAATTATCTCCGTGATCGTGAAAATTATCTTATAGGATAATTTTTGCGGGCTTATAGGATAGTTAAGCCGAACTTACGTAAGCGCAAAAATTTTCCGCCTGAAAATTTTTCGCAAGTCCGTCAGTGTTATATTTTCCTAAACTTTCAAAATTTCCAAGAAAGCAGAGACGTAAAAATTGCAAACGGCAAAATCACGTTCTACGCAGAAAGAGAAAAGGCGTTTGCAAACTTTTGCAAACGCCTCAGATTATCTATATTGGGCGCATTGCTGCGCCCAATAATTATTGCCTTATTCAAACAAGTTGGCGGCATTCTCGCCCGCCGCCTCTGCGGCATTGCCGGCCTGTTGCTCGGCAGCGGCAGGGTCTGCGCCCGTGCCCATGAGGTCATCGCCAACAAACGTGCTGTCGGCAGAGAGGCTGTCGGTCTCTTCGGCAGGCGGGGCGAAATAGCCTTGGTAAGTAGACGGGGCTATGTCTTCCTTCGGCGCGGGATATTTGAGCAGGTATTTGTCTTTCAGGCTCTCGTCTTCCAACACCTTTTTCATAAACAGCCCGAAGATGGGCAATGCCGTGCGGCTGCCTTGCCCGAGGCGGCCGGTGCGGAAGTGGATGCTGCGGTACTCGCCGCCTACCCACGCGCCGCCCACCAAACCGGGCGTTACGCCGATGAACCACGCATCGGAATGGTTGTTGCTCGTGCCGGTCTTGCCACCGAAGTCGAGCTGATTGCCATAGCGACCCAAATAGGCCGAACCACCGAGGGTCTGCGACGTACCGCCGCCGTCGCGCACACCGGCCTCGAGGAGTTTTTGCATATAGAAGGCGGCGCGGTAAGGCAAGGCACGGCTTTCTTCATGCTTCGCCTCATAGACGGTGCGCCCGTCGGCATCGACTATCTTGGTAACGAGCACGGGAGAGACGTGCATACCGTCGTTGGCCACGGAGGCATAGGCGTTAACCATCTCGAAGAGCGTCACGTCGTTGGAACCAAGGGCGAGCGCGGGGGCATTCTCGAGTTTCGAGGTTATGCCCATGTCGTGCGCCGTCTGTATCACGTTGTCGATGCCTACCTCTTGCCCGAGTTTTACGGCAATGGTGTTGACGCTTTGCGCGAAAGCGGCGCGAAGGGGAATGTTGGCGTTGGAGAAATGTCCGTTAGCGTTGTGCGGCTGCCAAATGGTGTTTTTACCCTGTGTGGGGTCGTAGACCTCCATACGTATGTAAGAGTCTGTGATGCGCGCATCTGCCGGCGTCCAGCCCTGCTTCATGGCGGTGGCATATACGAAGAGTTTAAACGTGGAGCCGGGCTGGCGCATGGCCTGCACCTTGTCGTATTTCCAAGTCTTGAAATCGATGTCGCCCACATAGGCCCGCACGTAGCCTGTCTGCGGTTCCATGGCCACGAAGCCCGTGTGCATGTATTTCACCATATAGCGAATGGAGTCCATCGTGCTCATCTCTTCGTACTTCACCCTACCCTCTTCGCCGTAACTGAAGAGTTTGACGCGGTGGGGCTTGTTCATGTAATGGCGCACGGAGTCGGGATTGTTGGGAAAGCGTGCTACGAGCATCTTATAGGCATCGCTGCGGCGGGCGATGTCTTCGATGAAATTCGGAATCACGTTGCCCTTTGCATCTCGCCAAGGGTCGCCGAGGCCGCGCCAATGGTTGTCGAAAGAGCGTTGCACGTTCTGCATCTGCTCGTCCACCGCCTCTTCGGCATAACGCTGCATGCGGCTGTCGAGCGTGGTGTAGATTTTCAGTCCGTCGCGGTCGAGGTCAAGGTCGGGGCAATGCTCGCGCACGTAGTCCTTCACCGCCTCGCGGAAGTAGAGCGCAGTGCCCTGATAGGCGTTTTCAACACTGAAATTCAACTTAATGGGTTGTTCTTTGAGTGCTTCGCAGGCCTCTTTGGTAGTAATGGCCACATTGGGGAAATGCTCTGCGAGTTCCTTGCGGTGGGCATACATATTGTCTAAAACGGTGTTACGGCGTTTCAGACTGTTCTTGGGATTGATTTTCGGATTATAGGCCGACGTGGCTTTGAGCAACCCCACGAGCACAGCGGCTTCCTCGGGCTTGAGTTGCGAGGGCGTGGTGTTGAAATACGTTTTGGCGGCCGTCTTGATGCCGAAAGCGTTGGAACCAAAGTCTACCGTGTTGGCGTACATCTCGAGGATTTCGTTTTTCGTGCAGAGCAGTTCCAACTCGGTGGCGATGATCATCTCCTTGCTCTTCATGATGAGAATACTCAGCCCCGGCACCTTTCCGAGCAAGCCGGTGGAATATTGCGTGCGTACGCGGAACATATTCTTTACCAGTTGCTGCGAAATGGTAGACGCGCCTCGGGCGCGGCCCTGCGTGGCATCTTTCAGCGCGGCAAAGAGCCCCTGCACGTCTACGCCGTGGTGGTCGTAGAAGCGTTCGTCTTCGGTAGAAATAAGTGCTTGGAAGAAAACGCTGTTGATGGAGTCGTAAGGCACGGGCGAGCGGTTCTCGTTGAAGAACTTGCCGAGCAGTTTGCCGTCCGCACTATACATTTCTGACGCCATTGCGGTCTTTGGATTGCGGATTTCGCTGATTGACGGCGATTTGCCGAAAAGCCAGAAGAGATTGCAGGTAACGGCGACGGCATACAATATTATAAATGCGAAAAACGAAACAATGGCCGCCAATGTTTTTCGCCACCAAGGACGGCCTGCGAACTGTCCCTTGTACCAACGCCATGCGGCGGCCAATGCCTTTTTTAATTTCGACCAGCCCGCCTTTACGGCTTTAAGAAAAGTACCCATATTAAAACTATCTTATAAGGAAGTACCTGATTAGATAGTGCAAAGTTAGTGCAAGGCGAGAGAAAAGCAAAAGAAAAAGCGGAAAATGAAAGCCGCAGGCTTTTAATTTGAAGCATTTTCTTTTGCTTTTCCGAGCCGCCGCCTAACTTATGAAAAGTTAGTGCAAGGCGAGTAAAAAGCAAAAGAAAAAGCGAAAAATGATTGCCTCAATTATTTATGCCATGCGGCGCACCTGGCGGGCGTTCTGCAGAACGCCCTACTATACTCCCTCAACAAACGCCTTGATATCGTCGATAATCTTGCGATACAGCGGGCAATCGGTATAGGCAAGGTTCTTGCGCAGCATTTCGTCAATGGGAGAAGAGGCGTGGGCGTAGGCTGAGAGTTCGTTTTGCAACTGCGTAGCGTGTTCCGCCAGCCGACGTATCTCGCGCTCGCGCTCCTTGCGCAGCAGGTCGCAAACGGCAGAGAGCAGCGGCGTGACCACACCATCGAACAAGTCATGCCCGCGCATATACATATAAGTTGTCTGCGGCGTGAGACCGAGAGCGAGCAACTCGTTCCAAAGCGGTTTGTACGTGCGGCGGCCCTGCGGATACGACTTTTGCAGGCGGCTGATCTTGCCATTGACCAGGTGGCGCAGGCGGGCAAGCGTCTGCTCGGGATGATGCAGATTGACCTCCGTGAGCGTCACCACGCGCGCAAAGTCGAGGAGGGAGAACTGCTTGTAAGCCCCGTAGCGATACGCCCACACATTCCAGACAAAAAGCGGCCAAACGATTTCGGAATATTCAGAAAGGAAACGCTCAAGGTCAAAAACGTTGCGGTCGTTGAGCGTAGCCATGACGCAAACGTTGTGCAGAGTGGGTGCGTAGCACTGGAAGTTCTCAATTGCATAAGCGTAAGTGTGGAACACGTAAGGGTTCGTGCAAACTATCTTAGAGTTTTCCGTAACGCCTTGAAGCACATAGTCGTAATCAGCATCTACGCAAGCAATCATGTATTTGCCGAGGCGCGGGCCGAGGTCGTTGGCAAGGGCTATCTTCTTGCCTTTTGAAAGCGAGTAACGAGAAGGAAGAATTACCTCAAACTGTATGCCCGGCAACTGCGCCTCGCGCAGCAGATTGCTCCAAAAGAGCACGTCATCGTAACTCTCCACATAAGCCACGATTTTCTTCGGAGCCTGCTTTCCCGCCAAACGGTTGGCAGCCTCAACATAAGCCGAATTGAGATTATCTGTAAGCCCCTTGCCCATTTTCCTTAAACTGTGATGTCGCTAACTTCCGTAACGCTGTCCTCCCAGCCGTCCATAATGAGGGCGGGCGAGTGAGTAGTGAGGATAATCTGCGCGTTAGGGTTCAGCTCGTGCACAATGCTGATAAGCCTCTTCTGCCACTCGAAATGCAGGCTCGCCTCGGGCTCGTCCATAAACAGCACGTAGGGCTGGCGGTCTTCGGTGAGCACGGTGAGCAAAATCAGGAGCACCTGCTTCTCGCCGCTGGAAAGTTTGTAGGGCGATAGCGGCTCGTCGTATTGGATAAAGGAAAGTTCGTTGCTCTGCCGGTCGATGCGCTTGCCTGTTTCGCTAAACAATTCGTCCACAATGTCCTGGAAGCGCGTTTTAAGATTGGCGGCCTCCGTGGCCCGCTCGCGGGCGTCGGGCGCGCCGCCGGTGAGGAGGGCAATCATGCGGTTGCCCACGTTTACCTGGTAGTCAAGATAGCGGCGCTGCACAAGGTAGAGCTGGCAATCGAGCTCCGTGATGAGCGGCACGCCTGCCGCCGCCGTGATGCGCTCGTCGCGGACGGGCTGGCGGTCGAAACTGCGAATGATGTCGTAGCGTATGCCCGTGGCATCGGAGGGCGAGAAGTCGATGCGCACGCCGAGGTGCGTGGCGCACTTAATTTCTCCGCTGGCGGGCATGTCGCGCAAGGCTGAGACGAGTTTGTTGAGGATGGTGCTCTTGCCCGCGCCGTTCTTTCCGCTCAGCACGTTCACGCCCCGTTGCAGCGTCCAAACGATGTGCTTGTGCCCGCTCCACAGGCTTTTAATCTCTATCTGCTTGATATAATCTGCCAGTTTCTGCATAAACAACATGATATTTTTGTTTGTCTTATTATGCAAAAGTAAAGAAAAAAGGCTGCTGATGCAACTATAAAGTAAGGAAGAAAAGAAAATCAGAGAAAAGGGTCGGTAAAAGAGTGTTTTTCGAGTGAAAATCTGAAGTACCACTTCAAATTTTCCGATAAAATCTGAAGTAGCACTTCAGATTTTCGTTCATTTTAAGACTCCTTTATTGGGTATTTATTAGCGGCAGGCACAAGAAAAATCCCCTACCCTTTCTTAAAAATCTTTTGAAACAAAGCCATGTCGCTGTACTTGCCTTTGCTGTAATGCCAATCCTTGAGCGTGCCCGCCTGTTCATAGCCGGCGGAGCGAAAAAGCGCAAGGGCGGCATCGTTGCCCTCGGTTGCCGAGCGGGCAAGCAGGGAGTGCAGGCGCAGGCGGTCGCGGGCATAGGCCTCGAGCAAGGATAGCGCGGCTGCACCGTAGCCTTTACCACGCTCGGAGCGGAGCAACACGATGCCGATTTCCGCGCGGCGGTCTATGGCATCGTAGTCCGTGAGGTCGGCAATGCCGATGGCGCGGCCGCTGTCGCGCAGAGCCACCACGAGGCGCAACTGGTCGCACTCGCCGAGCGTCTGCTGCGAAGCGACATACTGCTTCAAGGCATAACGGCTGCACGGTGCGCCGATTGCCGTAACGTCCCACACCTCGGGGTCGTTTTCTATCGTATAGAGCAACTCTAAGTCTTCTGGCTCTAAGGCTCTCAATATGACGGGCAAAGGCTTTGTCATGTTCTAAAACCAATTCTTATAGCGTATCGCGTATCGCATGATACACCTTGCCGCCGGTTATCAAAACATTGCTCTGCGCATGATACGTAGCCACGTAGAGCGGTTGCGGCGAACGGGCTGCATTTTCCAAAATCTTGCTTAAAGAATACGACTCGTCGTCGTAGATGACGAACATAAAGCGGCCGAGGTCGCCCTCGTACGTCAGAGGCCCTTCGGGCATTGCCTGTTCGTCGGCTTCCACGTAGGTCACGTCCAGCCGCCACTGCTCTGCCAAATGCTTCATCTGCTCCATGTTTCGCCCGTAGTATAAGAAACTGCCCACCACCTTCTTCTCGTGAGGATGGTAAATGGAGCGCAAGGCTTTAAACTGCATGGCTATCAGCGCCACGGCGGCGCGGAGCACAATGGCAATGTTGATGGGAAGGGAGAAAAGCAGGCTGTAATGACGGAAATGCTTGCGGAAAAAGATGAGCATCGCTTCATAAAACACGTGCACGTAGCGATAACTGTTTTTCTGCGTGCTCTCGCCTTTGTAATGCACGATGGGCGTGGGCACGTAGTAGTTTTTGCGTCCCGATTTGAGGAGGCGATAAGAGAGGTCTATGTCCTCGCCGTACATAAAGAAGTCTTCGTCGAAGCCGCCCAACTCCTGCAACACTTCGCGCCGCCCCAGCATGAATGCCCCCGACACGATTTCTATCTCCGCCGACTCATTCTCATCGAGATAGCGCATATAGTATTTGCCAAAGCGCCGCGACTTTGGGAACAGTGTGGCCAGTCCCGCCATACGGCAGAAAGATGTCCACGGAGTGGGCAGGCCGCGCCGCGACTCAAAGGCGAAGCGTCCGTTTTCCTGCAACATTTTCACGCCGAGCGCGCCGAGGTCGGGCTTGCTGTCGGCAAAGGCGAGCACATCGTGCAGGGTGTTTTCCGTGAGCAGGGTGTCGGGGTTCAGGTAAAGCACATACTCACCCGCCGCCTTCTTCAACGCCTGATTGTTGGCGTAGCCGAAACCCATGTTTTCGGCATTGACGATAAAATGCAGGTGGGGATATTGCTTTTTCGGGAAACGCGCCCTGAGAAACGGCACGCTGCGGTCCGACGATGCGTTGTCCACAACATATACCTCCATATCAATGCCCGTGCCCGCGAGGAACAGCGAGCGCAGACATTGTTCGAGAAAATAGCGAACGTTGTAGTTAACAATGATGACGGTGAGTTTCATCTTTTTGCGTTACTTATCGGAAGGAGCCTGCGCCGCCGGCCAGCAGAAGCAGTGTGCCGCGAGCGTGATGAGCAGGCAGTACATCGCCGTATTGTCGGGGCTCAACAGGGCGTAGTAGAGAAAAAGATTGGCATAGAGTGCCACGCCGACAATCAACTGACGCAGAGCGCAGAACTTGGGGTACGCCTTTTCGTTCTCGGCGACCATGCGCTTCACCTTGCCGAAAGCCATAAGTCGCAGGGCGAGATAGGTGCCGCCGAGTGCCGTGATGATGCTGAAAAGATTTGCCGTATAGAGCGTTTCGGGCGTGGCTTCCACAAAACCCGAGGGCAGCCAGCCGAGTTCAAAGGCTGCCGCCAGCAGCCCTGCCGCCACGAGCGTGAGCACGTAGTCGATGCGCAGGACTTTAATCATTGCGTTTGGAGACATATATATAATATTGTGTAGTTGCCTATTAGTTGAATTTTACAAAAACCATAAAAACCGCTTGCCTCGTTTGAAGCCCAAGGACACGCCGCCGGGCTTAACGCCGAGCATTAAAGCCTGCGGCTTTTGCTCGCCCTTAATCCCTGCGGCTGCGGTCGGTGCCCGCCCGCTTCAAACGATGCAAGCAAAAAACAGAAAAAAGTAATGCATCTCTTCTTTACTTTTTACAGAAAAAAATAATGTCCACTTTTTTCTGTTTTTTGCTTGTCCTGTGTGGGCGGGCGGGAACCGACCGCAGCCTTAGCAGATTAAGCACCAGACGAAAGTCGACAGACTTTTAGGCTGGGGCTTAATCGGATAAGGCGAGCCGTTAGGCCACACAGGACAAGCGGTTTTTATTGTTTTTGTTTAATTCATCCAATATATATGTAATATTGTGTAGTTGCTTTTTGTTAATTATGCAAATGGTGTGCGCCCCACGAGCGAGCGGCCGAGGGTAGCCTCGTCGGCATACTCCACTTCTTCGCCCACGCTCACGCCGCGCGCCAGCACGGTGACAGTCACACCCGTCTGCTCGAGCTTGCGGTAGATGTAGAAGTTGGTGGTGTCGCCCTCCATGGTGGGATTGAGGGCAAGGATTACTTCCTTGATGCCACCCTGCGCCACGCGCTCGAAGAGGCTGTCGAGGCGCAGGTCTGCCGGCCCAATGCCGTCCATCGGCGAAATCACGCCGCCGAGCACGTGATAAAGGCCGTGGTAGAGCCCGGTGCTTTCAAACGACATGACGCTGCGCACATTCTCCACTACGCAAATGGTAGAGGCATCGCGGCGCGGGTTGGCGCAGATTTCGCAAACGTCGGTGTCGGATATATTGTGGCACACACGGCAATATTTCACCTCGCGGCGCAGCCGCAAGATGCTCTCTGCCATTGCCGCCACGCTGTTCTCGTCGCGCGAGAGCGTGTGCAGGGCAAAGCGCAGGGCCGTTTTGCGCCCTATGCCGGGGAGTTTGGCAAACTCGCTCACCGCGCGTTCCAAGAGTCGCGAAGGATATTGTTCGGTAGTCATTCGTACGGAAATAAAAAAATGAGGCGCGGAAACCGAGGGTTTCCACGCCTTTTAAGGATTTTGATTTCCCAGTGTGGGCACTGAGGGATTCGAACCCCCGACCCTCTGCTTGTAAGGCAGACGCTCTGAACCAACTGAGCTAAGTGCCCGATGACCTAAGTTGTTTCTTTCAGATAATTAGTGGGCACTGAGGGATTCGAACCCCCGACCCTCTGCTTGTAAGGCAGACGCTCTGAACCAACTGAGCTAAGTGCCCGAAGAAACAGGTCATGGCTGCTTCATAAAAAGAAACGCATCGAATTTATTTGGTGGGCACTGAGGGATTCGAACCCCCGACCCTCTGCTTGTAAGGCAGACGCTCTGAACCAACTGAGCTAAGTGCCCGTGCGTTTCTTTCTTAAAGCGGTGCAAAGGTAAGTCTTATTTTCATAGCAGCAAAGCCTTTCTCCGTTTTTTTGCGCTTTTGCATGTAAGAAAATGGGAAATCAGACGAAAGGAGGCAGATGTCGTCGCCAGTCGGCAGGTTCACCGTTTGCGATTTTGCAGCAAATGCGAGGAGAGAACGATGTGCCTGGAAGGCACTACGGAGCGTAGCGACGATAACCGGGTACGCAGTGCCCGGAAAGGCGGGACTTGAACGATGTGCCTGGAAGGCACTACGCCATAGGACATGGTTTTAAACATTTCCACAGGCGTACTGCCTTCCAGGCAGAACCATCGCAATGGTCTCCCCCGAGGACTGCGTCCCCGGTTATCGTCGCTTCGCTCCGTACTGCCTTCCAGGCAGATGATACTATAATCAAATTATTTCCTATGAAGCCATTCAGTTTTTCGTCTCTTTGGCTTTTTCGGTTTTTATTTGCTCTTAAAATCCTCCGCGACCGCCGCCTTGTCCGCCACCGGCGGGCATCATCGGCATGGCAGGCATGGAGTTTCCTCCGGGCTGGCTGGGACGGAAGCCCTCGCGGGCATTGCGGCCGTTGTCTCTGGTGTCCTTATTCTCCTCCGTGCTCTTGCCGCCGAAGACGTTGAGTTTGTAGATGAAGTGGAGCATGATGTAAGAGTTGATGGCGTTGCTCCACGAGTCGCTGCGCTGCTGCGCGGTGATGGCGCGGCTGATGTTGCTCTGCTGGTGCAGGATGTCGTAGAACTGCAGGCTCACGGTTGCTGCGTTGCCTTTGAGGAACGATTGCGAAATCTGCCCGTTCCACAGGAACTCGTTGGTGTTCATCGCGTTGTCCGTGTAGCCGCGGCGAGAACTCATGCGCAGGTCGGTCGAAACGCTCATGCCCCAGTCGAAGTTGAAGTTAGCCTGTGCGCCGTAGGAGAACTGCCACGTGTCCATATTGTAGTTTTCTTGCAGCGTGGCACGCGAGTGCTCGTATTTCAGCGTTCCCAAAAGCCCGATGTCGAACCAAGAGTTACGATAAGTAATATTGAGGTTCTCGCCTACGCCAAGCGTGCGCGTAGTATTCTTTGAAGATTGAGCGGCATCGAAAATCTTGTTGTAATCGTCGAAGGATTTCTTGTCTGCTGCGGCTGTCGCGCTATTTGCATAAGTGTCGAAGAACACGGCACGCGAGAACTGCTGCACGCTCGCCGACGAACCGATTCGGCTCACGTAACCCACGGCGTTTTTATAGCTGATGTCGGTGAAGGTAGATATGGTAAAATTCTTCTGATAGCCCAGACCCGTGTTGAACATAAAGTTTCCCGCCGTGTTCCAGTTGCCGCTGATGTTCTCGGGCCGCGTGTAGCGCGCGCCGGTTGCATTGTCGTAGACCATACGGTTGGAAACGGAGTTCTTGGTCTGCTGGAAGGTAAGGTTGAACGCCATGCCCTGCTGGCGGTAAGCGTTGTAGCCGCGATAACTAACGCGCATGTTGTTGTTCCACGAGGGTTTCAAACCGGGATTACCGAGCGAGATGTTGAGCGGGTCGGAATTGTCCACAACGGCCAGCAGGTCGGTCATCGAGGGCTGCGAGGCCGAGCCGCGATAATTGATTTCCAACTGATTGGTCTTGGAGAAACTGTAACGGAAGCGTATTTGCGGCGAAACGTTGAACACGTGGCGCGTCACGAGCGTGTCGATGTTCTGTCCCGGGCGCAGGTAGTTGAGTTTTGTTTCCTCTGGATTGAACGATACACCCACGTTGGCGCGGATTTTCGAGGAGTTGTAGCGAATGCCCGCCGTTGCCGTGTGGTCGGTATACTTATAGGTGGCGTAGCGGCTGTTGTCGTCGTCGAGCATCTGCGCCCAGATGTCTGCTTCCGTGGCGGGCAGCGAGCCGATCAGGGGGTAGCCGGAAGCATTGCCAAACGAACCGTCGGGATACTCGTCGAGATTATAGAGCGAGCGGTCGCTGTCGGAATATTTGTGCGAGAACTCGTAGCGCACTTCGGCAAACCAGTTCTTGCCGAGCGGCTCCACGTAGCCGAGGCGCACGCTGTAATTCCAGTTCGTTGAGGGATTGTCGGTGTACTGGTTGGTAAAGTCGCTGCCTTTATTATTCTGAAAATATTTGATGGACGAAATGCCGAAACTATGGCTCTTGGAGTTCGTGTAGCCGCCGTTGGCGCGGAGTGAGATGTTGCGCCCGTTGCTGCTCAGGCGACGCATAATCATCAGGAAGCCCTGCGCCCCCACGCTCTTGCTGTCGCTAAGCGTTTCTTTGAGATTGCGGTTCACGGCCATGCCTTTCAGGCTTTCCGACATCGTGAGTTCGTCTTTGAAAATGCTGTCGAGGGGCGTCACCATGCCTTCCACGGCATAAGGGTCATCGTTAAACGTGCCACTGCGCGAGTTGCTGCCGGCATCGTTCTTCGTAAAGGTAAACGAAGGGCGGAAGATGACGTTTGTCATCGAGTCGGGGCTCCATTGCAGGCGCAGGCTGCTGTTCACGTTCGTGGCGCTGCTGTTGCTGCGCGAGGCGGAATTGCTGTAAGAGCCGGTTGAACCAGAGGTGAGGAAGGTTTGCGAGTTGGTGGTCTGCACGAGGTCGTTGCCCGAATGGTTGTAGCGCACGTTGCCGCCTATTTCGAAGCGGCCCGCCTCGCGCTTGGCCTTGCCGTTCTCCCACGAGAAGTCCAAGCCCGCGCTCTTCCTTGCCGTCAGGCCGCTGTTGCCGCCGAAGCCACGGGGACTGCCGAAGCCCCGGTCGCCCGTGTTGTTGGCAGAACCATAGGCCGTGATGCGGCTGCGGTCAGTAAAGCGGTTCACGAACGCACGGCCCGAATAGCGTTCCTTAGTGCCGTAGGCCAAATCAATATTGGAAACCCACGACTGATTGAGTTCGCGCTTCGTGGAAATGTCGAGCACGGTGGTTTCCTCACCGTCGTCGATGCCCGTAAGTTCGGTGTAGTCGCTCTTCTTGTCGTAAGCCTTGATTTTGTTCACCATATCGGTGGGCAGGTTCTTCATCGCCACCTTCGTGTCGCCCTTGAAGAAGTCTTTGCCGTTTACGAGAAATTCCGTCACGGTCTTGCCGTTCCACTTCACCGTGCCGTCGTCGCTCACCTCCACGCCGGGCAACTGCTTCACGAGGGCTTCGAGCGTAGAGCCTTCGGGCACACGGTAGGCGGCGGCGTTGAAGATGGTGGTATCTTCCTTCTGCTCCACACGCGCCACTGTGGCGGTCACCACAGCCGTCTTGAGCGTGCTGTCGTAAGGCTTGAGAATGATTTGTCCCACGTTGAGCGAGTCAGTTCCCTCAGCCACATTCACGTTGAGGCAGGTGGGAGCATAACCCACAAACGACACTTTCAGAATGTACTGCCCCGGCTTGCGGGCGTTGAGCAGGAAGGAGCCGTCTTCTTCGGTCGACTTGCCCGTCACCACGGTGCTGTCGGAATAGAGCAAGGCTGCCGTGGCCAGTTCCACGGGTTCGTTTGACTTTCCGTCCGTCACATGTCCGGCAAGCAAATAGCGTTGCGCCTGTGCGCCAAAGGGAATAACGGCGGCAAGCAAGAATGAGAGGAAAATCTTCTTTGTAAACGTCATACAATATTATATATATAAGTAGTTGTGTTGTTCAAGTGATGATTTGCACATCTTTAAGACGCATTTCCTGCCCTTTGGTTTAATGTTTTCCCTATTTCCCCGTAATAAATTCGACAGTCGGCGCAATTTTATTGACGAACGGGGCTACTTTCTGCCCTGACAGTGCG
>SFFY01000076.1 GCA_004556745.1 Bacteroidales bacterium | reverse complement strand
TGAGGAAGACGTACCGGTAATTCTGAGCAAGGCTATATATATATTGGGTCTTGTCGACATAGAGGAGGTCTTCCGATATGACCTTCTCGAACGTCTGAATCCCTAACGGGCATTTCTTCAACTGCTTGTCCATAACTATTTAGCGGCTATGGGTTTTATTGTTGCATCCTGAAAAAAAGAAGTTGGCGCAATGTTCAATAAAATCCCTTTTGCCGCGAAGTTACGACTTCCCGCGCTTTCTGCCAAACTTTGGGCAGTTTCTTATATGAAAGAATAGAAATGCCGATGCCTCTACTTCCTCCACACCATCTTGTTGACGATGCCCGTATAGCTCTGGATAATCTTGACGACCTTGGTGGAGACGTTCTCGTCTACGTAGTCGGGCACGGGGATACCGTGGAAGCCGTCTTGGCAAAGGCCGACGGCGGTGTCGACTGCCTGAAGCAGGCTGCGGCCGTCGATGCCGGCGATGACGAAGCAGCCCTTGTCGATGGCCTCGGGGCGCTCCGTGCTGGTGCGGATGCACACGGCGGGGAAGGGATGGCCGACGCTGGTGAAGAAACTGCTCTCTTCGGGCAGCGTGCCGCTGTCGCTCACTACGGCGAAGGCGTTCATCTGAAGGCAGTTATAGTCGTGGAAGCCCAAGGGCTCCTGGCGAATGACGCGGCGGTCGAGCTGGAAACCGCTCGCCTCGAGGCGGTGGCGGCTGCGTGGGTGGCAGCTGTAGAGGATGGGCATGTCGTACTTCTCTGCCATCTCGTTTATGGCATTGAAGAGGGAGAGGAAATTCTTCTCCGTGTCAATGTTTTCTTCGCGGTGAGCAGAGAGGAGGATGTATTTGCCTTTCTCCAAACCGAGGCGCCGGTGCACATCGCTGGCTTCTATCTCTTTGAGGTTTTCGTGGAGCACCTCTGCCATGGGCGAGCCGGTGACGTAGGTGCGCTCGCGGGGCAGGCCGCATTCGGCGAGGTAGCGGCGGGCGTGCTCGCTGTATGCCAGGTTCACGTCGGAGATGATATCGACGATGCGGCGGTTGGTCTCCTCGGGCAGGCACTCGTCTTTGCAGCGGTTGCCGGCTTCCATGTGAAAGATGGGGATATGCAGGCGCTTGGCGCCGATGACGCTCAGGCAGGAGTTGGTGTCGCCGAGCACGAGCACGGCATCGGGCCGCGTCTGGGCGAAGAGTTTGTAGGAGCAGTTGATGATGTTGCCGCAGGTGGCGCCGAGGTCATCGCCCACGGCGTCCATATATACCTCGGGCTCGGCGAGTTTGAGGTCGCGGAAGAAGATGCCGTTGAGGTTGTAGTCGTAGTTCTGCCCCGTATGGGCGAGGATGACGTCGAAATAGCGGCGGCACTTGTTGATGACTGCGGCAAGGCGGATGATTTCGGGGCGCGTGCCCACGACGATGCAAAGCTTGAGCTTGCCGTTGTCCTGCCACTTTATATCGGAATAGTCGAATTTGGGGTGCTTTTCCATAATTGATTTAACCCTTTAATGTATTGACTGATTAGTGTTTTATACTGATGGCGTGATTATTAGTCTCCAAGAATTATCTTTCTCTGTACGAGTAATATATCCCTTCTCTGTAAGGAGTCGCAACTGCTTATTAACTGCTGTAAGACTGATGCCGGCTGCCTCTGCCAGTTGCGGAATGGTACTATTCGGCTGCTCATACATGCGATTCAGCATTATACTGGTAGTGGCACTACGGAATTTCACTCGTTCACCATCAAACCACCATACATTATCCCCGCGTTCAGTCAGGAACTGTATGTAATATGACACCTCGTCGATAAAGAGGTTTGTAAAATAAGTAAGAAACTGCTGAATGTCACGTTTTGAGGCACGTGCGCCAAGTGAAGGGGCAGCGCCGACCTTAAGGTCTGTACGATGCAATGCTTCGATATATTGTTTCTTTTTACGACTACGCACCACTATCATAGGATAATCGTGGCGAGTGAGAATGTAGTTGACCATCAAACGGGCAATCCGTCCGTTGCCGTCTTCGAATGGGTGAATACGGATGTAACGATAGTGGAATATGGCAGCTAATTCTATTGGCGTGAATTTCCCCGATCTTTCGGCCTCGTTGTACCAATCTACCAAATCGCTCATTAAAGCTGGAGTCTCTTCGGGCGTAGCATACTCGAAGCGGTCGCCATAACGTGTGATGACAGAATTTGGGCGCGTTTTGTATTGCCCCGCATGAATAACGTAACTTGTCTGAACACCTCCGGGCAGAGTGCGATATACTGTGTAATCCTCTCGCAAGAGGGTTTTATGCAACGTTCGTATAAAATGCTGTGTCAAGGGTGTCTCTTTAAGCAATGCTTCCTCTTTCATCATTTTGAGACCGACATTGCTGGCCGTCATTTCGTGAACATCACGAACATCAGCCTCGCCAACTATCTTTCCGAACAGGAGTAATATCTCTGTCTGTCCATAAGTCAACGTATTACCCTCTATGTGGTTACTATTATAGTTGAAATCAATTGTGAAGCGACGGCTAAGCATCTCTCTGTCTCTATCAGACAAGGGCTGCAAAGCGTTCCATTCGTTCATAACGCCTTCTATGCTCTTCATATATGCGGTTTTTGCGAGAATTTACACTAAAAGGTTTATACCATCAACCTTTATCTGGCGCAAAACTACATAATTCTCATCAAACAATAGCAATATAACACATAAAAAGGTATATTCCGATAACCTTTTATGGGCATTATTCGTTATTCTTGTGCTATTTCATCTGGCATTTTTGTGGCTCCGTACTGCCTTCCAGGCAGTTATTACCTTTATTATTAATTCCGAATTCAACCAACGGGTTAATGTAATAATCTGTTAGTTGAATGTACTGCAAATTTTAATGGCCCACGAATCGCTCGGATTTTCGCGAATTCAACTGGCGCGCATACGCTACTTTTGCTCTTCCACGGGATCGAAATAGGTATCCGGGCGATTGGGGTTGAAGCGTTCGTTGCAATACATCACGGTGACGAGGTCGTCCGTTTCGGAGAGGTTGATGATGTTGTGGGTATAGCCGGGGAGCATCTGCACGGCCTGGATTTTGTCGCCGCTCACCTCGTAGTCCCAGATTTCGCCTGTGCCTTCCTTGCGCAGCCGGATAAGGCCATGGCCTGATACCACGATAAAGGTTTCCCACTTGCTGTGGTGCCAATGCTCGCCCTTCGTCACGCCGGGCTTGGAGATGTTGACGCTCACCTGCCCGCAGCCGAGCGTGTGCAAGAGTTCCGTGAATGAACCTCGCGCATCGGTGTTCATCTTCAAATCGTATATCGCCTTTTCCTTGGGGAGATAGCTGAGATAGGTGGTCATCAGCTTATAGCGGAGTGACCCCAGGGGGAGTTCTATCATGTTGATACCATCCTTGTTGGCGGCAGCCGTGGCGCACCCGTTGATGATGTCAACGATTTCGCCGAGGGTTGTCCTGTGGGTTACTGGCACAAAGCAGTAACGCCCGCTTTCGGCAGGGACGGTCTCTACTCCCTCAAACTCGCAGCGGTGCTCGTTGCCCGCCAATGCGCCAATCATCTCGTCCACGAGGTCGTCGATGTAGAGCAGTTCCATCTCCACGCTGCGGTCGTTGACCTGTATGGGCAGGCCGTGCGCGATGTTGTGGCAGAAGGTGGCGATGGCGGAGTTGTAGTTGGGGCGGCACCACTTGCCGAAGAGGTTGGGGAAGCGATAGACGAGCACTTTCGCGCCGGTTTCCTCCCCATAGGAGAAGAACAGCTCTTCGCCCGCCTTCTTGCTGCGGCCGTACTCGCTGTTGCCGAAGCGGCCGGCGAGGGAGGCCTGGACGGACGAGGAGAGCATCACGGGGCAGCGGTTGCCGTGCTTGCGGAGGGTGTCGAGCAGGACGGAGGCGAAGCCGAAGTTGCCCTGCATGAACTCTTCCTGCGTCTGCGGTCGGTTCACCCCGGCGAGGTTGAACACGAAATCGGCCTCCGCGCACCAGCGGTCGAGGTCGGCGGCGGGGGTGTCTATATCGTATTCATAGACTTCGGAAACGGAGAGGCCGCCGTACCAGCGCGCCTTGCCGTCCCTTATATTCTTCAGTTGGGAGCAGAGGTTGCGGCCTACGAACCCCTTGGCTCCCGTGACGAGGATTTTCATGGTTGCTTTTCTATTATGTCTTCGGGGGCGGCGGGAGCATACGCGCCGTCCTTGGATTCGAACAATATCGTGGGCTCTTTCACCTCCACGGTGTGGAACTGCCCGAGGGGGATTTGCAGCCCCTCGCCGGCGCGGAGCGTGAAGCGGGCGGTCTCCCGCCCCTTATCGTCGAAATAGATTTCGTCCAGGCAGCCGCTGAGCACCACGGCGGTCTCGGCGGAGTGCGGGTGGCGGTGCACGGGCACCGCGGTGCCGGGCAGCAGGGCGTTGAGCATGCGCTGGCTCTGGTCGGCGGGGGAGGTGCGCAGGTCGGTGGCCTGGCGCAGGCGGGGATTATCTGCAGCCTCGCGGAGCAGGCGGGCGTAAAGGGCGGTATCGAGTTTCATAACGGATTTGCTTTGTTTTATGACAAATATCTATCGTGCAGTTAATTCAGCCAACGGCCTATCATTGCACGAAATTTCCCTCGCCCGTCAGTTCCTTCTGGATATATTCGAGGGCGGCTATCTTGGCCTTGGTCTCTTCGACCGTGAGCATGCGCGTGTTGTTGGAATTGAACTCGGTGAGGGTGTTGCGATCCGTTTCGCCTTCCTTGAAATACTTGTCGTAGTTCAGACCGCGGTTGTCGGCAGGCACGCGGTAGAAGTCGCCAAGATCCTCTGCCTTGGCACATTCCTCGTTGGTGAGCAAGGTTTCGTAGAGTTTCTCGCCATGGCGAATGCCGATCACCTTGATGTCTTCCTTCTTGCCGCCAAACAGTTCGCACACGGCCTCGGCCTGCGTCTGGATGGTGCAGGCGGGGGCTTTCTGAACGAGGATATCGCCGTTCTGACCGTGTTCGAAGGCGAAGAGGACGAGGTCGACGGCCTCCTCGAGCGACATGATGAAGCGGGTCATCGTGGGCTCGGTCAGGGTGATGGGATTGCCGTTGCGGATCTGGTCAATCCACAGGGGGATTACGGAACCGCGGCTGCACATCACGTTGCCGTAGCGCGTGCAGCAGATTTTCGTACCGCCGGAGTAGCGGCTCTTGGCCACGGCGATTTTCTCTTCGATGGCCTTGGTGATGCCCATGGCGTTGATGGGATAGGCGGCCTTGTCGGTGGAGAGGCAGATGACAGCCTGCACACCGGCCTCGATGGCGGCGGTCAGCACGTTGTCAGTGCCTATCACGTTGGTCTTCACGGCCTCCATCGGGAAGAACTCGCAGGAGGGTACCTGCTTCAGGGCGGCAGCGTGGAAGATGTAGTCCACGCCGGGCATGGCACCTTTGCAGGACTGCAGGCTGCGCACGTCGCCGATGTAGAATTTTATCTTGTGTGCCACGTCGGGGTATTTTGCCTGGTACTCGTGGCGCATGTCGTCCTGCTTTTTCTCATCGCGCGAGAAGATGCGTATCTCGCCGATGTCGGTACGCAGGAAGCGGTTGAGGACGGCGTTACCAAACGAACCGGTACCGCCGGTGATCATCAAGGTCTTGTCTTTGAAAATGCTCATGGCTGTATATTATAATTATATATGTATGTATGCGCGGTTATTCCTTCTTATCGTATTTTTCGTAGACGGAGTTTTTGGACTTGAACTCGGGTACGGTCTGCTTCATGAACACAACCATCTCGGGGATTTTCACCTCGCGGCTCAGGTCCTCAAGCTTCTCTGCGGCGGCAAGGGCATCGGCGTAGGCGTACTCCCGCACCTTGGCCACGCGGATGCGGTCGTGATGCGTCGGAAGCGTGTTCTCCGCATTGGAAAGCACCTCCTCGTAGAGCTTCTCGCCCGGGCGCAGACCCGTGTACTCGATTTTGATGTCCCTGCCCGGGACGAAGCCCGCCAATTCTATCATCCGCTCGGCAAGGTGCGATATCTTCACGCTCGCGCCCATGTCGAACACAAATATCTGGTTGCCCTCCGACATCGCGGCGGCCTCCATCACCAGGCGGCAGGCCTCGGGAATCGTCATGAAGAAGCGCGTGATGTCGGGGTGCGTCACCGTCACCGGGCCGCCCTTGGCAATCTGCTCGCGGAAGCGCGGGATCACCGAACCGTTGGAACCCAGTACGTTGCCGAAACGCGTGGTGACGAACTTTGTCTTGCCTTCTTTATGGCCCTGCTCAATAGCCAGGCCGAGGCTCTGGACATATATCTCCGCAAGGCGCTTGGTGCAGCCCATGATGTTCGTCGGGTTCACCGCCTTGTCCGTGCTCACCATCACCATCTTCTCAACCCCGTACTCGATGCAC
>SFFY01000005.1 GCA_004556745.1 Bacteroidales bacterium | reverse complement strand
CCTTTTCTTGCTTAATGACATAAGATTGTTTTTTACAGAATACGCGCACCAATATTCTTTTTCTGCACTATTTTTTCCCTACTTTTCAGCCTATGCTATAAGAAAAACGCTAAAAACGTTTTGCCTTTAAGCGCAAGTGCATTAACTTTGCGCCGCAAAAGTAGTGCAGAAAGCACGAAAGCATAGAGAATACACAATATATATTTATAAAAGAACAATGAATATTTCATTTGACAAGACAAGCAACGTCAGCGCAGTGATTACTATCAACATCGAAAAAGCTGACTACGAAGAGAAAGTAACTAAGAAACTCAAAGAAATCACCAAGGTGGCACAAATGCCCGGTTTCCGTAAAGGACACGTGCCTGCCGGACTTGTGAAGAGAATGCACGGCGCACAGGTGAAATACGAAGAAGTGAACCGCACGCTCAACGACAGCCTCTTCAACTATATCAAAGAAAACAAACTGGCCGTGCTCGGCTCGCCGCTCCCCAACGAGCAACAGGAGACGCAGGACATCGAAAATCAGGAAAACTTCGAGTTTAAGTTCGACGTCGCCCTCGCTCCCGAGTTCAGCATCGAATATTCTGCCAGCGACAAGTTGCCTTACTACGATATTCAGGTTAAGGAAGAAGACATCACTGCCGAAGTGAACCGCCTCTGCCAGCAGGCCGGCCACCCCGAAAGCGTAGACGCTTACGAGGACAAGGATATCCTGCGCGGCACGCTCGCCGAACTGGGCGAAGACGGACTGCCCCTCGAAGGCGGCGTGCAGGTGGAAACGGCTTCTCTCATGCCTACTTATTTCAAAAACGACGACCAGAAGGCCATTTTCAACGGCGCGAAGAAGAACGACGTTATCACGTTCAACCCCGCCACGGCCTACGACAACAACGAGACAGAACTCGCTTCGCTCTTCCGCATCGCAAAGGAAGAAACGAAGAACCACACGGGCAACTTCTCTTTCCAAGTGAACGAGATCAGCCGCTTCGTGCCTGCCGAACTCAATCAGGAACTCTTTGACAAGTATTACGGCGAAGGCGTAGTGAAGAGCGAAGAGGAACTCCGTGCCAAGATTAAGGAAAACATCAGCAAGGCTTACGAAGGCGACAGCGACTTCAAGTTTATGCTCGATGTGCGCAAGCACGCTATGGAGAAAGTCGGCGAACTCGAATTCCCCGAAGAACTGCTCAAGCGCGTCATCAACAGCAACAAGAAAGACGAGAAACAGGCCGACA
This sequence comes from Bacteroidales bacterium, assembly GCA_004556745.1. Classification (GTDB taxonomy): domain Bacteria; phylum Bacteroidota; class Bacteroidia; order Bacteroidales; family Bacteroidaceae; genus Alloprevotella. The sequence goes on along the minus strand of SFFY01000005.1, from coordinate 68,140 downwards.
TCACCGACGAGGAGTTCAAGAATACCTTGGAGTCGCTCAAGTGGAACTTGATTACGGAAAAGCTCACGGCTAAGTACGAAATCAAGTACGACGACAACGAAATCAAAGCCGAAGCCCTCAACGCAGCCCGCTATGAGTTCATGCGTTACGGCCTGAACAATATCCCCGACGAATATCTCCAAAACTACGCTTCCGAGATGCTGAAAAAGCAGGATCGCGTGGAAGGCCTTATCAACAGCCTCCTCCAAAAGAAGCTCTGCGCAGCCTTGAAGAACGTGGTAACCATGGAACACAAGCAAATCACCGTAGAGGACTTTACGGAACTCGTTAAAGAATAATACCTGATCCGCTAAGCAAATGGCGGAACGCGAGAGAAGAACGATGCTTCTGCCCCACTGTGAGCCGCAGCATCATTCTTCTCTTTTTTATACTAATACTTTACGCACTATGATGAAAGACGATTTCAGAAAGTTTGCCGTCTCGAAATGCGGCATCAATTCTATGGTAGTTGATGATGTCATCAAGAGCCAAAACCAATACCTCAACCCTTATATTCTCGAGGAGCGCGAGCTCCACGTGACGCAGATGGACGTGTTCTCCCGCCTGATGATTGACCGTATCATCTTTCTCGGAACGGCGATTGACGACTATACCGCCAACACCTTGCAGGCGCAGCTGCTCTACCTCGACTCTTGCGACCCCGGCAAGGACATCTCCATATACATCAACTCTCCCGGCGGCTCCGTGTACGCGGGTCTCGGCATCTACGACACGATGCAGTTTATCCAGAGCGACGTTGCCACGATTTGCACGGGCATGGCCGCTTCGATGGCAGCCGTGCTGCTGGTGGCTGGCGCAGAGGGCAAGCGCTCTGCCCTGCCCCACAGCCGTGTGATGATACATCAGCCGATGGGCGGTGCACAAGGACAGGCCTCCGACATTGAGATTACCGCCCGCGAAATACAAAAACTCAAAAAGGAACTTTATACAATCATTGCCGACCACAGCCATACAGACTTTGACAAAGTGTGGGCAGACTCCGACCGCGACTATTGGATGACAGCAGAAGAGGCCAAGGAGTACGGTATGATTGACCATATTCTCAAGCGCAATGGCAAATAAGAAAGATATAAGATGCTCTTTCTGCGGTAGGACGGAAAATGAATGCGGTTCTATCCTGCTCAGCGGCGTTAACGGCTACATCTGTGCGGATTGCATACAGACGGCCAGCCGTATGCTATCGGAATATGGACTGATTGACGATGACGCAGCCGATGATGTAGGACCGGCATACGCTAAAAGCAAAGGCGCGAAAGCCAAAAAGGCAAAGGTCGCTGCCGAGAAGCGTTCCGTGCCCAAGCCTGCCGAGATTAAAGCCTATCTCGACCAATACGTTATCGGTCAGGACGATGCGAAACGCACGTTGGCCGTTGCCGTCTACAACCATTACAAGCGTTTGGCCAGCCAGCAGCAAGCCGGTGCCGACGAGGTAGAGATTGAGAAATCCAATATTATTATGGTAGGCTCGACGGGTACGGGCAAGACATTGCTCGCCCGCACCATTGCCAAACTCCTCGACGTGCCGTTTACGATTGTCGACGCTACGGTGTTCACCGAAGCCGGCTACGTGGGCGAAGACGTGGAGAGCATACTCTCGCGCCTGCTGCAAGTGGCGGATTTCAACGTGAAGGAAGCCGAGCGCGGCATTGTCTTTATCGACGAGATTGACAAGATTGCCCGCAAGAGCGACAACCCCTCCATCACCCGCGACGTGTCGGGCGAGGGCGTGCAGCAAGGATTGCTCAAGCTCCTCGAAGGCTCTATTGTAAACGTGCCGCCAAAGGGCGGACGCAAGCACCCCGACCAGGACTATATCCACGTCAACACGAAAAACATTCTCTTCATCTGCGGCGGCGCATTCGATGGCATCGAAAAGAAGATTGCGCAGCGGCTAAATACGCATACCGTGGGATATAATTCCGTGCAAAACGCGATGCGCATCGACCCCAACAACCTGATGCAGTACATCGTGCCGCAAGACTTGAAGAGCTTCGGACTGATCCCCGAAATCATCGGCCGCCTGCCGGTGCTCACGTATCTGCAAAAGCTCGACCGCGAGGCTCTGCGCCGCATCCTCGTGGAACCGAAGAACTCCATCATCAAGCAAAACGCAAAACTGCTCGAAATGGACGGCATCAAACTCTCCTTTGCGCCCGATGCTTTGGAGTACATCGTGGATAAAGCCGTGGATTACAAACTCGGTGCGCGCGGTCTGCGCTCCATTGTTGAGTCGATTATGCGCGACGCAATGTTTGAACTGCCTTCTTCTAAAAAGAAAGAATTTGAGGTAACGAAAGCCTACGCCGCGGAGCAACTGGAAAAAAACCTCGTGTTCCGTCAGCAGGCATAAGCGGAATTTTTTGAGGCAAAAAGCAAATTATCTGCTAAGAAACGTGCAAATTTCAAATTAGTTTCTAACTTTGTTAGGCAAAACGGCAATTTTTACTCGCAGAGACATGCTAATTTCTAACATCTACATGAAACGCTCCCTTATCGGCGGCATACTTGCCGCTATCGCTGCGCCCCTGAGTGCGCAGCAGTTGCCTAATGTAGTTGTGATTTTAGCAGACGACTTGGGCTACGGCGACCTTTCCTGCTATGGCGCCACCCGCGTCAGCACGCCCAACGTGGACCGGCTGGCATCGGCGGGCCTGCGCTTTACCAATGCCCACGCCTGTGCCTCTACTAGCACGCCCTCGCGTTATAGCCTTCTCACAGGCGAGTACTGCTTCCGCCGCCACGGTACCGACATCGCCACGGGCGATGCGGGCATGATTATCCGCCCCAGCCAAACCACAGTGGCCGACATCTTTAAGCAAAAAGGCTACGCCACGGCTGCCATTGGCAAATGGCATTTGGGTCTGGGCGATAAGCAAGGAACGCAAGGCTGGAACGGCACGCTCGACATGTCGCCCGCCGACATCGGCTTTGACCACCACTACCTAATGGCCGCCACTGCCGACCGCGTGCCCTGCGTCTTTATCGAAGACGGACGCGTGGTGAACTACGACCCCACTGCGCCTATCTCTGTGAACTACACCTCGAACTTTGAAGGCGAGCCCACGGGTGCCGCAAACCCCGAACTGCTCACCAAACTCAAGTCGAGCCACGGACACAATCAGAGCATTGTGAACGGCATCGGGCGCATAGGTTACATGAAAGGCGGCGGCCGTGCCCTTTGGCGCGATGAAGATATTGCCGACTCAATTTCGGCAGCCGCCGTACGCTTCATTGAGCGGAACAAAGAGCAACCCTTCTTTATGTATCTCTGCACCAACGATGTGCACGTGCCGCGTATGCCGAACGAGCGTTTTCGCGGCAAGAGCGTGCTCGGACTGCGCGGCGAAGCCATCCTGCAATTCGACGAAACTGTTGGCAACGTATTGGCAGCACTTGAAGCCAACGGGCTGACGGACAACACGCTCGTCATACTCACCAGCGACAACGGTCCCGTACTCGACGACGGCTATCAGGACCAGGCCGCCACACTGAACGGCAGCCACACGCCCTGGGGAAATTGGCGCGGCGGCAAGTACAGTGCCTTCGAAGCCGGCACGCGCGTGCCTTTCATCGTTTGCTGGCCCGGCACCGTGCGCAGCGGCGATACTTCCAATGCTTTGGTGTCGCAGATCGACCTGCTGGCCGACGCTGCTGCCCTCATCAATACCAACGTGCCCCTCGGGGCAGGCATCGACAGCCGCAACAGCCTCGACACTTGGCTGGGCCGCAATGCCGACGACCGCAGTTTCGCAGCCACAATGGCAGCCAACCGCACGCTTTCTCTGCAAAGCGGGCAATGGAAATACATTGAGCCGTCGAACGGCGCGGCAAAAATCACAACCGTCAACATTGAGACGGGCTATTTGTCCACGCCGCAGCTCTACGACCTTGCTGCCGACCCCGGCGAAACCGCCAATGTCTACTCCTCCCGCCCTGCCGAAGCCGAACTTATGGCGTCACGGCTCGCCGAACTGCGCTTGCCCGTCACGGCTACTGATACAACGTTTTGGTACTATCTTATCACGCCCAAACGTGAAAGCCGCTACACCACGCATACGACCGACGGTCTTAAAGGTTTCACCGAGCCCCAAGGCAATGCCTCGATGTGGAAACTGACGCGCCGCGCCGACGGCACTTACGACCTCGTGAACCGTGCCTCGGGCCTCTTCCTGACAACGGGCGAAGTGAAGATACCGGCCGTGCAGATGCCGACTTCCACCACGCCGCCCGCCTCCGGGTGGACACTCACCACAAGCGGCATTATGGGCTGCCTCTATGCCATCAGCAACGGCACTTCGGAACTGAACCAGTCGGGCAGTGCGCGAAATTATCTCGTGCTGAACTGGGGCAACGGCACGAATGTCACCGATGCCGGCTGTCTCTATTCGCTCGTCCCTGCCGATGCCGAGTGCAACGTAATAGAAGGCATTTCCACCATAAGCACCGAAGATTTCGGGGTTAGCGGAAAAGACCTTTTCTACAAAGGAAACTGCATCGCCGCCCTCTACGACCTGGCCGGCCACCGCCTGCCGCTCTCGCAGTTGCCCACGCCCGGCTTCTATATCGTGCAGACACACGACGGTACATCGCTGACCGTTTGCCTCAAACGTTAGCGCAGCGTAGCCACGCCTATAAGAATACCTTACCTCTTCCCTCCCATGAAGGCAAAATTGGATTTACACAAAGCGCTCAAACGCCATTTTGGCTTTGACTCTTTCAAAAACAATCAGGAAGCCGTTATCCGCAGCCTGCTGGACGGCAAAGATGTTTTTGTGCTTATGCCTACGGGCGGCGGCAAGTCGATGTGTTACCAATTGCCCTCGCTTCTGATGGACGGAACGGCGATCGTAATCTCGCCGCTCATTGCCCTGATGAAGAATCAGGTGGACGCGATGCGCCACATGAGTCAAGAGGACGGCGTGGCGCACTTCATCAACTCCTCCCTCACGAAATCGCAGGTGGACAAGGTGAAGCGCGACATTCGCTCCGGGCTTACGAAACTGCTCTACGTGGCGCCCGAGTCGCTGACGAAGGAAGACAACGTAGCGTTCCTCAAATCTATAAAAATCTCCTTCTACGCCGTCGACGAGGCGCACTGCATTTCCGAGTGGGGGCACGACTTCCGGCCCGAGTACCGCAAGATTCGCCCCATCATCAACGAAATCGGCAACGCGCCGGTCATCGCGCTCACCGCAACGGCGACCGAGAAGGTGAAGACCGATATAAAGAAAAATCTTGGCATCCCCGACGCCGTGGAGTACAAGAGTTCTTTCAACCGCCCCAACTTATATTATGAGGTGCGGCCGAAAACAGAAAATATAAACAAAGACATAATTAAATTCATCAAGCAACACTCCGGCAAAAGCGGTATCATCTATTGTTTGAGCAGGAAGAAAGTGGAGGAGCTGGCGGAGGTGCTACGCACCAACGACATCAAGGCGGAAGCCTATCATGCCGGCATGGAGCCCGCCATGCGCTCGCAAACGCAGGACGACTTCATCATGGAGCGCATCGACGTGATCGTCGCCACCATTGCCTTCGGCATGGGCATCGACAAGCCCGACGTTCGCTTCGTTATCCACTACGACATACCCAAGAGCCTTGAAGGCTATTACCAGGAAACGGGTCGCGCCGGACGCGACGGGGGCGAAGGGCAATGCATCGCTTTCTATTCTTACAAAGACCTTCAGAAACTCGAGAAGTTCATGGAAGGCAAGCCGCTCGCAGAACAGGAGATTGGCAAGCAACTGCTTAAAGAAACCGCAGCCTATGCCGAAAGTTCCGTTTGCCGCCGCAAGCTGTTGCTGCATTATTTCGGAGAAGAATATCTCCAGGATAATTGCGAAAACTGTGATAACTGTATTAATCCTAAAAAACAAGTGGAAGCAAAAACACAATTAAATAAGGTTTTGGAAGTGATTATCGCCATTAAGGAGCACTTCCGCGAAGACTATGTAAAGGATATTCTGATGGGCAAGCCCACCGACGAGGTTTGCGCCCATCATCACGACGAACTTGAAGTGTTTGGCATTGGAGATGATGAAAGCGAGCGCACCTGGAACGCCGTTATCCGCCAGGCCGTCATAGCCGGCTATATCGCCAAGGACGTTGAAGACTTCGGCGTGCTGAGCGTTACCGACGAGGGCCGCGATTTTATGAAAAATCCCGTTTCTTTCCCCATCGTCGAGGAGCGCGATTTCGACGAAGAAGAAGCTAATATCCCGCAGGACGCAGCTTCGTGCGCCGTCGACCCCACGCTCTTCCAGATGCTCAAAGACCTGCGCAAGCGTCTCTCCAAGGATTTGGACGTGCCGCCCTACGTGATTTTCCAAGACCCCTCGCTCGAAGCGATGGCCACCATTTATCCGCAGACCATCGAGGAACTGCAAAACATTCCCGGCGTGGGCGCAGGCAAGGCCAAGCGCTACGGCTCGGAGTTCTGCAAACTCATCAAGCAGCATTGCAAGGACTTTGAAATCGAACGCCCCGAAGACCTCCGCATCCGCACCGTGGCCAACAAGGCAAAGGACAAGGTGGCCATTATCAGCAGCATCGACCGTCAGGTGGCACTCGACGACATCGCCGTCGCCAAGGGACTGGAATTTGACGAACTGCTCGACAAAATCGAAGCCATTGTCTATTCCGGCACGAAGATCAACATCGATTATTTCATCAACGACGTGATGGACGAAGACCACGTGGAGGACATTTACCAATACTTCAAAGAGTCTGAAACTGACGACCTTGACGACGCCATCGATGAACTTGGCGACGAATACTCGGAAGAAGAAATCCGCCTCGTGCGCATCAAGTTTATCTCCGAAATGGCAAACTAAGCGCCCCTCGCGCTCTTTGACTCTTCGACTTTAATAGCAGATAATTAGTGGCCCGTTTCTGGAATGTCCGAAACCACGTGTCAAAATAATTACAGGAAACAAACACTTAACAACTTATGACAGAAAACGTTGCACCAAAAGAAAAGGCTTACTTGAACTTTATAGAGCAAATCGTTGCGCGCGACTTGGCCGACGGTAAGAATGACGGCCGTCTCCAGACACGTTTCCCGCCCGAGCCGAACGGCTATCTCCACATTGGTCATGCCAAGGCCATTTGCATGGACTTCGGCGTGGCGCAGAAGTTTGGCGGCGTGTGCAACCTGCGTTTCGACGACACCAACCCCCAAAAGGAAGACACCGAATATGTCGACTCGATTAAGGAAGACATTGAATGGCTCGGCTTCAAGTGGGGCAATATATATTATGCCTCCGACTATTTCCAGCAACTCTGGGACTTCGCCGTGCGGCTCATCAAAGAGGGCAAGGCTTACGTAGACGAGCAGACGAGCGAGGAAATAGCGCAGCAAAAAGGCACGCCCACGCAGGCCGGCACCGAAAGCCCCTTCCGCAACCGCCCCATCGAGGAAAGCCTCGCCCTGTTTGAGAAGATGAACAGCGGCGAACTGCCCGAAGGCTCTATGGTGCTCCGCGCCAAGATCGACATGGCGAACCCCAACATGCACTTCCGCGACCCCATCATCTACCGCATCATCAATAAGGAGCACCACCGCACTGGCACGAAGTGGAAAGCCTATCCCATGTACGACTTCGCACATGGTCAGAGCGACTACTTCGAAGGCGTGACCCACTCTATCTGCACCCTCGAGTTTGTGCCCCACCGCCCGCTCTACGATTACTTTATCGACGAGCTTAAAGAAGGCAACGACCTCGAAGACCACCGCCCGCGCCAGTACGAGTTCAACCGCCTGAACCTCACCTACACGGTGATGAGCAAGCGCAAGTTGCTCGCTTTGGTCAAGGAAGGCCTGGTAGACGGCTGGGACGACCCCCGCATGCCGACGGTCTGCGGCCTGCGCCGCCGAGGCTACTCGCCCGAGGCCGTGCGCAAGTTTGTGGACATGATTGGCTACACGAAGTTCGACGCACTCAACGACTACGCCATGCTCGAAGCCGCCGCCCGCGAGGACCTCAACGCCCGCTCGCTCCGCGTGTCTGCCGTGCTCAACCCCGTGAAACTCATCGTGACCAACTATCCCGAAGGACAGACGGAGGAAATGGAAGCCGTGAACAACCCCGAAAACGAAGCCGACGGCACGCACACCATCACCTTCAGCCGCGAACTGTGGATTGAGCGCGAAGACTTTATGGAAGACGCGCCCAAGAAATTCTTCCGCATGGTACCCGGCAAGGAAGTGCGCCTCAAAAACGCTTACATCGTGAAATGCACGGGATGCAAGAAAGCCGCCGACGGCACCATCGAGGAAATCTATTGCGAATACGACCCCGAGAGCCGCAGCGGTCTCGAAGGCGCCAACCGCAAGGTGAAAGGCACGCTCCACTGGGTGAGCGCGGCCCACTGTCTGCCCGCAGAGGTACGACTCTACGACCGCCTCTTCAACGTGGAAAACCCTTCCGCCGACGAGCGCGACTTCCGCGAATTGCTCAACCCCGACTCGCTCACCGTGTTGCCCAACTGCTACGTCGAGAAGTACGTCGCCGAGCAGACCGCCACGCGCTACCTGCAATTCCAGCGCATCGGCTATTTCACCTACGACAAGCACTCCACGCCCGAAAAGCTTGTGTTCAACCGCACCGTCGGACTGAAAGACAGCTGGGCTAAGAAATAGAAACCCGTGGCTCTCTCCTCATAGCCACTAATCCCTTGAAAAATTTCCCTATCTGCGCAGAAAGTTTTTCCTTTCTGCGCAATTTTTTTTATTTGTTCCAAGATTTTTTTTGTTACAAAGTTTGTAACACGTATTACAAAGTTTGTAACATGTATTAGAAAGTTTGTAACAAGCGTTACAAAGTTTGTAACAAACTGTTTCTTAGCAGATAGTAAAAAATATAAGGGAGAAAGGGAAAAATATCAAGGGGAAAGGAAAAAATTGCTACGGTAAAAGATGGCATTTGACGTGTACGGATGATAGAGTATACGTGACATGATAATTGTGCTTACGTGACCTTGGAGTTTTGCTTTCTATCTGCCTTCCAGGCACTTCGCCCACAACCATTAATCCATGCGCCGCATGGGTAATTGATTGTGGCGGGCTGTAAGCCCAATTGTTGCCCATAGCCCAGGGCAACGCCCGGGTGAGCGTATTCCGCGATTAAAACATTTGGCATTTTACGCCGATTGGCGTAAAATGCCACGCGCGAAAAGCGCGTAACCTTACCGCGTCCGCAATGCCGCGGGGCGATGCCCCTCATAATGGTAACTGCTCTTGCAGAGCGGGACACTCTAAACAATGCATCATAGCTCACCCAGGGAGTCGCTACGCTTTGCCCTGGGCTCGGTGCAACAATTGAGCTTACAGCCCGCCCCACCCATTACCCCTTGCGGCGCAACCATCATTCCGCCGGCGGGCATGTAAAACGCGCCCCGTTGTCCCCGTTGTCGTCATAACAACAAAGGACCTTTTCAATGCGATGTTGTCTTATGTTGTCCCCGTTGCGTCAAAATAAATCGTGCAACGCCTCGACTTGCTTGCTATCTCATAAGAAAAGCGTAAATTTGCCCTAAACAATCTTACGGGCGTGATGCGCCCCACCCTATTCTTATGGAAAACAAATTCAACGAAACACTTTCGCGCTACGAGCAAAGTCTGAGCAAGATATCGCTCAACGAATACTTCGAGGCGGACGACCTGCTCGACATCATTGATTACTATATCAAAAACGAGCGATATGCCGACGCCGACCAATGCCTCGGCTTCGCGCTGGCGCAATATCCTGACAACGAGGATATTTGGATTACCAAGGCCTACCGTCTCAAAAGCGAGGGGCATTGGGACGAGGCGCGTGCCATTATCGACAACCTTTCCGACCAGGAATGTGCCGATGCCAAACTGTTTCGCGTCGAGGAGAATATTGCCTCCGGCGATTGGGACCGTGCTTTCTTCTTCGTGGAAAAGATTATGGACGACAAGTTAGTCCCCAATCGTGTCGAGCTCATTGTAGATATTGCCGAATTACTTATCGACTACGGTCTTTACACCGAAGCCACCTATTTCCTTAAACATGTTCCCGACGGACATGCCGAGAAACCGCACGCCCTGGAACTTATGGCTGAGTGCCACTTCCAAAATCACGATTACGACAAAGCGGTTGAAGAATCCAACAAGCTCATCGACCTCGACCCCTATAATCAGCGCTCGTGGGAGCAAATGGCAAATATTCGGCAGATGCAGGGCAATTTTCAGGAAATGCGCGAGTGCGCCGACTATGCCTTAGCCATCAATCCGAAATCCGACTTGGCCATGCGCCAGCGCATCATCGGCCTGCTGTGCAGCGAGCAACTAAACGATGATATCTTCGACGAAGCAAAGAAATACAGTAAGCAGCACCCTGAAGACCTTTACGTGGCGATGCCTTTGGCGCAGGCGCTGCTCGATGACTCCCGGCCCGGAGATGCCCTACCCATTTTGCGCCGCGCGCTCAAGCTCACGCCGTTCGACAGTCCCGACCGCGTGACGCTGCTCCTGATGCTCGGCTGGACGTATTGCTTTATCGGCGACGACGCCAATGCCAAGCAGTGCGCCCTTGCCCTATCCTCGTTCGACGCAAGCAACTTACAGCACCTCAAGCATACGCTCAAACAAATAGCGGATTTCCAGAAGCCCGCCTATGGAGTGGAGCTGCTCGACCGCGTGCACGAACTCATGCCGTCGAACTCCGAACTCTTCAACATGACGGTATGGTTTCTTGCAGAAAATAAGATCTACGACAAAGCCTTCCTGCTGTGGCACCATTGCATCACGCGGCCAGAGTATATCACCCTAAGCGCCACGCCCGGCATAGCACGCGCCATTTTTGAGTTTGTGAAGGACAAGGAGATTTTTTCTTATTATCTCTACCTTGCCCTCCATTCCCATCCCGACGAAACCCTTGACTATTTTCGCGACGTTGCCGATTGCTCCGGCGTGGAGGAACTCATTAAGGCACTGAAAGAGAAAACTAAAAACTGGAAGAAAGACTGAGGCGCACACCTTGCCCCGTCTATTCATACGTCCCAAAACAAAAATAGCGAGGAAAGCCATACGCGGCTTTCCTCGCTTTTAAGTATAAACTTGTACTCAGAATAATTTTATTTGATGATATCCAAATCTTGGAACACCTTTTTAAGGGCGGCAACCGCACGGTCAACCTGCTCTTTGGTATGCGTTGCCATAAGTGCTACGCGCACGAGCGTGTCCTGCGGAGCGCAGGCAGGCGGAATGACGGGGTTGATAAATACGCCGGCATCGAAGGCGCGGGCCGTTGCCACGAAGGTCTTTTCCGGGTCGCGCACATAAAGCGGAATGATCGGCGACTCCGTTTCGCCTATCTCAAAGCCTTCTTCCTTGAAACGCTTCAAAGCGTAGCGCGTCACGTCCCAAAGGGCTTCGATGCGCTCGGGTTCCTGCTGTAAGATGTGCAGGGCTTCGAGGGCGCTGGCTGTAGCGGCGGGGGTATTGGAGGCACTGAAAATGTAGGTGCGGGCCGTGTGGCGCAGCCAGTTGATAATGGAGCTGTCAGCAGCGATGAAACCGCCAATCGAGGCGAGCGACTTACTGAACGTGCCCATAATGAGGTCTACCTCCGACGTCAGTCCGAAGTGGTCGCATACACCGCGGCCGTTTTTGCCGAACACGCCGATGCCGTGCGCTTCGTCCACCATAATCGTAGCGTTGTACTTATGCTTCAAACGCACGATTTCGGGCAGATTGGCAAGGTCGCCTTCCATGGAAAAGACACCGTCCACAACGATCAGTTTCACGGCCTCGGGAGCACATTTCTGCAACTGGCGTTCCAGGTCTTCCATATCGTTGTGCTTGTATTTCAAGCACGTGGAGAAGGAGAGGCGACGGCCGTCGACGATTGAGGCGTGGTCGCGGTCGTCGCAAATGATGTAGTCATCGCGGCCCGTGAGTGCGGCAATAACGCCGGAGTTTACCGTAAAGCCGGTGGAGAAGCAAAGGGCTTCGTCTTTGCCCACAAATTCTGCAAGTTCTTTTTCAAGTTGAAGGTGAAGGTCGAGCGTACCGTTGAGGAAGCGCGAACCTGCACAGCCGGAGCCGTACTTTCGCATAGCCTGCACGCCGGCTTCTATGACACGCTCGTCTCCGGGAAGGCCGGTGTAAGCGTTGGAACCGAACATCAGCACGTGATGTCCGCCCATTTCCACCTCTGTTCCCTGCTTGCCTTCGATGGCGCGGAAGTAAGGATAAACTCCCTTGGCCATATATTCCTGCGGCAGCGTGTACTTTGCTAATCTGTCTTGTAAAATACCCATAATGTCATTTTACGAAAAGGCTAAATCCTTTTCAAATTCGTTTTTCCAGCGGCAAAGTTACGTATTTGATGCGACTTTCTGCCCTTTTAGTTAAGAAATATTGCTCAAAAATCAAGTTTTAGTGCAAAAACTGCCGTTTAGAGAAATATATTCATAACTTTGTAGTAAGATAATCGGGTTTATTTAGTAGACGAGTATACAAGTAAACGAGTAAACGAGACAGAGAAGTCTTGCTAACTATATCTTTTATGAGTATCTTCCCTTGTTTACTTTTCTGCTCGTTTACTTGTTTACTAACTCGTACATATAGCGAAGAAATAATATGTCCAAGACACGCTTATTATATATTGTCAATCCTATTTCGGGCACGAACCGAAAAAGGGACTTTGCAGCCATTGCCGATGCCTATACCGACAAGAACCGCTTTGACATTCAGACGGTATACACTGAGCGTGCCGGCCATGCCTCCGAACTGGCGCGGCAAGCCGCAGCCGAAGGAATCGACATCGTGGCTGCCGTGGGCGGCGACGGCACGGTAAACGAAATTGCCGCCTCATTGGTGAAAACGCCGACTGCCCTCGCCATCGTGCCGAGCGGTTCGGGCAACGGCCTTGCCCGCCACCTGCAACTGCCCATGGACATGCCCCGCGCCATCGAGGTCATCAACCAAGCGGAAATCCACGCCCTCGACTACGGCACGCTCAACGACCACCCCTTCTTCTGCACCTGCGGCATCGGCTTTGACGCGCTCATCAGCATGAAATTTGCCGAGGCAGGACGGCGCGGCCCTATGGCCTACGCCGAGAACATGATTAAAGAGGGATTTAAGTACAAGCCCGAACGATACATTATTAAATATAGGAGCACGGACGGCGGGAGCGACGACGTTTTGGAGCAGGAAGCCTTTGTGGTGGCTTGTGCCAACGCTTCTCAGTACGGCAACAACGCCTACATCGCGCCGCACGCCTCAATGAAGGACGGCCTGCTCGACATTGTCGTGATTGAACCTTTCCCGCCCTTGGAGGGCGCACAGGTTTGCCTGCAGCTTTTCAACGGCTCTTTGGAGAAAAATCCGCACGTCAAGACATTCCAAACCTCTGCCCTGCACATCACGCGCCCTTCCGAGGGGGCAGTGCATTGCGACGGCGACCCTTTCATCTCGTCCTCCGAGATAGATATCCGCATCGTGCCGCAGCAGCTGAGGGTCGTGGTAAATCCGTTCGCCAAGAAGGTGCGCCAGTGCAATTTGCAGCAATCCATTCCCGAATGGTTCAAGGAACTGACCACCCTGCCGCCGACCCTTCAAATGAAAACGGACAACCTTCTGCAACTTAACCGCAATTTACTCGAGAAACTGCGTAAGAATTAAAGAAAGCGACTTTATAGTTTTTGTTGGATGCTTACAACTCGTCCAACATCACTCATAAAGACATATATAATGCACACAACTTATGCCGCCACCCGATATTGAGTCATCAACCAGCAAAGAGCGCTTAGACTACGTACAGAATGAGTGGAGATGCCTGCATAACTGTGAAATTTGCGGGAAATGCCATTTTTTGAAAGGAAGAAACGAAACAGAACTCTACGCTGAATATATAAATGGGAAGCGGTCATATATTGACATCACATTGGAAATAAGAGGAGGAAGCAAGTAGAGACTTGCTGACTATAAAGAGAGAGGGGTGCGCCTGTTACGACGCATCCCTCTCTCTATTTTACGGGTATTGTATTCCTTTAATATTATACTTCTGTCTGCTTACGCCGGTATTCCTTCGGCGAAAGACCGATTTGCGACTTGACGAATTTGCCAAAGAAAGAAGCGTTGGGGAAATTAAATTCTTCGGCTATTTCCTTAATGGTGCGCGTGGTATAGCGCAAGCTGCGCTTGATACATTCAATAGAAAACTCGTGAATCCATACAAGCGCGGTTCTGCCGCTGGCTGCCTTGACTGCCGAAGAAAGATATTTCGGCGTGACGCACAGCTTCTGGGCATAGTAAACTACCGAGCGGTCGTGGCCTCCGTTCTCCTGCAAAAGCGATAGGAAACGGCGGAACAATAGGTCGGACTGCGTAATCATTCCGCCTGAGGGCTGGAAGCGGCTGTTGCGATTGATGATGGAGAAAAGTTCAAAGAAGCAACTGCGCAGGAAACTGCGCATCGTTTCTTGATGATAGATGCGCCTCGGCTGTTGCAGCTTTAATTTCAAAAGGCTGAAATAAGCCTCAAACAACTCCACGTCTTCATCGGAAAGCTTTGTAACGGGATGCGAACGGATATAAAGCATGCAGTCCACAAGGTCCTTGCCTTTATGGATAGAACGCTCAAGCGGTGCACTCGTGAAACCGAAGGCACTGACACTTACATCGGGCGAGGCCATGAAACTGTCGGTCACAGTGTGCGGCAGCAGCACGATGGCATCGTTGGGCTCAAGGCGATATTCTTTTCCATCGATAACTACTTGTAATTTGCCGCTTTTGCAAATCACCACCACTATTGGGTGAATGTGCTGAATGCTGGTGTGGGGAATGTCCTTAAAGTTATCGACTGCAAAGACTTCGTCATCGGCGTAGCCTAAAAGTTCGTTGTCCTCACCAACAAGGGCACCCTTCTTGTCTTTTTGTTCTAAAATGCCGTCCATAGTAGTTTATTTCTTATTGACATGCAAAATTAGCGATTTATCTGCTATGACAATGCGACAAATAATCTCTATAAACGTTCTTTATTTCTTTTTATCGCTAATTTTGCCTATCAAGAAGCCTGTTTGCACGTTAAGAAGGGGCAGTAAAATAGAATAGGTGGCGAAACGCACGCGCTCCGCCACCTATATATATAATATTGTGTATGCTTGCTTATTCCTTGATGTTGGGTTCTTCCAAGCCGTAACCGTTTTTCTTGTCGATAAGTTTCAGGTAAACGGCAAGGAGCAGGGCTGCCACGCCGAAGCAGGCGAAAATCACAAGCGGCAAGGTGTAGTTGTAAGGTATGAACTCTGCACCTGATGCCTTGGCGGCAAGCACTGCCGGGTTGTCGGCGTTGGCAGAGTTGAGCACGCTGCCAATCAGCACGGGCACGAAGCAAAGACCGATGTTCTGCACCCAGAAGATGAGGCAGTACGCGCTGCCGAGCACCTTTTCGTCGATGATTTTGGGCACGCTGGGCCAGAGGGCAGCGGGCACGAGGGCGAACGAGATGCCGAGCAGCACGATGGTGGAGTAGGCAATGAGGTGGCTGTGCGTTGCAGGCAGCACGAAGGCAAACACGAGGTGGCAGGCAATGAGCAGAAGCGCACCGCACATGAGCATCGTAGCGCCCTTTCCTTTGTGGTCGAGGAACGAGCCGAGGAACGGCGTGATTACTGCCGCGCCGATGGGGAACCAGCGGAAGATGTTGGAGGCCTCGATGTCGGAAATGCCTTCAAGGTTGCATTGCAGCATGTTTGCGCCGTAGCGCTGGAAGGGGAAAATGGCGGAATAATAGAGCACGCAGAGCAAAGCCACCACCCAGAAGATGCGGCTGGTGAGGATGTTCTTCAAATCGGAGGCCTTAAACTCTTCTTCATTCTCGCCGGCCTCGCCTGCTCCGACCTGCTTGTCGAGCTTGCGGTCCATGATGCAGAACACGCTGTACGTTATCAGTCCGATGAAGAGCAGGGCAGTGCAAAAACCTACGGAAGCGGACACCGAGCCGAACTTCTCGGCGATAATGGGCGAAATGGAGAAGATGGCGAACACGCCGACGCGGGCAATGGCCATTTCCAGGCCCATAGCGAGGGCCATTTCCTTGCCTTTGAACCATTTTGCTATGGCTTTCGACACGGTGGTGCCTGCCATTTCGCAGCCGCAACCGAAAATCATGAAGCCGAAGGCTGCAAGTTTTGCACTGGCGGGCATACTCACCCACCAAGAACCGAGCCATGCTTCCAACCCCGTGCCTTTGAACGCCTCGCTAATGGCATAATACTTGATGCACGCGCCGATGAACATCATCGAAGCGGACAGCTCGCCGGTGAAACGGATGCCGCACTTGTCGAGGATAATGCCAGCCACGATGAGAAAGCCGAACACGTTGACAATGTACTCGCTCGCTGCATACGTGCCGAACACATCGGGCGTCCAGCCGTATTGGTTCTCTACGAGCGACTGTAAGGGCGACATCATGTCGACGAACATGTAGCCGAAAAACATCATTGAGGCTACAAGGACAAGAGCCGTCCAACGCGCGGCGGCACTGTCGTTGAGTTTTCTTTGGATTAATTCTGTCATTGTTTTATTATTATATATTGATATAGTGATTGCGAAAAGTAGGGGCGTTTTGCAAAACGCCCGCCGAGTTCTCCGAATGGCTTAATCAATCATGCGATTAAATTCCGGGCGTTTTGCAAAACGCCCCTACCCGTGAGACCTTAGAGCATTTGCGCCTATTTCAGCCATTTGTCCAGCCAGCGAAAGAAAGTGCGCTGCCAAAGCACGCCGTTCTGCGGCTTGAGCACCCAGTGGTTCTCGTCGGGGAAAAGCAGCAACTGAGCCGGTACGCCACGCAGGCGGGCTGCCGTAAACGCGCTTTCGGCCTGCGTGTACTCGATGCGGAAATCCTTTTGCCCGTGTATGCAAAGAATAGGCGTGTCCCATTTATCTACGGAGCGATGCGGGGAATCCTCGAACCAGCTGCGCTGGCGGCCTTCGCGGTCGCGTATCCAGGGCGCATTGCGCAAGTCCCAATTGGGGAACCAAAGCTCTTCTGTTTCTACGTACTGCTGTTCCGTGTTGAAGATGCCGTCGTGCGCGATGAAGCATTTGAAGCGCTTGTCGTGGTGTCCGGCGAGCCAGTAAACGCTGTAACCGCCGAAGCTTGCGCCCACTGCTCCGAGGCGTTCCCGGTCTACGTAGGGTTCGGTGGCGATGTCGTCGATGGCGGAAAGATAGTCCTTCATGCAAAGGCCGTTGTAGTCGCCGCTGATTTCTTCGAGCCATTCCATGCCGAAGCCGGGCAGGCCGCGGCGGTTCGGGGCTATCACGATGTAGCCGTTGGCCGCCATGATTTGGAAATTCCAACGGTAGCTCCAGAACTGGCTGACGGGCGACTGCGGGCCGCCCTCGCAGAAGAGGAGCACGGGGTATTTCTTAGCGGGGTCGAACTTGGGGGGATATACCACCCAGCAAAGTTCCTTTTGCCCGTCCACGGTCTCCACCCAGCGTTCCTTCACCTCACCGAAGGCAAGTTGGCGGTAAAACGCCTCGTTCTCCTTGGTCAAAGCCTCAGCCTCTACCTTTTTGCCGAGGGCTACGGCATAGATTTCGTCCGCACTGCTCATGCTGTGGCGCTTGGCAATGAGTTGCTTGCCGTTCGGCGCGATGCCCACGAGGGTGTAGTCGCACACGTCGTCGGTGAGCAGCTTTACATTGCCTTTGAGGTCGGTCATGTAGATATTGGTGCGCCCGTGCCACACGCCGGTGAAGTAAATCTTCGCAGACTTGGCGTCCCAGCAAAATTCGTTCACGCCGCTCTGGAACGCCTCTGTCACGAATTGCTTCTTGCCCGTGGCGAGTTCCATGACGCAGAGCCGCGTGCGGTCGCTCTCATATCCGTCGCGCTCCATGCTGAGCCAAGAGAGGTAGCGGCCGTCGGGCGAGAACTGCGGGTTTTGGTCGTAGCCCACGAGCGCGTCTTTCTGATTGTTCACCTCTTGCTGCTCGAGGCTGCGCAGCGGGTCGCAGGCTGGGGCTTTCCAACCCTCGGGCTTGCAGACGTTGCGGGTTGTGCCATCGGCTGTATTATATATAAATATGTCGCTGTCGGTGCTGATGGCATAGTCGCGCCCTGTCTTTTTGCGGCAGGTATAGGCAATGGTTTTCGAGTCGGGGCTCCACGCCAGCTGCTCTATGCCGCCGAAAGGCATCATAGGGCACTCGAAGGGCTCGCCCTCGAGCAAATCCTGCTCCTGCCCCACCCGCTCGCCGTCGAACGCCGCCACGAAGGGATGCGGCGCGGAGGTGACATACGTGTCCCAGTGCTTATACATCAGGTCGTTGGCCACCATACCCGTTGCTTTGGGCAGATCTTCGTCGTTTTGCTGAATGGCGGTGTGCTGCGGCACTTCGTGGATAAGGATCACCTTCTTGCCGTCGGGCGAAAAGAGGAAATCTATCACGTCCGTTTCGCAAAAGGATATCTGCCGGCGGCCGCTGCCGTCAAGGTTCATTTCCCAGAGCTGGCTCTTGCCGTCGGCGGCGGCGAGATAGGCGATTCGCGTGCCGTTCTTAATGAAGGCGGGGCTGCTCTCGCTGCCTGCGCCCACGGTGAGCAGTTTGTCGGCGCGGGTCTCCGTGTCGAGCAAGTGAATGGTAGTGCGGCTGCGGTTTTGCTTCACGCTGTAATAGGTCACGGTGTAGGCCAGCGCCTTGCCGTCGGGCGACTGCTCCACGCCGCCTATGCGCCCCATTGCCCAAAGGTTCTCGGGAGTCATCAACTCCGTGCCTTCGGCGGGCTGCTGCTTGCCGATAATCGGTTCGTCCGCCGTTTGCGCAGCGGCGTTCGCGGCGAGGCCAGCTATTGTGAGTGCCATAAAAAGTTTAAGGAAGTGCATGGTGTGTATGATTTTGCGCTCGTTATCTCCCGTTCCTTTTGCGCTGCTGCTCAAGCATTTCCTGCTGCTGCTTTTGCAGGGCTTCAAGGCGTGCGGCGAGGCCGGTGGGTTTCTTGTTGGGATTGTTCTTATTGGCCTTATAGTTCTCTTCGAGCTTAGCGAGGAGCTTGGCGTCGTCGGTCGTCTTGCGCAGATACCACATGGTGAGCGCGGAGAAGAGGAGCGAGATGAAATAGTAGTAATTAAGGCCGGCCGAGTACTTGTTGAACATGAAGAAGAAGAACAAGGGCATGAGCATCATCATCCACTGCATGAGCTTCATCTGCTGCGCCTGTTCGCCCGACATGGTCTCTTTCTGCTGGCGCATCATCAGATAACTGTACAGCAGGTTGCAGGCACAGAAGAGGAGGCAGAAGAGGCTGAGGTGGTTGCCCAGGCCCCAAATCTCGAAGTTCCAGGAAATGAGGTCGTCGTAGGTGCTGAGGTCGTCTGCCCACAGGAAACTCTGCTGACGCAACTCAATGGCATTCGGCACAAAGTTGAACATCGCAATCCAGATAGGCATCTGAATGAGCATCGGCAGGCAGCCGCCCATGGGGCTAACGCCGTACTGCGAGTAGAGCGTCATGATTTCTTGCTGGCGCTTCATGGCGTCTTCCTGCTTGGGGTATTTCTTGCTGATTTCGTCGACTTTCGGTTTCAGCACGCGCATCTTGGCGCTGCTCATATAGCTCTTGCGGGTGGGGGCGTACACGATGACGCGCAGGAGGAGCGTGATGAGCAGGAGCACGATGCCCATGGGCAGGTTCATGCGGGTGAAGAAATCGAAGACATAGAGCGTGAAATAGCGGTTGATCCATTTGAAGAGCGGCCAGCCGAGATACACGAGGTCTTGCAACTCATACTCTTCCGCCGTGATGCGGAAGTCGTCCATCGACTGCAAGAGGCGATAGTTGTTCGGACCGAAATAATATTGGAAGTCCGTGGCCTTTTCGCCCGTGGGGTCTACGGTCGTTTCCATCTGCGCGTTGTAGGCTTTCAGGTAGCCCGACTTCTCGTCGAGCTGCTCGCTTTTGACCTCCACATTCTTCATCGGCGCGGCTGCGATGAGCACGGAACTGAAATACTGGTTTTTGAAAGCAATCCAGTTGACGCCCGCCGTCACGCTTTCTTCCTCGGTTTGCTGCTCGGAGAGCTTTTCCACGTCGTCGTCGGTAGTTTTGTAGGTGAGCGTGGAATACATGTTTTCAAAATAGAAACCCTTTTCGTGGCGTGCCACGCGGTCGTGCCAGGCCATGTAAAGCGGTGCGCCGCCTGCCTTACACAGATTGCCCATGCCGGAAGTGTGCAGCGAGCAGTTGAGCAGGTAGTTGTCGGTCAAGAGCTTGTACACGAGGTTGATGCGCTGCGCGTTATCCTTCGAGGCCAGCGTGAGCGTGACGGTGGAGTCGGTCACGTTCTCGGGTGTAAAGCAATAATCGGCGAGGCGCATATTGCGCTCTTTTGTTTCGAGCACGAGGTCGAGGCCGGCATCTTTCTCGGAGTAGAGCAAGAGCGGGTTTTCCTTGCCTTCTGCAAAGTCGCTGTAGCTTTTGTATTCGTTGAGTTTCACCTCTGCAACGGTGGCGCCCTTTGTGGAAATCTTCACGCTCACCTTGTTGTTGCGGAGCGTGATGTATTCAGGCTTTTGGTCTGCCGTGTAGAAGCGGTCGGTGCTGTCGGGCAGCATGGCCGCCGCTGCCGTGGCGGGCGTGGGCGTTGCCGTTTGCTTGGGTTCTGCTGTTTGTTCTTGCGCGGGTTGCTGCACGGGCTGCTGCTGCGTGTTGTAGTAACTGAAACCGATGAGCACGGCCGCCATCAGCACAAGCCCGATAATAGTGTTTTTATCCATTATATATTTTACTAAGAAAACAACGTGCCTGGAAGGCACTACATAAGCGCATCTTTTAGTGCCCGACGACGAAGTCCTCGGTAACTATCGCTGCGTTCTGTACTGCCTTCCGGGCAGTATTTACACGTTGATTATTTATTTCTCATTATCCTTATGCGCCGCAATCGCCGCCTTGACGAAGTCGAGGAAGAGGGGATGCGGGTGGAGCACGGTGCTGGAATATTCGGGGTGGAACTGGGTGCCGATATACCAGCGCAGGTTGGGGATTTCCACGATTTCCACGAGTTCCGTGTCTGGATTAGTGCCGACGCACTGCATGCCAGCCTGCTCGTACTGGGCGCGGTAGTCGTTGTTGAACTCGTAGCGGTGGCGGTGGCGTTCGCGAATGACGTCCTTGCCATAGATTTCGCGCACGCGGCTTCCCTCTTTCAGGGCACATTCGTAACCGCCGAGGCGCATCGTGCCGCCCATGTTCGTGATGTTCTTCTGGTCCTCCATGATATCGATCACGTTGTGGGTGGTCTTGGAATCCATCTCCACGCTGTTGGCATCGGCAAAGCCGAGCACGTTGCGACCGAACTCGATGACCATCATCTGCATGCCGAGGCAGATGCCGAAGGTAGGCACGTCGTGCTCGCGGCAATAGCGGGCGGCGATGAGCTTGCCCTCGATACCGCGCTGTCCGAAGCCCGGGCACACCACGATGCCGTCCATTGCCTTAATCTCGTCGGCCACGTTTTCGGCGGTGAGGTGCTCGCTGTTGATGAAATGGCACTTCACCTTGCGGTCGTTGTAAGTGCCTGCCTGCGAGAGCGACTCGAGGATACTCTTGTAAGCGTCCTGCAAGTCGTACTTGCCCACGAGGCCGATGTTGATGACCTTCGTGGCCTTGTGGCGGCGGTCAAGGAAGTTGCGCCACGGGCCCAGCCCCGGCGTTTCGCCTACGGGCATGTCGAGCTTGCGCAAAATCGTTACGTCCAGCTCCTGCTCCTGCATGCGGAGGGGCACCTCGTAAATCGTGGGCTGGTCGATGCTCTGCACCACTGCGTCGGGCGACACGTTGCAAAAGTTTGCCACCTTCTTGCGCAGGCCGGCAGAGAGTTCGTGCTCGGTGCGGAGCACGAGGATGTCGGGCTGAATACCGAGGCTTTGCAACTCCTTGACGGAGTGCTGCGTGGGCTTCGTTTTCAGTTCGCCGGCGGCTGAGAGGTAGGGCACGTAAGTGAGGTGTACGCACACGGCATTTCTGCCCAGTTCCCATTTAAGCTGGCGAATGGCCTCGAGGAAGGGCAGGCTTTCGATGTCGCCCACCGTGCCGCCGATTTCCGTAATCACAAAGTCGTAGTGGTTTTTCTTGCCGAGATAGAGCATATCGCGCTTGATCTCGTCGGTGATGTGGGGGATCACCTGAATGGTCTTGCCGAGGTAGTCGCCGCGGCGTTCTTTCTCGATGACGCTTTGGTAGATGCGCCCCGTTGTGACGTTGTTGTTGCGCGTAGTCTGAATGCCCGTAAAGCGTTCGTAGTGACCGAGGTCGAGGTCGGTTTCCTGCCCGTCGTCGGTAACGTAGCACTCGCCGTGCTCGTAAGGGTTAAGCGTCCCCGGGTCGATATTGATATAGGGGTCGAACTTTTGAATGGTAATGTTGAAACCTCTGGCTTGCAGCAGTTTGCCGATAGACGATGAGATAATTCCTTTACCGAGCGAGGAAGCGACGCCCCCCGTAACGAAGATGTACTTAGTTTCAGCCACGATACTAATTTAATTTAAGATGATAATACTTTACGGGCTGCAAATTTACTATTTTCTTAGCAGAAACGCCAAGTTTTGCCTTAGTTTTGTGGCTGTATAAAGTGGGGCGACATTATCAAAGTAGCCGAGCTCAGCCGAAAACCTGCAAATAACGCCGCCGGAATTTCGACTCCCCGCCCACGGATTTCTGAAAAAGCAGCAAGAGGCGAGGCGTTGAAACCGCTCAGGGAAATCCGCTGCGCGAGGACGGGGCGCATTTGCAAAAGTTTGTAAACGCTTCATCTTTTTCTGCGCAGAGCGTGATTTTCCCGTTTGCATTTTTTACGCTTCCACCTTCTCGGAAATTTTGAAAGTTTAGGAAAATATAACACCGACGGACTTGCGAAAAATTTGGAGGCGGAAAAGAAAAACGATTTTGTAAGCGCGCATCAACTATCTTATAAGAGCGAGGAAACTATCTTATAAGATAATTCTCACTATCTCGGAGATAATTTTTACGGGCTTGCTTAAAATTTTTACGAGCTTGCTGATAGTTGCGGGTAAAACAAAAGCAGGAAGAACGGAGTGCGCCGCTCTTCCTGCTTGCAAGGCAAATTTAGCGATTTATTCCCGTTGCGCCAAATCCGAAAAAGTGTGTAAGAGTTTTGAATTTTTATAAATCAAAGTTTATTCCTCAACTACCAATTCCAGCCCGTCGAAAGCGAGATGAATGTGCGCGGGGAGGCTGCGCTCCGCCTCGGCGTGGCATTCCATATCGTGGCACATATGTATGAGATAGGTTTCACGCGCCTGCAAACGTTGGGCAAGGGCGCAGGCCTCCTCCACGGTTTCGTGGCTATGGTGCGGCTTGTGTCGCAAGGCACCGAGCACGAGGACGCTCGCACCGCTGGCATAAGGCACTGCTTCGGGCGGTAGGGCGGAGATGTCCGTGATATACACCAGTGGGCCGATGCGGAAACCGAGTATGGGCAATTTGCCGTGCATCACGGGCAGGGGCAGCACCTCCGTACCCGCAATGCGGCAGGGCTGCAAGGGGAGTAGCGTGTGCAGTTCGAGGTTGGGGACGCCGGGATATTTGTTTTCCACAAAACTATATGGTATGCGCCGCTTGATGTCGTCGGTGCAATCGCCGTCGGCATAGATTTGCACGGCATCGGGCCAGCCGAAGGGGCGCAGGTCGTCGATGCCGCCCACGTGGTCGTAATGCTTATGCGTGAGGAGCACGGCATCGGGGCGCACGGCGCGGGGGAGGCGCAGCATCTGCTCGCGAAAGTCGGGGCCGCAGTCGATGAGAATTGTGCCGCCCTCGCCGGTTTCTATTAATGCCGAGGTGCGCAGCCGCTTGTCGCGCGGGTCGGTGCTGGTGCATACGGGGCAGTCGCAGCCTATAACGGGAATGCCGCAACTTGTGCCGCTGCCTAATATCGTAAGTTTGAGCATGGTGGTGGCGTTAATAATGATTTTTCCTCTGCTTTTGCATCTATCTCACTCCACAAAGTTTGCCTCGGGCGTAATCTCTATTCCAAACTTTGCCTGCACGTCGGCGGCGATGGTTTGGGCAAGGTTGAAGACCTCGCGCCCCGTTGCGCCGCCGGCGTTAATCAGCACCAGTGCCTGTTTGTCGTAAACACCGACGCGCCCCACGGTGCGCCCTTTCCAGCCGCATTGCTCTATCATCCAGCCGGCAGGAATCTTGACGCCGCCGGGCGCATCGTAGTGCGGCATGTCGGGATATTGCTGCTGCAAAGCCTCGAACTGCTGGCGCGGCACCACGGGATTCATGAAGAAAGAGCCAGCGCTTCCTATTTCGGAAGGCTCGGGCAACTTGCTGCGGCGGATCTCTATTATAATATTGCGTAGCTCGCGGGCGGTGAGCGTAGCCAGATCATAGCCGCGCCGCTCCACTTCGCGCCCTATTGCGCCGTAGCCGATGCTCGGTGTGAACGAGGGCTGCAGGCGCAGCGTGACGCGAGTCACGACATATTGCCCCCGAGCCGCACCCTTGAAGATGCTTTGGCGATAGCCGTAGGCGCATTGCTCTTTAAGGAACACTATTCGCGCGCCATCGCTAATACGCAGCGTTTCCACGCGCTCGATAATGTCGGCAACCTCTGATCCGTACGCGCCAATGTTCTGTACCGCCGCCGCACCCATTTCGCCGGGAATGTACGAAAGGTTTTCCGCGCCGTAATATCCGTGCTCTACGAGATAGTCCACCGCCTCGTCCCACACCTCGCCCGCTCCGATGCTCAGGCGCAGGCTGCCGTCGGCGGCGGGAGCGAGCGGCGAGAAGCCTTTGATGCGGGAATGGAGCACAAGGCCGTCATAGTCGCCCACAAACACAAGGTTGCTGCCGCCGCCGATGTGGAAATATTTTGTGCCGCGCAACTCGGGCAAGAGGGCAAGGAGGTCATCCTCCGTATCGTACTCCACAAACTCGCGGCAACGGGCGTCGATGCCAAACGTGTTATGATGAAGCAGGGAAAAGTCTGGGGTTCGGGTAATCATTTTCGAGTAAACGAGTAAACAAGTAAACGAGTAGACGAGTAGACAGGGAGAATCAATTTTCAAGTTTCGTGAGCAGCCACTCTCCGTCCTTCTTCTCAAACGTGAGGTTGCAACCCATGCCGCCGGAGGGGCTGCAAAGCATGAGAATGCGCTTGGTGGAGGAGCGGTAACTCTGTCCGTAATTGATGTTTGTCATAACTTCGGTGGGCAGGTCCGGGCGATAGTCGGGCCATTGCTCCACGTCGAGCAGGCCTTCTATGTCTTCGAAATTATCGTAGTCGTAGGTCTTGAAGGCAAAGGGGTTTTCAATATGTTCGCTCTGATATTCCTCATCATTCGCGAAGCGGGCGTAGAAATGATAGAAATCGCTGTTTTCGTTTTTGTCAAAGCGATGCGAATTGATTTCGGTAAGCCGCCATTGCCCCTGCTCTTTATCGAAGATATATTGCTTGACGGTGTGCTGCGTGAGATAGACCCACTCCACGACCACGTGCTCCAAATCGGTGCGCTTAGGGTCGTTGAGCGAGCGTTCGCTGTCGAAAATAATCGTGTAAGTCTCGTGGCGAGAATAGAGCGGGTCAAACTTCCAGTCTTTCTCCATTACAGAAGACGCAACACCTTGTTTCACAATATTAAGCGGAAACTTGATGCGCTCTTTCTGGAACGCCTTATTCTTCATAAAGACAAAGATGAAATCATCGAATAGCCCGTCGGCCTTTTTAGAGGGCGCCACCGTTACGGAGTCGGTCTCGGGTTCCGCCTCGACCGTGTCGGCAATCACGCTGTCGGCAAGCGTTTCTTCGGCAGGCTGCTGCCCCTTGCGCGTGCACGAAAAAGAAAACAGGGCGCACGCCATCATTAAAAACAAAAACCATTTCATCTTTATCGTCTTCTGTAAAACGCGGCAAAAATAACGCTTTTCCACGTAAGAAAATAGGTATTTGCAAAGAAATATTTAACTTTGCGCTTGTTTTTGAGGCTTTGCCTTACATATTATATATATAGAACACCATGACAGAAAGAATCAATGCCCTGCTCACTGAGGTGGAAAGCCTCGCTGCAGCCGACGAAAAAGAACTTGAAGCACTGCGTATCAAATACTTAGGAAAGAAAGGCCTGCTCAACGACCTCATGGCCGACTTCCGCAACGTGCCGGCAGAGCAGAAGCGCGAGACGGGACAGAAAATCAACGCCCTCAAAACTGCCCTCCAAGACAAACTCAACAACCTGCGCCAGTCGCTCGCCACGAAAGAGGACTCCCACGACGACCTCGACCTCACGCGCACGCCTTACCCCATTCAGCTCGGCACGCGCCACCCGCTTTCAATCGTGAAGAACGAGATTATCGACATCTTCTCGCGTCTCGGCTTTTCTATGGCCGATGGGCCGGAGGTGGAAGACGATTGGCACGTGTTCTCATCCATGAACTTCGCCGAAGACCACCCGGCTCGCGATATGCAGGATACGTTCTTCGTGGAGCAGCATCCCGACATCGTGCTGCGCACCCATACGAGCAGCGTGCAGAGCCGCGTGATGGAGCACACGCAGCCGCCTATCCGCGTGATTTGCCCGGGCCGCGTGTACCGCAACGAGGCAATCTCGGCACGCGCGCACTGCTTCTTCCATCAGGTGGAAGGACTTTATATCGACGAAGACGTATCGTTCACCGATCTCAAGCAGGTGCTCCTCACCTTCGCCCGCGAAATGTTCGGCCCCGACACCAAAATCCGCCTGCGCCCCTCATACTTCCCCTTTACCGAACCCTCTGCAGAAATGGACATCTCCTGCAACATCTGCGGCGGCACGGGCTGCGCCTTCTGCAAGCAGACGGGTTGGGTGGAAATCCTCGGCTGCGGCATGGTAGACCCCAACGTGCTCGAGGCAAATGGCATCGACAGCAAGAAATACAAGGGCTACGCCTTCGGTATGGGCGTGGAGCGCATCACGAACCTGAAGTACCAGGTGAAAGACCTGCGCCTCTTCTCTGAAAACGACGTGCGCTTCCTCGACGAGTTTGTTTCGGCAAATTGATAGACTTGCCTACTCGTCTACTTGTCTACTCGTTTACTTGTCTACTCGTTTACTAACCCATGATTTCCACAATCTACGACAGCGTATTTGAATTTCTCTTCGCCCACGGCCTCAGCCTCGCGGCATCGCTGCGCTTAGCCTTTGCCGCCACGCTGCTGTCCGTCTGCCTGCTATCGTGGATTGTGGGGCTCGTGTTGCACCACGTCGTCGCGCCGCCCATCGGCAAGTTAGTAAAAAAGACGAAGGTGCATTGGGACGACTATATCCTTTCGCCCACAATGTTGCGAGCGATGTGCAACATCGTGCCCGGCGTAATCTTCTATAATCTCTTCCCCCTTTGTTTCACCACGGCGGGCAGAGCGACTACTTCCACGCTCTACGTCTTTTTCGACCGCGGCACCTCCGTCTTCATCACGCTCACCGTGATGTGGCTGCTCACGACGTTTGTAAAAAACCTCGGGCGCGTGGCCGAGGAACTTATGCAAAAGCACCACCTGCTCGGCATTCTCCAGTTTGCCCGTGTTATCATTTACTGCCTTTGCGGCATCACGGCCATAGCCCTCGCCTTCGGGCGCAACCCGCTCACTGTATTGGTAAGCCTCGGCGCAGCCGCCACGGTGCTTATGCTCGTTTTCAAAGACACAATCCTCGGACTTGTATCAGGCATACAGCTCTCTGCCAACCGAATGCTCAAAGTGGGCGACTGGGTGACGATTGAAAAGCTCGGCATCGACGGCACCGTGGAAGAAATATCGCTCACCACGGTCAAAGTGCGCAATTTCGACAAATCCGTCTCCACCGTGCCGCCTTACACGCTCGTGAGCGACTGCTTCAAGAACTGGGACACGATGCAAAACCTCGGCAGCCGCCGTTTCAAGAAGACGCTCTACATCGATGCCAACACCGTACGCCTGCTCACCAAGCAGGAACTCGCCGACAAGAAGTTCCTGCCTTATCTCACCTCCAACGAGCGCAAGGGAGGCAACATGGTGAACCTCACGCTGTTCCGCCACTACGTGGAACAGACGTTGCACAACCGCAAAGACGTGAATACGAACGACTGGATACTCACGCGCATTTCAAATTTGGAGTCCGGGCGCGGCGTACCTGTGGAAATATGGTTTTATTTCCGCGAAACGGATTTCGAGAAATTCGAAGAACTTTCGGCGCAAGCCATGGAGCAGTTCATGGCCGCCTTGCCCCTCTTCGGCCTCCGCCAGTTCCAGTTGCCAACCGGCAGCATGTAGCACCTCAGGCATTGCACGCGCCTATCTGCTAAGCAAAAGCACAAAAAACGCGCTTATCTGCGCAAAAAAGCAATATAAAAGTTTGGCAGATTTTGCCGATACCGCTAATTTTGCAAAAGCAAAACCCTTATTTTATAATTATAAAAGACATGGAATACTCACACGAAGTAAAGAACATGTGTTGCGTGGCCAAAGGCCCCAATCATGGTCCCGCTCCCATTCCCGAAGAGGGCAAGTGGGTGCAAGCCAAAGAAATCAAGGACATCTCCGGCCTGACACACGGTGTGGGTTGGTGCGCACCCCAGCAGGGCGCGTGCAAGCTCACGCTCAATGTTAAGGAAGGCGTTATCGAAGAATGCCTCGTTGAAACCATCGGCTGCTCGGGTATGACCCACTCCGCCGCCATGGCCAGCGAAATCCTTCCCGGCAAGACCATTCTCGAAGCCCTCAACACCGACCTCGTTTGCGACGCCATCAACACGGCTATGCGCGAACTCTTCCTGCAAATCGTTTACGGACGCACGCAGAGCGCATTCTCCGAAGGCGGCCTCGTGATCGGCGCAGGTCTCGAAGACCTCGGCAAAGGCCTCGTTTCGCAGTGCGGCACGCTCTACGGCACGAAGGTTAAAGGCACCCGCTACCTCCAGCTCACCGAAGGCTACATCACCAAGATGTATCTCGACAAGGACGACCAGGTTTGCGGCTACGAGTTCGTTCACATGGGCAAGTTCATGGATGCCGTCAAGAAAGGCGTACCCGCCGACGAAGCCCTCAAGAGCGTTACCGGCACCTACGGCCGTACCAAGGAAGAGGACGGCGCAGTTAAATCAATCGACCCACGTAAAGACTAATTAAGGAGGACTGCAATTATGATTAGAGAAGTAAAATTTGAGTCACAAGACCGTCGTATCAAGCAGATTCTCGCTTGTCTTAACGCACACGGCATCGCTTCTATCGAAGAAGCCAACGAAATCTGCGAAGCCGCAGGCCTCGATCCTTATCAGACCTGTGAAGAAACACAGATGATTTGCTTTGAAAATGCTAAATGGGCATACGTCGTCGGTACTGCCATCGCACTCAAAGAGAAGGCAAAAGACGCTGTTCAGGCTGCCGAATACATCGGCGAGGGCCTGCAGGCTTTCTGCATTCCCGGTTCCGTAGCCGACGACCGTAAGGTAGGTATCGGCCACGGCAAGCTCGCAGCCCGCCTGCTCTCTCCCGAAACTAAGTGCTTCGCTTTCCTCGCCGGCCACGAGAGCTTCGCAGCCGCCGAAGGCGCTATCAAGATTGCACAGATGGCCAACAAGTCAAGACCCGCCGACAAGCCCCTGCGCTGCATCCTCAACGGTCTCGGCAAGGACGCTGCCATGATTATCAGCCGCATCAACGGTTTCACGTACGTGCAGACCAAGTTCGACTATTTCACGGGCGAACTCAACATCGTGAAGAAAACTCCTTACAGCAACGGTCCCCGCGCTGCCGTTAACTGCTACGGCGCAGACGACGTTCGCGAAGGTGTAGCCATCATGTGGCACGAAGACGTAGACGTATCCATCACGGGTAACTCTACCAACCCCACTCGTTTCCAGCACCCCGTTGCAGGTACTTACAAGAAGGAGCGTGTGCTTCAGGGCAAGCCCTACTTCAGCGTAGCATCCGGCGGTGGTACGGGTCGCACCCTGCACCCCGATAACATGGCTGCTGGTCCCGCTTCTTACGGTATGACCGACACGCTTGGCCGCATGCACTCTGACGCTCAGTTTGCCGGTTCTTCTTCTGTTCCCGCGCACGTTGAGATGATGGGCTTCCTCGGCATCGGCAACAACCCCATGGTAGGTTGCTCCGTGGCTTGCGCCGTTAACGTGGACCTCGCACTGAACAAGAAGTAACAACTGACTTTCAGTAAATTACATCATAAAAGAAGTCTCCTGTAATCGTAATGGTTGCAGGAGATTTTTGTGTTTATACGGTCTTAGAATATGATTGCCGTCGTTGTGTTAATGAGACCAAATGACGGTTTTCCTTCTTTCATTTTCTGGAGTTGCAAAAGTACAAGAATTCCCTGTTTTGTAGTGAAATTGCAGCCACTTTGCAGCCACTTTTGATTGTTTTGGAGATGTGGCTGCAATTTTCAAGTAATCAGTTGTGGGTTAGAGCGATACGCCTTACACAAACAAACAACAAACAATGGAAAAACATTGTACTACTGTTTACTTCCTATTAAAAAAGACAAGGAAGGACAAAAATGGCGATTCTCCTATCGATGCTTGGATAGCAGTAAATGGTGAACGAATCTCTTATTCCACAGGCAAAAAAGTCAAAGTGTCAGAGTGGGATGCAAAGAAACAGCTTGTAAAAGGATCGTCAGATAAGGCAAAACTAATCAACGAATACCTTTACCAACTCCGTAATAAGGTCTTTCAGAAGGAGATTGAGCTGATGGAGAAAGGTTTTATGCTCACACCGACATTGCTAAAAGAAGCTGTCAATGACCATGTAGATGCTGTCAATCAGAAAACACTAATACAGGTCTTCAACGATTTTCAGGCAATGCGCAAGCCTCTTATCGGAAAGAAGATTGCCAAAGACACCTATGAGGACAATGATTTGACAGGACGATACATCAAGGAGTTCATGGAGAAGCAGTACCATCGTAGCGATATTTATCTACACGAGGTCAAGATTGGTTTTATTCAAGGTTTCCACACTTTTCTACTGACAGAGAAGAACAACCGTCAGAACTCATGCTCAAAGCACTTAAAGTTCTTGAAGCAGCTTATGAATATAGCAGTAGCCAATGGTTATTTACAGTTCAATCCTCTTAATATATATAAGGTGGAGCGTGAACCTGTTGAAATTGACTTCCTCGATCACAACGAACTACAGAAGATTATTAACTTTGAGACTCCTATCAAGCGATTCGAGAGAACCAGAGACGCTTTTCTTTTTGGATGTTTTACAGGTCTTGCATACATAGACATCAAGACACTCCGCAAAGAACACTTCGAAACAGACGAAGAAGGTCGTTTCTGGATTAAGAAGAAAAGAGTCAAGATTGGCGTTCTCTCTCGCATCCAGAGAGATTCCAAAACTATTCTAAGATAAAGAGGAAAGACTTTTGTGTCCTTCCTCTTTTTTGTCTATATAGACTTCTGGTAGCGTCTATAAATTGGTTATCACATAGGTTTACCATAACCCACATCTTACTTGGGCACATTACTTCACGACAACCCTCTTTCCATTGCATATATAAATACCTCCAGGCAGTGACGAAGCACTTTTTGCCGAAACCTTCCGTCCGCTGACATCGTAGATGCAACCTGCCGACGATTTGCCGGCACCGGGAATGGAGATGGACGTTGGAACATTACTGCCGGAAAGAAGAAAGCCGCCGCCACCCTCCGGCGTAAGGCACGAAAGCGTGTATGCCGCACCGCCTATTTCCTCAATGCGTATGATACCTGCACGCACGGAACGAACTGCTGTGGAAAAATCCACGTCAAGATTATCTATCTTCAAGTCAGGCATCTCAACCACACATTCGCCATCAAGGGCCGGAACGGAGGCCGCAAGGATGTAGTTGAATGTTTTTCCATAATCAGTCGAGAGCGTTATCCTCAGTCTGCTTTCCGAATTAAAATAACTGGTATTTACTCCCCATGAAAGACGCACCTTGTCGCCAGGAGCATAGTTCTGCCTGTCTGGAGAGAGGGATAGCGAGAAGCGTTCGCCTCCTACAATTTCCACGCCTATCTGGCGTGTGGTGTAATTGCTGTAGAAAGGCGAAGCGATAAAAGTCTGCCACGTAAGAATGTCGGAGTCGGGCATGTCGTTGATAGAGACTGTCATGGAATAACTGCCCGCTTCCTTGGTATGGATGTCGGTCTTGTCTACTATATAATAATAACCGTCATAAAAGATATCCGCCACGTATTGGGGTCGGAAATCCAATCGGGAACTAAAGGTCGGAGACACCAGGGCAAAATCATTGCTGACAGTAGAGTAAGAAATCCTGTTATCCTCTGTATCGTCTGCCTGAACATCCAACGCAAGGCATGCTCCCAAGGGAATTCTGACAGAATATGGCATTTTGCTTCCAAATGCAGGTGCTGTATTGGATACCTTCTGTCCGTACACATAGTTTCCTCCCAAATCTGAACCGACAAGGGTGTTCTTGTCCTGGTCGCTGTAGTAGGCAGAGTTGTTCCTGATACATGAAGAGCGTATCTCCATAATGGAAGTCAGGGAGAGAAAATCTCCCTCTGCGTCCATCAGCGAAGCATCCTCTGTGTGCCCGGCACCAAACATGTGTGCTATTTCATGCGCCACAATCCATGGATCAGGGGCGGCATATCCAGATGCCTTGCTGTCCTTCTTGTATGCCCCGTCCAGTATAGAAAGGCCGTTGTTGTTGCCATCCTCGGGACGGTGCAGAATCCAAATGCCTATATCGTACGAAGACTGACCGATAAGTTCGTTGAGAAGTTCTGTTCCGTAACTGGGAGCATTCATATAGTTTTCATCTATAAGGTTATACGAAGACAGCAAAAGTCTGCTGTCTCTGTTCACGGTAAAACAAAATCCCAACGGAACGTAAATCTTGTTGAGATATTCCTCCACATCGGACCAGAATAGTTTTACAGCGGCTTCATCGCCATAAAAGTCTTCCTCAACGGATGACATCGTAACTGGCACTGCCACCTTGTAATAACGCATTACATTGTCGCCGGGAATGGCATTTTGCGACTTGGACGGTGCGGATACAAGAATGCACAGTAAGAAAACGAAAATAAAACTTAACCTTGAATGTTTCATAGAAGTATGTGTTTAGGGAGGTTTTATAAATCCACTTTAAGATTAGCGAGTAGTCAGAACCTCATTAAGGCTACTGCTTGTGATTTTGTTTCCGCAAATTTGGCGAAACTTTTCAAATATTGCAAGTATCTCTATTGATATTTTTCGGGGGGATCATTAAGTGTTGAATTTTGATGTCAGAACTCAAATTTATCAGGCTTACCTCGTCTATGTCATCGGATATATATAGAATTTGCATTAAACGATAATATATTTGATACGTGGACCTCTCACTGAACAAGAAGTAAGCAGCAGACGCTTACAGCTTATCTAAATAAAATCTCCTGCAACCCATTCGGTTGCGGGAGATTTTTTGTGCGGGTTAATCTCATTATATTTAAGAAAGCGTGGTATATATATAAATTTGCCTATATTTGCAAAGGAGACTTATAACGAGCTAACGAGATATAATTTAACCGAAAAGACTATGATATTATACCCTAATGAATGGATTTTGTTGCCTAACGGCAAACGTTATCAAGGAGAGATTGACAAAGCAACAGGGCTGCCGCATGGCCTCGGCATGATGGCTCTCGATGCCGCGACCTTTTATGCCGGTGAGTTTAGCAACGGCAAACGCCACGGGCGCGGTTTCCTGATTACCCATAAGGTGGAAGAAAAAGAAGGGAAGAGATGGGTGAGCGGCACTTATGAAGAAGTGATGGCAACAGCAGAGTTCGATTGTTGCGGTCGCGTAGTGCATTGCGACCCCGTGGGACATTGTGAGCCATGCATTGTGAGGCACGAAGAATGGGTTAAGAGCAATGACGGCACTTGGGCGTGCGATGTCTTTCTTGCGCCTGCCGATCAGTCTGCTTTGCATGGCAAACCGTGGAAGTGGGCGGAAACAACGTATAAAATCGTGCGCTACTATGACAACAGTCCGAGCAATGACCCCAGCGAGTTTAAGAAACAGATAAGAGAAGCAGGTCGAGACGGCACTTATTCCTTTAACGGCAAAGCGTTTGTGACTGTTTACGACGGCAATCATTTGCTCTTTTGCGACCGCTATGGCCATGTGTTCGTGCTTGCGCCCGGCGAGGAGCATTACTACGACGGGATGCCTTTTGGGCCGGAAAACAAGGAACGGCGCATATTCTCATTGCGCATTGTCGAGCCTGATTATTGCTGGCTTATGGAAAACGGCAGTTATGACGAGATAGTTGAAAACGCCCTCGCTGACGGCGGTCCGAAAAGCGAGGCGGCACGCATTTATTTCCTGCGTGTTTTCTACTCGCGACCTTACATTTTCAAGCTCTCGGCGCAGTCGCTTGACCTTATAGAACGGGCTGCAAACAGCGGCAATCCTTATGCGCAGTTTGCTTACGGAAGATATCATATTGTGGTAAAGCCGTACGAAGATTCGGCAACTATCTCGGTCGATTATTTCAAAAAAGCGCAGGCGGGTGGCGTAGCCGATGCTACTGCCTCGCTCGCAGAGGCCTGGCGCTATGGCGACGCGGGGACGGTGAACCATGAACTGTACGACCAACTGCTTGAAGAGGCGTTGGCGCAGAATAGCGAGTATGCCGCTAACTTGAAATTCAGAAAGTTATGCTTTGGTTCTGTGGTATTTAAGAAGGACCCCGATGCAGCCCAGAAATTAGCCTATGCTTGGCTGCACACCGATACCAATCTCAAGTATTATTTCGAACTTTGGCTCTATAACCGGGCCCTCGCGGTAGAAGAACTCGGAAGGAAAGAGGACGCAGAGCGTTTCTTTACCCACGCTGTCAGACATGGAGAGGTGCAGGCTTGGTATAACTTGGCAGTGATAAAAGGCAAGTTAGACGACAACTGCCACCCCGCCGATATGGAAACCTATCTGTCCGTTTTGCGGGAGGGCGCGAAGCATGGAGACGTAGACTGCCGCACTTTGCTCGCGTGGCAGGCACTGCTTGACTTTGACAACTTGGAGGATTATGAAAAGACCGAGGAGGTGGCAAAAGAACTTTTCGACGAACTTAAAGCGTGCGCCAATCTTGGTTCAAAAGTTGCGGCTGAGCTGGTGGGCGATATATATTATAATGGTTACTGCTTGCAGCCGAAAAATAACGAGGAGGCGTGGGCGTGGTATACCAAGGCAGCAAATTGGGACAGCTCTACGGCATACGAAAAAATGTATGATATGGTGCGTTGCCACGATAAGAACATATTATTCACTGAGCACGACTTGCTGGCCCTCAAAGGCACGCGCCTCGGCTCCCGCCAACTGCTTAACGAGACGGTAATCGCCCACACTATGGGGCGCTTGGAAGAACATGCGGCCGAGATAGAACAATATTACGACCCGATATTCGATAATGAAGAAGAGGAGGAAGAAAAAGCGGACGATGCCGATGGGAAATTCGATGCGTGGGTGTAAAGAATAAAGAATTTTAGCAGACGAGTGAACGAGCAATATGCCCGTTCACTCGTCTATTTATCTGGCGGTGGCACGGGTCGCACCCTTCACCCCGATAATATGGCAAGCCGGTCCCGCTTCTTACGGCATGACCGATACGCTCGGCCGCATACACTCCGACGCTCAGTTTGCCGGTTCTTCTTCTGTTCCCGCGCACGTTGAGATGATGGGCTTCCTCGGTATTGGCAACAACCCCATAGAAGTAAGCAGCACGCTTACAGTTTATCTAAATAAAATCTCCCGCAACCCATTCGGTTGCGGGAGATTTTTTGTGCGGATTAATCTCATTATATTTAAGAAAGTGTGGTTTATATATATAAAGTTGCCTATATTTGCAAGGAGACTTATAACGAGCAAACGAGATGTAATTTAACCGAAAAGACTATGATATTATACCCTAATAAATGGATTTTGTTGCCTGACGGCAAACGTTATCAAGGAGAGATTGACAAAGCAACAGGGCTTCCGCATGGCCTCGGCATGATGGCTCTCGATGCCGCGACCTTTTATGCCGGTGAGTTTAGCAACGGCAAACGCCACGGGCGCGGTTTCCTGATTACCCTTGAGGTGGAAGAAAAAGAAGGGCAGAGATGGGTGCGCGGCACTTATGAAGAAGTGATGGCAACAGCAGAGTTCGATAGTTGCGGGCGCGTAGTGCATTGCGACCGCGTGGGACATTGTGTGCCATGCATTGTGAGGTACGAAAAATGGGTTAAGAGCAATGACGGCACTTGGGCGAGCGATGTCTTTGTTGCGCCTGCTGACCTGTCTGCTTTGCATGGCAAACCGTG
This sequence comes from Bacteroidales bacterium, assembly GCA_004556745.1. Lineage (GTDB taxonomy): Bacteria > Bacteroidota > Bacteroidia > Bacteroidales > Bacteroidaceae > Alloprevotella. The sequence continues at coordinate 31,723 of SFFY01000005.1, read as the reverse complement.
GAAGTGGGCGGAGACAACGTATAAAAGTGTGCGTTACCGTGACAATAGCCCGAATCCTTTTGCCAGCGAGTTTAAGAAGCAGATTAGAGAAGCAGGTAAAGACGGCGATTATTCCTTTAACGGCAAAGCGTATGTGACCGTTTACGACGACAATCATTTGCTCTTTTGCGACACCTATGGCCATGTGTTCGTGCTTGCGCCCGGCGAGGAGCATTACTACGACGATATGTCTTTGGGGCCGGAAAACAAGGAACGGCACATATTCTCATTGCGCATTGCCCCCGATTATTGCTGGCTTATGGAAAACGGCGGTTATAACGAAATAATTGAAAACGCCCTTGCCGACGACGGTCCGAAAAGCGAGGCGGCACGCATTTATTTCTTGCGCGTGTTCTACACGAGGCATTGCATTTTCAAACTCTCGCAGCAGTCGCTTGACCTTATAGAACGGGCTGCAAACAATGGCAATTCTTACGCGCAGTTTGCTTACGGAAGATATCATATTGTGGTAAAGCCGTGCGAAGATTCGGCAACTATCTCGATCGATTATTTCAAAAAGGCGCAGGCTGGTGGCGTAGCCGATGCCACTGCCTCGCTTGCAGAGGCCTGGCGCTATGGCGACGCGGGGACGGTGAACCATGAACTGTTCGACCAACTGCTTGAAGAGGCTTTGGCCCAGAATAGCGAGTATGCCGCTAACTTGAAATTCAGAAAGTTATGCTTTGGTTCTGTGATCTTTAAGAAGAACCCCGATGCAGCCCAGAAATTAGCCGATGATTGGCTGCACGGCGATTCCAATCTCAAATATTATTTCTCCCTTTGGCTCTATAATCGTGCCCTTGCGCTCGAAGAACTCGGAAGGAAAAAGGAGGCAGAGGATTTCTTTACCCAAGCAGTCAGACATGGAGAGGTGCAGGCTTGGTTTAACCTGGCACTGCTAAAAGGCAAGTTAGACGACAACTGCCACCTCACCGATATGGAAACCTATCTGTCCGTTTTGCGGGAGGGCGCGAAGCATGGAGACGTAGACTGCCGCACTTTGTTCGCGTGGCAGGAACTGCTTGATTTTGACAACTTGGAGGATTATGAAAAGACCGAGGTGCTTGCAAAAGAACTTCTCGACGAACTTAAAGTGTGCGCCAATCTTGGTTCACAAGTTGCGGCTGAACTGGTGGGCGATATATATTATAATGGTTACTGCTTGCAGCCGGAAAATAACGAGGAGGCGTGGGCGTGGTATACCAAGGCAGCAAATTGGGACTGGTTTACGGCATACGAAAAAATGTATGACATGGTGCGCTGCCACGAAAAGGACATGTTATTCACTGAGCACGACTTGCTGGCCCTTAAAGGCACGCGCCTCGGCTCCCGCAAACTGCTTAACGAGACGGTAATCGCCCACACTATGGGGCGCTTGGAAGAACATGCGGCCGAGATAGAACAATATTACGACCCGATATTCGATAAGGAAGAAGAGGAGGAAGAAAAAGCGGACGATGCCGAAAGGTAGTTTGACGCGTGGGTGTAAGGGCGTTAAGCCCAAAGCCAATCGGTTTTATTTTTACCTTTCAGTCGCTTTCTTGTCCTTGATCATCTGCCTAACATTTGTTTAGCCTTCCTCGGCGTCGATACAATTTCCCTATACGCATTTTTTTACCCCGAAAAACCCTTCAACCATTCAGTCGCGCCCCAAACGCATTGTTTTTGAGCCGCTTGCCGCTGAATGGTTTGGGGCGTAAACCTTTCAGAACTATTCATCTTTGGCTGCTTCGGCATAGCCCAAGCAAACTTGGCTTCTGCGCTCGCCTTGTACAAAGGTGAATGTATATGAACGTTTGTACAAGGCGAGCGCAGAGACCGACAAACTTGTTTGATCGGACTATGCCGAGCCGCCGCCAATTTTCGTGCAAGCGAGTGCAATAGAGCTTGCTCATATAGCCGAGCGCAGCCGAAAATGTCAAGAAAACGTCTGTTGAACACGAAGGCTTTTATTTGCCGCGGCACAGGCCGGCACAAGTCCGCAATTCTCTTAGCAACGCCCTATCATTATCACACGTGACAATCTGTGCGCACACGGCAGACAGATTTTATTTCCTCAGAGATATTTTTTACTCTCAGCAAGAAAATTTTCACTATCTGATAAGAGAAAGTCTATTACAAAGTTTGTAACGCTTGTTACAAAGTTTCTAACACATGTTACAAAGTTTGTAATACGTGTTACAAACTTTGTAACAAAAAATATCTTATAGGGAAGGAAAAAATATCAGGCAGAAAGGAAAAAATTGCTCCGTGAAAGTAAAAATTAGATTGGTGATAATTTTTGCGCTCATATAAGAGAATCGCGAGGCGCAAAGCGGATAATTCGGACAAAAAGCAAGACACCCGGCGCAGAGACGTGCTCTGCACCGGGTGTCGGCAAGATTGGTTTTAATTTGAGCGGGCTTATTTCGTCAAAGCCACTTCAATGTTGTTTTTCAATATTTCGCTGCCGGGATAACCGCCTTCCGAGAGGTTGTCGTATGCGGTGCTGCCGTCCTTGTTGAGCAGCAGGTAACTCGGTATGCCGGGGATATTGAGGCTTTGGCAGAGTGCGCCCCACTGCTCGTCGGTGAGGCGGATGTGGTCGCCGTCTATGTTTTTAATCATGTCCGACCACGTATCGAACGGAGAGCTTTCGCCCGTGACGTAAAGGAACACACAGCCTTTTTCCTGCAAGTCGCCCTTGATTTCATCAATCTGCGTCATGGCGCGGCGGCAGGGACCGCACCAGGTTGCCCAGAAATCTACGAGCACCACCTTGCCGGCATACAACTTCTTTATTTCGTCCATTACCTTTGTGCCGGGAATGCTTGTGGAGATAGGCACCACCTTATAGTTGTCTCCACTTGCTTCAACGGCTGCTGCCTGTTCGGCGGGTTCTGCCTGCTTAGGGGCATTCTTTGCACAGCTCGTGGCGAAAAAAACGAGCGTTGCCATGCTGGCTAAAATAATCTTTTTCATTGTCGTCATATATTAATAATTAATAGTCCGTATTGTGGAACATTGCAAATGTACGAAGTTTTTTGAGAATTACGCTTTTCAGCCCGGTAAAAAGCATTTTCTTAGCAGAAAAAGGGGCTTTATAATCATGAATTTCCGCAAAAACTTCGTAAGTTTGCCTACGATGTGCGTGGTTATGATCTTTCGGACTGCCCACGCGGCGCAAACATCATGATTTTTATGGAAAAATTTGAAGTAAATATACTCGGCTGTGGCAGTGCCGTGCCCACTATCCAGCATTTCCCGGCGGCGCAGGTGGTGAACGTGCGGGAAAAGCTGTTTATGATAGACTGCGGCGAGGGTGCGCAGCATCAGTTCCGCAAGATGCGCCTGAAATTCCAAAGTCTTGGGCACATCTTCATCTCGCACCTGCACGGCGACCACTTTTTCGGCCTTCCGGGACTGATTTCCACCTTCGGAATGCTCGGGCGCACGGCCGACATGCACATACATGCGCACCGCGACCTCGAAGCCTTGCTCAAACCCGTGCTTGACTACTGCTGCAAGGGAATGGCCTACAAGGTAATCTTCGACCCTCTGCCAGAAGAGGTGTACCAACAGCCGTGCCTCATTTACGAAGACCGCTCTCTGACGGTGCACACCATACCCCTGCGCCACCGTATGCCGAGCTGCGGTTTCCTCTTTCGCGAAAAGCCCTTGCTGCCGCATATCCGCCGCGACATGGTTGACTTCCTGCAAATTCCTTCCACGCGCATCGCGGCGATTAAAGCCGGTGAGGGTTGGACTACGGAGGAGGGCGACTTTTATCCGAACGAGCGGCTCGTCACGCCCGCCGACCCTCCCCGCTCCTACGCCTATTGTTCCGACACGTGCCAGTTGCTGCAAAATGCGGAACAGTTGCGCAGCGTGGATTTGCTCTACCATGAGGCCACTTTCTCCGAAGAACTCGCGCCCCGCGCCGAGCAAACGCAGCACTCCACCGCGCGGCAGGCAGCCGAAGTGGCCAAAGCCGCCGGCGCGAAGCGGTTGCTCATCGGCCATTATTCTAAGAGATATACCGACAGCACCGTGCTGCTCAATGAGGCCCGCGCCGTGTTCCCCGACACCCTGGCCGCCAACGAGGGCCTCTGCATTCAGGTGTAAGGAAACGGCAATAAAAAACTATAGAAAATAATAGAATATTGTTTCTATATGAGTTGGGGTGAATTAGCAAATAGCCCCGCCGCGCAGAAAGACAACTGCAAGTTGTCTAAAAGTTGTCATAGTTGTCGTCATAATGAAAAACGGCAACGCAAAAAAAAGTTGTCAAAAGTTGTCCCAGTTGTCGTCAAATAAAAACGACAACATAGACAACAAAAGACAACTCCGAGGTTGGCATATTATACGCTTAATAAGACGACAACATGGACAACAGGGCGTATTTTATACGCCCGCCGCGCAAGATAATATGTCGAATTTGCCTTCGGGCACTAAATTTTGCTGTTAAATTAAATAACAGATAGTTCTGTATATATACTCCGAACCATGAACAAGAAACATATTTCCTCAAAAGACATCGCCGCCGACCTGCGCTATCTGCGCCTCTTGGCCCGCGACTTCCCCACAATTTCCTCGGTCACCACAGAGATTATCAACCTCGAAGCCATCTTGCACCTACCGAAGCCCACGGAGCATTTCCTGGCAGACCTGCACGGTGAGAATGAAGCGTTCCAGCACGTGCTGCGCAATGCCTCGGGAAACATTAAGCGCAAGGTGCGCGACATCTTCGGCAACACGCTCCGAGAGCAGGAAATCAGAGACCTCTGCACCTTAATCTATTATCCCAAGCAGAAGCTCGAACTCGTGAGGCAGACCGATAAAAACCTGTCGGACTACTATCAGACAACCCTCAACCAACTCATCGCCGTGTGCCGCAACGTATCGTCGAAATACACGCGCTCAAAAGTGCGCAAGAGCCTGCCCGAGGAGTTTGCCTACATTATCGAGGAACTCCTGCACGAGAGTTCCGACGACCGCAACAAGCAGGCCTATGTGAGCGTGATTATCCAGACCATCATCGGCACAGGACGCGCCGCCGGCTTCGTCGAAGCCCTTTGCCTGCTCATCCAGCGCCTCGCTATCGACCGCCTGCATATCCTCGGCGACATCTTCGACCGCGGCACAGGGGCGCATCTGATTCTCGACACGCTCTCGGGCTATCATCATTGGGACTTGCAATGGGGCAACCACGACATTTTGTGGATGGGTGCGGCTGCGGGCAACCTGGCGTGCATCGCCGGAGTGCTGCGCGTGTCGCTGCGCTACGCCAATACGCAGACGCTCGAAGAGGGCTACGGCATCAACATGCTGCCGCTTGCCACCTTTGCCATGGAAACCTATCCCGACGCCGATGCCTGCAACATCTTCATGCCGAAACTCGAAGACCCCGAGCGCAGTCCCAACGAAAAGACCTGCCGCTACCTCTCGCAGATGCACAAGGCCATGGCGGTCATTCAGTTCAAACTGGAAGGCCAGCTCTATAAAGCACACCCGGAATGGGGTATGGACGACCGCGCCCTGCTGGAACGCATGGATTTGGAAAAGGGTACCATTACGCTCGAAGGAAAAGAGTACCCCCTGCGCGACACCTTCTTCCCCACCATCGACCCCTCCGACCCCTATCGCCTCTCGCCTGAGGAAGAAGACCTCATGCAGCGTCTCCAGCACTCGTTCCTCATCAGCGAACACCTGCAAAACCATGTGCGCAAAATGCTCCGCCACGGCAGCATGTACGGCATATACAACGAAAACCTATTGTTCCATGCCTCCGTGCCGCTAGACGAGCATGGCGAACTCTTGGCCGTTGACATCGACGGCACGCCGCTTAAAGGCCGCGAATTACTCAATGCTGTGGACATGACGGTACGCACGGCCTACGACGCTGCTGCCGATGACGAGGAACGCCGCAAGGCAACGGATTTCTTCTGGTACCTGTGGTGCGGCCCGCATTCGCCTTTGTTCGATAAGTCAAAGATGGCAACGTTTGAACGCTACTTTATCGCCGACAAGGAGACGCACAAAGAGCACAAGGGTTATTATTACTCGCTGCGCGACAACGCTGCCGTTTGCGACCGCATCATGGACAGTTTCGGCGTGAAAGGCAAGCACCGCCATATTATCAACGGTCACGTGCCCGTCCGCGCCGCCAACGGCGAAAATCCCATTAAGGCAGACGGCAAACTCATGGTGATCGACGGCGGTTTCGCCAAGGCCTACCACGACACAACGGGTATCGCAGGCTACACGCTCGTTTACCATAGCCGGGGTTTCCAACTTGTGCAGCACGCGCCCTTTACCTCTACCGAAGAGGCCATTCTCAACGGCACGGATATCCGTTCCACCACGCAGATTGTCGAGATGATGGGACAGCGTGCCATGGTGAACGATACAGACAAAGGCGCAGAACTGCGCGAGCAAATAGCCGACCTCGAAAAACTCCTCGTTGCCTACCGCCGGGGCTTTATCAAGGAATAGCGTGCTACCGAATGACAATATGATGCAGGTATTATCTGCCTGGAAGGCAGTACGGAGCGAAGCAACGATAACCGGGGACGAAGTCCTCGGCGGCGGCTATTGCAATGATTCTGCCTGAAAGGCAGTACGCCTGTGGAATTGTTTTAAGAGCCTGTCCTGTGGCGTAGTGCCTATTCTTTGAGATTTTCGGCTGCACTCGGCAATTCAAGTAAACTTGATTGCTCTCGTTTGCACGAAAATTCCAGGCACATCGTCCGTGCATCGTCCTACCGGGCACTTCGTACCCGGTTATCGTCGCTGCGCTCCGTAGTGCCTTCCAGGCACTTAATACTTAATTCAACCAACATATAGTATATAAATCCATCTCATCTCCCTAAAACATGAAATCTCTCCGCGAACTCTACCGCATCGGCCAAGGCCCATCGTCGAGCCATACCATGGGACCGCGCCGCGCCGCCGAGCAATATGCCGAGCGTCACCCCGAAGCACGCCAATTCCGCGTCACGCTCTACGGCAGCCTTGCCGCGACGGGCAAGGGCCACCTTACCGACTACGCCATCCTGCAAGTACTGGGCGAAGACCGCACCACGATTGTGTGGCATCCTGAAATCGTATTTCCCTTCCACCCGAACGGCATGAAGTTCGAGGCCATCGCCGGCGACACAGGCGAGGCATACGACCCATGGACGGTGTTCAGTGTGGGCGGCGGCGCATTGGCAGAAGAGGGGGTTAGTCCCCTGGACACGCCCGACGTTTATCCGCTCAATTCTCTTACCGACATCAAACACTGGTGCGAGGTGAACGGCAAAGCCTATTGGGAATACGTAGAAGAATGCGAGGGTCCGGCGATTTGGGAATACCTCTCCGAGGTGTGGCGCGTGATGTGCGCCGCCGTGGAACGCGGACTGGAACACGAGGGCGTGCTGCCCGGCTGCCTCAAACTGCGCCGCAAAGCCCCCGACTACTATATCCGCGCCATGGGCTACAATTCTAATCTCCAGACGCGCGGACTTGTGTTTGCCTATGCCCTTGCAGTGAGCGAGGAGAATGCCTCCGGCGGACAAATCGTCACGGCCCCGACGTGCGGCGCATCGGGCGTAGTGCCCGCTGTGCTCTACCACATACAAAAGAGCCGCCGTTTCCCCGAGCGGCGCATCTTGCACGCCTTGGCCACCGCCGGCCTGATTGGCAACGTGGCCAAGACCCGCGCCAGTATCTCGGGCGCAGAAGCCGGTTGCCAGGCAGAAGTGGGCGTGGCATGCGCCATGGCAGCCGCTGCAGCCAATTACGTATTCGGTGGCACGCTGGCCACGATTGAATATTCCGCAGAAATGGGCCTCGAACATCATCTCGGCATGACCTGCGACCCCGTGTGCGGTCTCGTACAGATACCCTGCATCGAGCGCAACGCCCACGCCGCCGCCCGCGCCCTTGATGCCAACATCTACGCCACTTATGCCGACGGCATCCACCGCATTTCTTTCGACAAGACGGTAGAGGTGATGAAGCAGACAGGGCACGACCTGCCCTCGCTTTATCGCGAAACGAGCGAAGGCGGACTTGCCGCCGAATATGGCAAATAATATCTGATGAACCAGGAAGTAAAAGATTTCACCCACGCCCTGTCGCGCTTCGTGACGGCATTGCTGCGCGAGCGCGGCGAAATGGCGGAATACTGTCACGCGGCTATTCGCGTGGCCGATGCCCGCAATCATCTGTTCACCGTTTCAGAAAATTGCGGCACGGACGAGGAGCAAAACCTCTATGCCGTGAGCGACCTCTGCCGCGTGGACGAAACTTCCTTTGAAAGCGTGCCCGACGAAGGCAGGCTGCTCGCCGTGGCACGCAATTACTTTGATATGTAAGCGCGTTAGTTGAATAAAGTATTAACTACGCCGCACAGAAAGACAACTGTAAGTTGTCAAAAAGTTGTCCCAGTTGTCGTCAAAATAAAACGACAATACAAGGAATTAATGTTGTCAAAAGTTGTCCCGGTTGTCGTCAAAATAAAAACGACAACACAGACAACAAGAGACAACTCCGGGTCGAAGAATTATGCGCTTAATATGACGACAACAGAGACAACTGGGCGTATTTTATACGCCCGCAGTGCAAGATAACCTATCAACTAATTCAACACACAATTTTATTTGCCGTTCATTCCAACAATACGATAACAAAGACTATGCATACTCAAATCGACACCACTCCCGATGCTCTTTTCCGGCACCGCGTGCCTATCCAAATCCGCTTCAACGACGTGGACCGCTACGGGCATGTAAACAATAATGCCTACTTTTCATATTACGACCTCGGCAAGGAAGACTATCTTTCCACCGTTTTGCATCTCGACTACCGCTATTGCACGGTTGCGCCCGTTATAGCAAATATCAACGCCGACTTCATCAAGCCGATATTTTACGGCGACAAAATTGTGGTGGAAACGCGCATCTCGCACCTCGGCCAAAAGAGTTTCACGCTGCATCAGCGGGCAGTGAACGAGGAAACGGGCGACATTCATTGCGAGTGCCGCACAGTAATGGTTTGCTTCTCGCTCAAAGAGCAGGTCTCGGCAGACATTCCCGAGGAGTTCCGCAAGGCAATCGAAGAATTTGAGCAATTTCAGTAAACAAGTAAACGAGTAGACAAGTAAACAAGACAAGTTTGTCTTGAGAAAAATATAGCCAAAAGAAACTTGTCTCGTCTACTCGTTTACTTGTAAACTCGTCTACTAATATTTGACAATAATGGACGCGACACACAATATTATATATACGTCACAGCCCGCAGAAGCGGCGGCAAAGTTGGCGGCAGAAATTTCGCCCGACCGCGTTGCCCTGCTCTTCGACGAAGAAACGGCACGGCTCTTTGCCGACGACTTCAAAAGCATTGCGCCGGGCTTGCCCACCCTGCAAATCGTGATTGGCAGGGGCGACGCGCACAAGCATTTGGAAACCTGCGCCAGCGTGTGGCAGCAACTGTCGGCTGGCTGTGCAACGCGCCATTCGCTCCTGCTTTGCATCGGCGGCGGCATGGTGACCGACCTCGGCGGATTTGCAGCGGCGACGTTCAAGCGCGGCATTCGTTTCGTCAATGTCCCGACCACGCTGCTCGCTATGGTAGACGCGGCGGTGGGAGGAAAGACGGGCATCAACTTTAATGGCTTGAAAAACGAAATAGGTGCGTTTGCCGAAAGCCGCGCCGTGGTGATCAGCACGGAGTTGTTGCGGTCACTCGACCTCCCCAACCTACTTTCTGGCTACGCTGAAATGATAAAGCACGCCTTGCTCGGCAGCGAGGAAATGCTGGCACGCCATCTGAACTTCTCGTGGCAGGAGCCCGACTTTCAGGAGTTGCAGGAAATGGTGCGCGAAAGCGTTTCGCTCAAGCAGCGCATCGTTACCGAAGACCCGCGCGAGCAGGGCATTCGCAAAGCCCTCAACCTCGGCCATACCTTCGGGCACGCCTTCGAAAGTTTCGCGCTCGAATCGCCCGCTCCCCTGCTCCACGGCCACGCTGTAGCCCTCGGACTGATTTGCGAACTATGGCTGAGCGCCGCCTTGGCGGGTTTTCCCACGGAGCGAATGAGGCAGACGGTGCGCTATATCCGCGACCACTACGCCCCGCTCCCTTTCACTTGCAACGACTACGAGCAACTGTACGCCCTGATGCGGCACGACAAGAAGAACGCCGGCGACCACATCAACTTCACGCTGCTTGAAAGCGTCGGAAACTGTCGCATCGATTGCCACATCGAGAAAGACTTAATCTTTGAAGCCTTTGATTTCCTGCGCGAAGGGTGAGAAACTTTAATATTTTGATAAAATCCACGCTTTGGATATATTTGAAATTAAACTTAATACAGGTAATAACTGCCTGGAAGGCAGTACAGAGCGAAGCGATAGTAACCGGGGACGAAGTCCTCGGAAGAGACTAAAGCAATGGTACTGCCTGGAAGGCAGTACGCCTGTGGAAATGTATTGAGAGCATGCCCTGTGGCGTAGTGCCTTCCAGGCACATCGTCCTTTCCATGCCTTTCCGGGCACTGCGTACCCGGTTACCGTCGCTACGCTCCGTAGTGCCTTCCAGGCACTTAGCAGTTATATCAACTAATGCGAAGATAATATTGACGCCTCTGGATTTCTATAAATACTATATCCCCAATAATCTCTTTTAAACTAACCTCATGACACAAAAACAACAAAACTTGATTTACTTCCTCCAACGCCTGCTTTCGCTGCTCGTTGTCTTTCTGATGCTTGCAGCAGCGGCCGTTTGGAGCGGGCGGCTCTTCGGACGCGATGTCGGAGCGACTGCAAAAAAAAATGATGATGCTGAAATCGCCGCCAAAGCTGCGCCCACGGCTGACGAACTTGCCGCGCTCGGTCTGCCCACAGGCATTGCCCTAACCCCGAGAGACTCAGTTTCGTGGCTCGTGGCAGAAGGCGACAGCGGCGTGATCGTTTCGAGCAAATCCTTTACAAAAGACATCGAAGGCTTTGCAGGCCCCGTGCCCGTATATGTGTGGTTTGATGCCGACGGCGTTATTGCCGGCATCGCCGCAGCCGACAATGCCGAAACGCCCGACTTTTTCAGGTCGGCCTTTGAAGGCATCGCCCCGGCATGGAAAGGACAGGCGGCCGAAAGCGCATCGCCGCAGGTAGATGCCGTGACAGGCGCCACCTACACGAGCCGCGCCCTGACGGCCAACATTCGCGCCGCCGTGGACACCTACAACGCCTCCGCCTCCGCCTACACCGCGCAGCCCGCAATAGGCTGGACGAAAACCATCGCCGTCGGCGCGGTGCTGCTACTCGGCATCGCGGCTTCATTCATGAAGAAAAAGCAGAAATGGCTGCGCATCGTGCTGCTCTTGCTCAATGTGGGTGTGCTGGGCTTCTGGTGCGGGCAGTTCCTGTCGCTCTCCCTGCTGAAAGGCTTCGTGGCAAATGGATTTGACCCCGTTCTCGCCCTGCCTTCCGTCATGATGCTCGCCGTGGCCGTGCTGCTGCCGCTCTTCGGGCGCGGCAAGCACTACTGCCTGTGGGCATGTCCGTTTGGCAGCCTGCAAGAACTGGCAGCTATGATCGGTCTGCCGCACATCAAAATCGGACAAAAGGCATGGCGCGTTATGGGTCAGGCGCGCACCTTTGTGCTCGCGCTCCTGCTGCTCTTGCTTTGGACGGGCTTCGGCGCGTGGCTGCTCGACTACGAACCCTTCTCGGCCTTCATCTTCACCAACGCCTCGCCCGCAGTCCTTATGCTTGCCGGCGCGTTCGTAGTGACGGGACTGTTTGTGCCGCGCCTGTGGTGCCACACGTTCTGCCCCGTGGGCGAACTGCTTAGCCTCGCCGAAACTTCCTCGAAAAAGAAAAATCCTCACAAATAAATCCTTACCCCTATGTTCAATAAATATAAAATTGTGTCCCTCGTGCTCGCCATTGCCCTGCTGGCGGCACTTGTGCAGCTCGTTGCCCTGCGCGGCACGGGCGAAGAACCCGTCGCCGAAAACCGAAAGGCGGACATCGTGCTCGAAAATATTCTTTCGCGCAAAAGCGTGCGCAGCTACACCGACCAGCCTGTGCGCCGCTCCCAGCTCGACACGCTCCTCCGTGCTGCAATGGCTGCCCCCACCGGGCGGGACATGCGTCCGTGGAAATTTGTAGTGGTCGACGACAAGGCAGCCATGGCGGCTTTGGCCGATAGCCTGCCCTACGCCAAGATGCTGCGCGAGGCGCAGGCCGCCATTGCCATTTGCGGCGACCTTTCCGTGACGGACGATAAGGGCAATCCCTCGAAAAACTGGACGTTCGACTGCTCAGCAGCCACCGAAAACCTACTCCTTGCCGCCGAAGCCCTCGGACTGGGTGCCGTGTGGACGGGCGTTTATCCGTATGAGGAGCGTGTGGCAGCCGTGAAAAACGCCCTTAGACTGCCCGAGGAGGTCGTGCCCCTTGCGCTCGTGCCCGTCGGTCACCCGAAAGGCGACCCGCAGCCTAAGGATAAATTCAACGAAGACAATATTCACTATAACGGTTGGTAAGTTATGCCCTCTCACGTAAAAGGTATTATTTTCGGTCTGATAGCCGCCGTGTGCTACGGCCTTATTCCCCTCTTCACCGTGCCTATGAAAGAAGGCGCGGCAGCCGACCATCTGAGCGATGCCTCCATTCTCTTCTACCGCTTCATCTTCGCCGCGCTCGTCATCGCCGTGGTGATGGTGGCGATGAAAAGGAGTTTCAAGATTACGCGCGGCGAACTCGTAACGCTCACGTATCTGGCTTTCCTCTCCGACGGTTCTGCGCTTTTCCTCATCGACGGATATAATTATATGTCTTCGGGCGCGGCCACGACGCTCCACTTCATGTATCCCGTAATGACCACGCTCATCATGATTGTGTTCTATCATGAGGCCCGCAAACTATCGACTATTCTGGCGGTGCTTATGGCAGTGGCGGGCGTGGCCCTGCTCTCGTGGCAGCCTGATGGCGAAACAAATATACGGGGCGTGGTGATAGAATTGATTTCCGCCCTGTGTTACTCGCTCTACCTGATTAGAGTGAACCGCAGCCGCGTACGCGATATGGACGGATTGAAACTTACGTTTTACGTGATGGGCATCGGGGCATTCATCTTTGCAGCCGAGGCGTTGCGCCAAAACGATTTCCAGCCCGTCACCACCTCGCTTCAAGCCACTAACCTGCTGACGCTCGGCCTTGTCTGCACCGTCGTCACCAACCTCTGCCTCGTGGCGGCCGTGAAACGCATCGGTTCCACGATGACCGCCGTGCTCGGCGCGCTCGAGCCGCTCACCGCCGTGGCGCTCGGCTGCCTGTTCCTCAGCGAGAGCCTCACTTGGAACATCTGCACGGGCATCGCCCTCATCATTCCAGCCGTCGTCATCATTATCTATACGAGAGGCCGAAAGGCATAAGAAAAGGGGCGCAACGTTGCGCCCCTTTTCTATAATATCTCTTTATATAATTCTTCGTATCTCCTTGCCACCGTCACGTATTCGTGGTGCCGGCGGATATATTCGCGGCTTTCCGCCGAGAGACGCGGCAGAAGTTCATCGCGCCTTTCTACAAGGCGGCACAACTGTCGGTAAACGTCCTCCTCGTCGGGCTGCACATTGATAATCGGCCGCAGTTCCTTTTCGCCCAAAATATCATAATTCTCCGGCTCTCCGCCGCCCACAACGACCAAACCCTTTGCCATTGCTTCGAGCGCGTTCATCGCCGGCGTGTATGAGTAGAGTTGGTCGAGGATCACGTTGCCCGCGTTCATGCGCTCCACGTATTCACCAAACGGCACGGAGAAAACGGCATCGATGCTGCATCCCTCGGGGTATCGCTCCCCCACCCTTTTCAGGGCGCGGTACATAATGTCCGTGCCCTTATATTCCGAACGGCTTTGCTGTATGCCGATAAAGAAGCGCACGGCTTCGCCCGGCACGTGCTTGCGGGCCGTGGCGCGTTCGGGCAGTTCTATGGGGAAGGGAATAAAGCGTACTTTTTCCGTCACGCCGCAGGCTTTCAGCGCGGCATGGTATTCGTAAAGACCCGACACGATGGCGTCGCAATCGGCTGCCATCTGCTCGTGCAGCCGTCCCTTGCTGCCGTTGAGCCAATCGCGCACGAAGATGTCATTCTCCTCGGAATGTCGTATGGTGTTGCCGAAATTGAAATCGCTGTAGCGGAACGTCTTGCAGTCGAGGCAGGCCTTTACATAATAATGGTCCATACCGAACGCGCCGAGCACGATGCGGCGGTTGTGGCGGCGCAGATATTTATAGAAAACGCCCATACGTTCTGCTCTGAGCGGCAAGAATATGGGGTTAATCAGTTGCACGATGTCGTAGCCGCGAAACTGGCGGAACTGCTTGATTAAGCGGCAGAAGTAGGCGGCGGAAGAGAGTGCGCCGAGCGAGGGGCGGCGCAAGTCCACGTCGCGCGGATAATCTTTCCACCCGTCGCCGTCGGACGCTACCGTCACCTCGTGCCCAAGCACACGCAGACCCTTGGCAAGAGTAGTGTGTACGTTGCTATATTCTCCTAAAAGCAGGATTTTCATTCGCTTTCTCCAATACTTATAAACTCGTTTACTTGTTTACTTGTTAACTCGTTTACTCGTCTACTTGTTTACTCTCTGACAGATACCGGGCAAAGAGTCGTGCCGCCGTTTCCACCATCATGGCGCAGGGGCGCTTCTGATAATAGGCGGCGGTGCGTGCTTCGGGTTCGTGCGTTCCTTCGGGCTTTTTCAGACCGAGCAGTTCGGCGCAGATGAGCGAGCCGTTTTCCTGTCGGAACTGCTCAGCGAGTTGCTGCACCACGGCGTAATTGTGCGCCTTACCCTCGCGGTCGTCACCGCGCGTGCTGCCCGTGTCCAAGCCTGCCAGCAGAAACATGCCGCAAGCCGCGCCGCAGGTCTGCCTCATGCGCCCGATGCCGCCGCCGAACGATGCCGCCATCCTGAACGCCTGTTCTGGGGTGTAGCCAAAGAGGTCGGCGAAAGCCGCAACTACGCTTTGCGAGCAGTTATAACCCTCTTTGAAATAAGCGACCGCACGCCCCACGCGTGCCTCATATTCGGGATTTATCTGATTTCCTTCCATAGGAATAACGTTTTGTGATTAACTTTGCAGTAAGAAACAACCAGTTTTCTCTTGGCGGGCGTTTGCAAAACGCCCCTACAAAAACTCGTTTACTTAATACATAACGTAATGAACAAGGCTTTTATTTTGTTGTCCGCAGTCTTTTTGTGTGCCCTCGCAGGCTGTCAGGAGCGTTTCGATGAGCGTTTGCAGCGCGAAGCGCGTGAGTTCACCGAGAAGCATTGCCCGCAAGAACGCGAGCCGGGCACTGTGCTCGACAGTACTACCTACTCGCCTTCACGCCGCACCTATTCCCTTTGGTACACGGTTTCAGAGCCAACCGCCACGCTCCTACAAACCACTGACAAAGTGCTGATTAGGAATGCCTTGCTCAACGAATTGACGAATAGCACGGACTATAAACTTTTAAAAGACGAAGGCATCGATTTCGAGTATCATTATGCCCGCGCCGACAATCGCCAAACCGTCTATCACCTTATTTTGAAAAAGGAAGATTATAGACGCACTAACTAATCGGGGGAAATTCTTAAAAAACAGGCAGACCGTCAATACGGCCTGCCTTTCTTTTTTCACTTTCGCGGAGATAATATTTCCTTTCTCAGTGATATTTTTTACTATCTGCGAAAATGGTTTGTTACTAAGTTTTGTAACAATTCATTGTGCTGGCTGCACAATGAATTGTTCATATTCATGCACTTTTATTCGGGCTTCATGTTGGTGTAGACGGTCTGCACATCGTCGAACTCTTCGAGGCGCTCAACCATCTTGTCGATGCTCTCGCGTTCTTCGGGCGTAACGTCTTTGAGGTCGTTGGGGATATAGGTAAACTCAGCGCCGACCACTTCGTAGCCATTTTCTTCAAGGTGCTTCTGAATGAGGTTGAAGCTCTTAGGGTCGCCGTAGATGGTGATGCTGCCTTCTTCCTCGTCTTCATCGTATTCGTCCTCTACGCCGAAGTCAATCAGTTCGAGAATCATCTCGTCCATGTCGAGGCCGTCCTTTTTCTTGAAGGAGAACACGCACTTGTGGTCGAAGAGGTAAGCGAGCGAACCCATGGTGCCGAGGTTGCCGTTGAACTTGTTGAACACGGAACGCACGTCGCCCACGGTACGCGTGGGGTTGTCGGTGAGCGTGTCTACGAAGATGGCGATGCCGTGCGGGCCGTAGCCTTCGTAGGTCATTGACTTGTACTCGCTCTGGTCTTTACCCATTGCGTTCTTGATGGCACGCTCGATGTTGTCCTTCGGCATGTTTTCGCGCTTAGCGTTGGCAATGATGGCGCGGAGCGCGGGGTTGTTTTCGGGTTCGGGACCGCCGGCCTTAACGGCTATGGCAATCTGCTTGCCGATTTTGGTAAACGTGCGGGCCATGTGTCCCCATCTTTTCAGTTTCGATGCCTTGCGGTATTCAAATGCTCTTCCCATTGGAGTATATATTTAATGAGTTGTAATTAGTTTTATTTTAGTAAACGAGTAGACAAGTAAACAAGTAAACAAGTAAACGCCTTTATCTAAGTTTTGCGCCAAGCTGCTTTTCGAGGCTGGCAATAATCTTTGCCATAACGGCATCGGTCTGCTTATCGTTCATCGTCTTGGTTTCGTCTTGCAGCATGAAGTTGACGGCGTAGCTCTTCTTCCCGGCTTCGAGGTTCTTGCCTTCGTAGACGTCGAAGAGGGTGACCTTTTTAAGGAACTTCTTGTCAGCGGCAAAGGCGATTTGCTCGATGCGGGCGAACTCCACGCTCTTGTCGACCAAGAGTGCGAGGTCGCGGCTCACAGCGGGGAACTTACTGATTTCGGTGAAGCTGACGCTGTGCTTCTTGGTCTTCTTCATCAGGAGCGTCCAGTTGATGTCGGCGAAGTAGACTTCCGCGCTGATGTCGAAAAGCGCGGTGAGGGATTTCTTCACCAATCCGAACTCGAGCACAACGGTGCCGTTGTTGTCGACCAATGCCAGGGATTTGGCAAAGATGTCGTTCGTGCCGGCCTGCTGCTTGAGTTTGCCGACGGGGGCTCCGAGGCGCGTGAGAATATGCGCAACGTAGGCTTTAAGTTCGTAAACGCTGGACTGCTCTTCGGGGTGCGCCCAAGATGCCTCCACGCGCTTGCCTGTGAGCCAAAGGCCGAGATGCAGGTCTTCGGAATAGCCGGCGAGGGTGTCGGCAGCCTTTTGCTCTTCGGTGATATCGGGATTTTTATAATAACAGTTACCAAACTCGAAGAAACGGAGGTTGGCGTTCTTGCGGTTGGCATTGTGGGCAATGCTTTCCAAGCCGCCAAAGAGGAGCGTCTGGCGCAGCACGTTGAGGTCGCTGCTCAGGGGGTTGAGCAACTTCACGGCGTGGGTTTTCGGATAAGCCGCAAGGTCGTTGTAGTACGCCTCTTTCGTGAGCGAGTTGTTGAGGATTTCGCGGAAGCCCTCGCCGACGAGTTGCTCGGACACGAGGTTTTGCAACTTGTTGCTGCGGTCCACCTCGCCCTTAATCGTGAGGCTCGACTTGACGGCCGTGGGAATTTCCACATTATTATATCCATAGATGCGCAGGATATCTTCCACCACGTCGCAGGGGCGCTGCACGTCCACGCGGTAGGCGGGCACGGAGAGGCTGATGCCGCTCTCGGTCTCGGCAGTGATTTTCATCTCCAGCGAGGTTACGATCTCCTTGATGACTTCTGCGGGAATGGTTTTGCCGATGAGGTCGTGCGCATATTTGTAGTCGAGGTCCACTTCAAAGCTCTTCGTCAAGCCCGGTGCCTCAATGTCTTTGATGTCCATGCTGACTGTGCCGCCTGCCAGTTCTTTGACCATAAGGGCAGCCACTTTGAGGGCGTAGACTTGCAGGTCGGGGTCGATGCCGCGCTCGAAGCGGAAGGAGGCATCGGTGTTAAGGCCGTGGCGACGTGCGCTCTTGCGGATCCACGTGGGATTGAAGTAGGCGCTTTCGAGCAGCACGTCTTTCGTGGTTTCGTAGGTGCCCGACCCCTTGCCGCCGAACACGCCGGCGATGCACATGGGGGCGTTGGCGTTGCAGATGGCGAGGTCGCGCTCTGAAAGTTTGTGCTCTTCGCCATCGAGGGTCACAAAGGGCGTGCCTTCGGGCATCGTTTTCACCACCACTTTCTTGCCGTCAATCATATCGGCATCGAAACAGTGGAGCGGCTGGCCGTAGGCAAACATCACGTAGTTCGTCACGTCGACCACATTATTAATTGGACGCACGCCGATGGTGCGCAACTTCGTTTGCAGCCACTCGGGACTTTCCTTCACTTCGCAGCCCTTAATCGTCACTCCGCAATAGCGCGGGCAGGCTTCGGTGTTTTCTACAACGATGTCGATGTCGAGGTCGTGGTTGTCGGTGGCAAAAGCCGAGACGTCCGTGCGGTGCAACGCCGTCTTGTGGCCGTTGCGTACGAGCCAGGCGTAAAGGTCGCGGGCAACGCCGTAGTGCGAGCAGGCATCAGCGCGGTTGGGCGTTATGTCTACTTCAATCACCCAGTCGCTTTCGATGCCGTAATACTCGGCAGCGGGCGTGCCTACCTTGGCGTCCTGCGGCAGGACGATGATGCCGTCGTGGGAAGTGCCGATACCGATTTCGTCTTCCGCGCAAATCATGCCGAGGCTTTCTATGCCGCGCAGCTTAGAGCGCTTGATGGTGAAGCACTCCTCGCCGTCGTAGAGCTTGGTGCCGAGCGTGGCAACGATGACCTTCTGTCCCTGTGCCACGTTTGCCGCGCCGCAGACAATCTGCACGGGCTCTTCTGCACCGATATTGACGCTGCACACGTGCATGTGGTCGGAATTGGGGTGCGGCTCGCAGGTAAGCACTTCGGCCACCACGAGGCCTTGCAGTCCGCCCTTAATGGCCTGCACTTCTTCCACGCTGCCCACTTCGAGGCCGATAGAAGTAAGCGCTTCCGCCACTTGCTCTGCGCCGAGGTCGAAATCAACGTATTCTTTCAACCATTTATAAGATATGTTCATGGCTTATTTGTATGTTTAATATGCTAACTTTATGCTAAGCAAGCGCAAAATTACTATATTTTTATTATATGACAATGTGTTTTAGCGGTTTTGCTCTTTGCCGTACGTGGGACAGAATGCCGTGAAAGCGCAACGGTCGCAATGGGGTTTGCGGGCGGTGCACACATAACGCCCGTGGAGCAATATCCAGTAATGGGAGGCCGCCACTTCTTCGGGCGGCAGATATTTGCGCAAGGCCTGCTCTACGGCATAAGGCGTTGTTGCCGACGGCGGCACGAGTCCGAGGCGATGGCTCACGCGAAACACGTGGGTATCTACTGCGAGGGTCTGCTGCTTGAATGCCACGGCAAGCACCACGTTGGCGGTCTTGCGCCCAACGCCGGGCAACCTCACGAGCTCGTCGAAGTCTCCCGGTACTTCGCCGCCGTATTGCTCGACGAGCATCTTTGAGAGACCCAGCAAATGCGACGCCTTACTGTTGGGATAACTCACGGAACTGATGTGCTCCAAGATGTCTGCCTCTGTGGCCTGCGCCATACATTCGGCCGTGGGATAATCTCGAAACAGGCGCGGCGTAACCATATTGACGCGCTTGTCTGTGCATTGCGCCGAAAGCACCACGGCGACTATCAACTCGAAAGGATTGCTGTAATGCAATTCTGTCTCGGTAGCGTCCATCGTGGCGCGGAAATGCGCCAGCACAGCTTCAAATCGCTCTTTCTTTCTCACTTCGTTTAATAATAATATAAATGCAAAACGCCCCTACTTTTATTTCAACTCCTGCAAGCGGCAGAGGTATTTGCCCAAGATGTCGAATTCGAGGTTTACCACCGTTCCCGGCTCGATGGCGTGGAAATTCGTGTGCTCGAAGGTATAGGGTATGATGCACACGCTGAACGTGTCGGCGGTGGGACGGCACACGGTGAGGCTCACGCCGTTCACGGTGACGCTGCCTTTATCTACGGTGAAGTAGCCGCGGCGTATCATTTCCTTATCTGTTTCGTAGCGGAAGGTGAAGATGAAACTGCCGTCGGCGTCTTCCTTGCCGATGCACACGGCCGTGGTGTCTACATGCCCCTGCACGATATGCCCGTCGAGGCGGCCGTCCATTTTCATGGAGCGTTCCACGTTCACCTCGCCGCCCTCTTTGAGCAGACCAAGGTTGCTGCGCTTTAAGGTCTCGTCCATAGCCGTCACCACGTAGCGGCCCGCTTCGTCGTGCTGCACCACAGTGAGGCAAACGCCGTTGTGCGCCACGCTTTGGTCTACGTGCAGTTCGCCCTTATAGAGCGGACATTCGAGGGTGAAATCTATATTGTCCCGGTCTTTCTTTATGGCCACGACGCGGGCAGTGGCTTCTACAATGCCTGAAAACATATTTGTTTACTACTTCTTTAAGATAAATGGTTGCGAGTTATTGACGATGATGCCGGCAAGGGAATCGGCGCAGAGCGCGCTAAGCCGTATTTCCTCGCCGTCGATGTAGAGATGACCGTTGAGGGTTTTGTAGCGGTCCTTCGCCACGAACGTCTCGAGCTGCGTGAGGTTGATGAGCACGCCGATGGCTTCGCCGCCATCGCGGGTGGTGAGGGCGTAGCGGCTGCCCTCGTCGAGGTCGCCCCATATTTGCCCGTCGGTGCCGTCGCTTGCGGTGCGCATAACGCAGAGCGTGTCGCCCGTGCCGTCGGCAATGAGCGAGAAGGTACTCATTCCGAACTCGTCGCTCGTGCCGTAAATGGTGGAATCGCCCGGCACGCTGTCACTTGCCGCCACTGTCGTGGTGTCGGCCGGCTCGTCGGCAGACTGCTTTCCGCAGCCGTTGCACCCCGTGCACAGCGGCAGGACGAGACACGCCAACAGGGCGAGCACGATGATTAAAGGATTTTTCGTCATAATATATTTATGGTATTAGATTTTCCTTAAACTGCCGCACGGCCACGGCTCGTTCTTCTTCTGAAAAAGCGCTGCCGCAGCCGTCCAACCATTTCTCGAACGCCGCAACCGCCGCCGTGCGCATCTGCGCCCGTCCGGCACGCACACCGCTTTGGAAGTCGCGGTACGGCAAAAGGTTACGATTGAAATTTCCGTCGCTCATAAAGTTGTTTTTAGTTGACGAGAAAATATTGCGTGGTGAGTAGGGGCGTTCTGCAGAACGCCCGAAAAATGATTACCTCAGTGATTTATGCCATTCGGCGCACGAGGCGGGCGTTCTGCAGAACGCCCCTACTCGCCAACACACTTACGCCCTTGACACTGCCTTTACGCCGCGCACGGTGCGCAGTTTTTTCAGCAGGGCTTCGAGGCGCGTGGTATCGTCTACCATCACGGTGAGAATGCCGGAGAAGAGACCGTCGTTGGAGTCGATGTTGATGCTGCGGAGCATGATGTGCTCCTCTTTGGAGATAATGGACGTGATGTTGTTCACGATGCCGAGGTCATCATTGCCCACGACGCGCAGCGTTATCGGGTAACTGCCGCCTCCCTTGCCCGCCCAGCGGGCTTTCACGATGCGGTAGCCGAAACGGCTGCGCAGGGCTGCCGCGTTGGGACAGTTGGTGCGGTGGATTTTGATGCCGCCGCTCACGGTGACAAATCCGAAAACGTCGTCGCCATACACGGGATTGCAGCAATGGGCCAGTTGAAACTCGATGCCTTTGAGGTTGCGGTCGATCACCAGCACGTCGTCCGACGACTTGGCACGGCTCTCCAATTCCGTATCTGCCTGATACTCCTCCGCGCTGCGCGTGGCGGCGCGTTCGGCAAGGCCCTGCTCGTGGCGCGAGAGTTCGACGTACGTGTCGAGCACGTCGGAAATATCGAGCGTCTCGTCATTCAACGCCTTGTAAAAGAGCGCGGACTCCTTATATCCGAGTTTCTTGATTAGACGATTGATCAGGCTTTCGTCCCATTCGAGCTTGCGGTTGCGCAGCTTACGCTCGAGGACTTCGCGCCCCATGGCGCTTTCGCCTGCTTGCAGTTCCTTGAGCGCGGCGCGGATTTTCGATTTGGCATGGGGCGACACGGCGATGTTGAGCCACTCCTGGCGCGGCTGCTGCGTGGCGGAGGTGAGAATTTCCACCGTCTGCCCGCATTCCAGCTGCTGGCGAATGGGCACGTTGCGCCCTCCCACCCTGCCGCCCACGCAGCGGTTACCTATTTTCGAGTGGATAAGGTAGGCAAAGTCGAGCACTGTGGCTCCTGCGGGCAGGCGGTACACGTCGCCCTTGGGCGAAAAAACGTAGACGTCCTGCTGCGAGGCCGTGCCCTGCGTGAGGCTGTCGGCGAGGAGCCCTTCATTTCCCGTTTCGAGCGCGCTGCGAATGTCGGCGAGCCACGAATCCACGGTGCCGCCGCTGCTCTTCACGCCTTTGTAGCGCCAGTGCGCCGCGAGGCCGTGTTCCGCCACCTCGTCCATGCGCTCCGTGCGTATCTGCACCTCAACCCATTTGTCCTCCGGTCCGCGCACCGTGATGTGGAGACTTTCGTAGCCGTTCGACTTAGGCACGGTGAGCCAGTCGCGCAGGCGTTTCAAGTTGCTCTCATACTGCCCAGTGATGAGCGAAAAGACTTTCCAGCACTGCTTCTTCTCTTCCTTGGGCGGCGCGTCGAGGATAATGCGAATGGCAAAGAGGTCGTACACGCCGTTGAAGCCGCATTTTTGCTTCTTCATCTTTTGCCAGATAGAGTGAATGCTCTTCGTGCGCCCCTTGATGTGGTATTTTAGGCCTTCCTCGTCGAGCATCTTTCTGATAGGCGCCATGAAGCGTTCGATGTAGGCATCGCGCTCCTGCTTCTTGGCGTTCAGGCTGTCCTTGATGAGGTAGTAGGCATCGTGTTCAAGATATTTGAGCGAAAGGTCTTCGAGTTCGCTTTTCAGTTTATAGAGTCCGAGTTTATGCGCCAGTTGTGCGAAGAGCGCGGAAGCCTCTGTCGACACGCGCTGCTGCTCGGCTGTGTTATCCGTGTCGCGTATGCTGCGCATCAGCACCACGCTCTCGGCAATGAGGAGCAGCACCACGCGCATATCGCCCGCCTGGGCGATGAAGAGGTTGCGGAAATTATCGGTCTGCATGGTTTCCGCCTTGCTCTCGATGCTTTTCACGCGGAGTATGGCGCGGAGCGCGGCGGCCGTGTCCAGTCCGAGCACTTTTTCCACCGTCTTGCACATCTCTTCGCCCTGTTCCGGCGCGGTGGCGGCATAGACCACGAAGGCCGTGAGCGCATCGCCGCGCAGCCCTATCTCGGAAGCGGCGAGGCACACTGTGCGGAGCGCCATGAGGAGCCTGCTGTTGCCAAACGCATCGCGCAGGGGCGCACCCTCGGCATACGCCTGTTTGAGGAGTATGCCCGTTTGCTTGGCCCGCTCTGCGGCAGGGCGGTTGTGCGGGTCGTGATAGAGTTCCAGCAAAAGACGGCGTATTTCTCTTCTCTCTTCTTCGGTGTGCAAATCAGTGAGGTGTGTCATAGTCGCGCAATGTTTGAAATTCGTATTATCTCTGCAAAATTACGCATTTCGGGCGTTTTCTTAGCAGATAAATGCGTTTTTTACGCCCCTGCCTGCCCTCTTGCTTGAATTTATTTCGGAGGAACGGCAAATTATGTCCGAGATATTTTTCACTATCCGCAAGCAAAATCTTCCTTTCTCCTTGATATTTTTCCCGCCGTGCGCAGAGATTTTTTATTACAAACTTTGTAACGCTTGTTACAAACTTGCTAACACATGTTACAAACTTTGTAATACATGTTACAAACTTTGTAACAAACTTTTTCTTAAAGAAAGAAAAAAATATCAAGGAGAAAGGAAAAAATATCAGGCAGCAAATAAAAAATTGCTGCCTGAAAATTGGAATTTGCTACGGAAATAAAAAAGATTCTTTGCGGGAAAGCATAATTATTCGCATCTTTGCAAGGGCGATAATCTCGTTTTGGTGCGGTTCAAGCAATATAATAATTGCGTTTTGGTGCGGTAAATAAATTTTTATAATCGCATTTTAGTGCGTAAGCAATAACGAAACATCTGAAATAATGATAATTATGAAAAGAAAGATTTACGACAGGCTTTTGAAGTGGAAAAATGAAAGCAAGGGCGAAACGGCTTTGCTGATTGACGGGGCAAGGCGCGTGGGCAAAAGTTACATTGCAAAGGCATTTGCAAAGCAAGAATATCGAAGCCATATCTTTATTGACTTCAACGTAGCGAGCAATGACTTTAAGGCACTCTTTGAACATTATCTTGCCGACCTTGACACGTTTTTCATGTATCTGAGCAGCTACACTGGCGTAAAACTTTATGAGCGCGATACGCTCATCGTTTTCGATGAGGTGCAGCAATACCCCCGTGCACGCGCGGCCATAAAATATTTAGTACAGGACGGACGATATGACTATTTGGAAACCGGTTCATTGGTTTCGATAAAGAAGAACGTGGAGAACATTGTCATTCCCTCAGAAGAAGAACATATTAAAATGTATCCCATGGACTTTGAAGAGTTTCTATGGGCGCTGGGCAACGAGCAACTTATGCCTTTCGTGCAAGACTGCTTTAACGGCAGGCGGCCGATGGGACAACTCATGCACCGCAAGGCTATGGACTTTTTCAGGCAATATATGATTGTGGGCGGGATGCCGCAGGCGGTTGAGAAATATGTGCAGACCAAAGATTTCGAGAAAGTTGACAAAGCAAAGAGAATGATATTGGAACTTTATCGAAACGACATCGGCAAATATGCCAAAGGCTACGACACGAAGGTGAAAAGCATTTTCGAGGAAATACCGTCGCAACTGCAACGGCATGAAAAGAAGTTCAAACTCTCTGCCCTCAGGGAAGGGGCAAGAGCACGCGATTACGAGACGGCGTTCTTCTGGCTCGACGATGCCATGATTATGAATACCTGCTATAACACCACAGCCCCCTGTATCGGTCTAAATCTCAACAAGGACACCAACGCCATAAAGTGTTACATGGCCGACACTGGCTTGCTCATCAGCCATGCCTTCAACGAAAGAGACATCGTCAGCGAAGAGATCTATCGCAAAATAATGCTTGACAAACTCGAATTTAACGGCGGCATGGTAATTGAGAACATTGTGGCGCAGATGTTAAAAGCGGCCGGCCACAGTTTATATTTCTTTTCTCAATCACCCACAGAAGAATTCCCCAAAATGGAAATAGATTTCCTCATCTCTGACAAAAAAATCACCAGCCGGCACAACATATCGCCCATCGAGGTCAAATCTTCAGCCCGCTACACCCTGACCTCGCTACGAAAATGCGTAGACAAATACAATCAGTATCTATCTACGCCTTATGTCGTACACCCTGCCGACTACAAAGAAGCAGACGGCATCATTTATCTGCCCCTGTACATGTGTCCCCTGCTTTGAAAACAGGAGCGCACCGCGAAAGAGCACAAAATAATATTCCGACAAATGTGATGAAACGTGCGAAAGAAAGTAGGGGCTGTGTCAAAATGAATATTGTTGTAAATATAAATTAGCGTAGGGGCTATAGTCCCTACGCTAATTTATTTGGCCCTTGCAGGGCAGCTCATACAGATTATCTGATGAAGAGCAGTTCGCGATATTTGGGCAAGGTCCACATATCGTCCTCAACAATCAGCTCGAGCTTGTCGATGTGGTAGCGAATGGCATCGAGGTAAGGAGCCACTTCGTCGTGGTAAGCCACGGCGAGCGTGCGGACGTCCTCGTTCTTGTTCACCACCTTGCGCTTCTCGACCATTGCCTCGACGTTGTCGGCAATGAAACTCGTGTGCTTGTTGATTTTCTCGATGAGCGTGATGTTGTAAGCCGTGAGTTCCTTCACTTTCGCAGGGTCAGAGAACGCGGCTTGCAACTTATGCACGTTGTCGGCAAGCACGCTCTGGTATTTCGTGGCGACGGGAATGATGTGGTTCATGCAGAGGTCGCCGAGCACGCGGCTCTCAATCTGGATTTTCTTGTAATAAGTCTCCCACTTGATTTCGTTGCGCGCTTCTAGTTCGTGGCGATGCATCACGTTCATCTTCTCAAACATGTCGACAGATGCCTCGTCAAGGTAGCGGTCGAAAATCACGGGGCAGGACGTTTCGCAGTCAAGACCTCTGCGCTGCGCTTCTTCTTTCCACTCGTCGCTGTAGCCGTTGCCGTCGAAACGAATAGGCTTGCAGGTCTTGATGTCCTCGCGGAGCGTGTCGAGAATGGCGCATACCTTTGACGCTCCGGCGGCGATGCGGGCATCGACGCGCATCTTGAAGTCGGTCAAAGCCTCTGCCACGGCTGTGTTGAGGGCAATCATCGCGCTGGCGCAGTTGGCGATTGAGCCTACGGCGCGGAACTCGAAGCGGTTGCCCGTGAAAGCGAAGGGAGAGGTGCGGTTGCGGTCGGTGTTGTCGATCATCAGCTCGGGAATCTGCGGAATGTCGAGCTTCACGCCGTGCTTGCCCTCCATGGCAAAGAGCTCGTCGGTGGTGGAGTGCTCCACGCGGTCGAGCAGTTCGCTCACCTGCTTGCCGAGGAAGGAAGAAATGATGGCGGGAGGCGCTTCGTTTGCGCCAAGTCGGTGGGCATTCGTGGCGCTCATAATGGAAGCCTTCAAGAGGCCGTTGTGGCGATAAACGCCCATGAGGGTTTCCACCACGAAGGTGATGAAGCGGAGGGCGTCCTCAGGCGTCTTGCCGGGGGCGTGGAGGATAATGCCCGTGTCGGTGGTCAGCGACCAGTTGTTGTGCTTGCCCGAACCGTTGATGCCGGCGAAGGGCTTTTCGTGGAGCAGGCAGCGGAAGCCGTGCTTGCGGGCCACGTTGCGCATTAGCGACATGAGGAGCATGTTGTGGTCGACCGCCAGGTTGCATTCCTCAAAAATCGGCGCGAGCTCGAACTGGTTGGGCGCAACCTCGTTGTGGCGCGTCTTGCACGGTATGCCTAATTCAAGGGCCTGTATTTCAAGGTCGCGCATGAATTCGGCCACGCGTTCGGGAATAGCACCGAAATAGTGGTCTTCCATCTGCTGGTTTTTAGAAGACTCGTGACCCATGAGCGTGCGACCCGTGAGCAGAAGGTCGGGACGGGCGGCATAAAGCCCTTCGTCCACGAGGAAATATTCCTGCTCCCAACCAAGATTGGCTGTGACGCGTGTCACGTCTTCGTTGAAATATTTTGCTACGGCCGTTGCTGCCTTATCCACAGCGGCAAGTGCCTTTTTGAGCGGAGCTTTATAGTCGAGCGCCTCACCGGTGTAGGAGATAAACACCGTGGGGATCATCAAAGTGTCGCCGATGATGAACACGGGCGAAGCGGGATCCCAAGCAGAGTAGCCGCGCGCCTCAAATGTGGAACGGATACCGCCGTTGGGGAAACTGGAAGCATCGGGTTCCTGCTGCACAAGTTCCTTTCCGCTGAAAGCTTCAATCATTCCGCCTTTCCAGTCGTGCTCCAAGAAAGCGTCGTGCTTCTCTGCCGTGCCTTCGGTGAGCGGCTGGAACCAGTGCGTGCAGTGGGTAACGCCCATTGACATAGCCCATTGCTTCATACCCTGCGCCACTTCGTCGGCCACGCTCATGGGAAGCGGCGTGCCCTGCTCGATGGCTTCGCGTAGACGCTTGTAGGTCTTCAGCGGCAGATACTTGAACATTTTTTCCTGATTGAACACGTACTTGGCAAAATACTCCGAGGGGCGTTCTGCCGGTGTTGCAACCTCTACGGGGCGTTTCTTGAACGCCTCTTCGACAACTTTGAATCGTAAGTTTGACATAAAACTATTGGTTTTGAGGAGATGTTATTTTCTTTATATTAATCGATTGTCGCACTGACGACCAAGTGCCTGGAAGGCACTACGAAGCGTAGCGACGATAACCGGGTACGCAGTGCCCGGATAGGCGTGTTAGGGACGATGTGCCTGGAAGGCACTACGCCACAGGACATGTACCTTTATACATTGCCACAGGCGTACTGCCTTCCAGGCAGAACTTTGCAATTGCCTCCACCGAGGACTTCGTCCCCGGTTATCGTCGCTTCGCTCCGTACTGCCTTCCAGGCAGGAAATACCTTTATCATTTTAATTTCTAAGAACAAACGCTTAGTCAATATCTATTTCTACATGCTTTTCAGGCGCTTCATGGCCTCTTCGCAGTCCTCGCGGCGACCGAAAGCGGTGAGGCGGATATAGCCTTCGCCCGAAGGACCGAAGCCGACGCCCGGCGTGGAAACGACGTGGATTTCGTTGAGCAGGCGGTCGAAGAACTCCCACGAACCTACGCCCGGCGTTTGCAGCCAGATGTAGGGCGCGTCCACACCGCCGAAGGTTTTAAGACCCGCTTCCGCCAAGGCCTCGCGCATGATGCGGGCGTTGGTCATATAGTAATCAATGGTCTCGCGCACCTGACGCTTGCCCTCGGGCGAATAAACGGCTTCGGCGGCACGCTGTACGATGTAAGGCGTGCCGTTGAACTTGGTGCACTGACGGCGATTCCAAAGCTGATTGAGCTGCACGCGCTCGCCGTTTTCCGCAACCACTTCCAACTCGCGCGGCACTACCGTGTAGCCGCAGCGGAGACCCGTGAAGCCGGCCGTTTTTGAGAAAGAATGGAATTCTACGGCGCAACGCTTCGCCCCGTCTATCTCATAAATGGAATGAGGCACGTCGGGGCGCGTGATGTATGCCTCGTAGGCAGCATCGTAAAGGATCAGGCTATTATTGCGCAGGGCATAATCCACCCACTTCTGCAACTCCGCCTTCGAGAGTGTGGTGCCCGTGGGGTTGTTGGGGTAGCAGAGGTAAATGAGGTCGGTGCGATGGTCGGGAATGGCGGGCACAAAATCGTTCTCTGCGTTGCAGGGGCAATACGTCACGCGGTTCCATGCGCCGTTTTCTAACTCTCCTGCACGCCCGCCCATAACATTGGAGTCAATATATACAGGATAGATGGGGTCGGTGACGCACACGGTGCAGTCTTTTCCGAGGATATCGCCGAAGTTGCCCGTGTCGCTCTTCGCGCCGTCGTTGATAAATATCTCGTCGATGTCGATATCGATGCCGCGCGGCGCAAAGTCGCCAGCGGCAATGGCTTGGCGCAGAAACTCATAACCGTGCTCCGGCCCGTAGCCCCTGAATGTTTCGCCGCAGGCCTGTTCGTCCACGGCCTTATGCAGGGCTTCGATAACAGCCGGGGCAAGCGGACGCGTCACGTCGCCGATGCCGAGGCGAATGATATTAGCCTCGGGGTGCGCCTCCTTAAAGGCGTTCACCCTATGCGCTATGTCTGCAAAAAGATAATTCTTCTGCAATTTGAGGAAATTGGCGTTGATGCTGTACATATATATAATATTGTATGTTTTATAAAACAAAAAGGAGCGGCCGCGCGGTCTGCTCCTTTCGTTTCCTATTGTTGCTCGATTTCAATCGCGCCGTCAAAGACTTTGGTTGCGGGGCCAGTCATAAAGACGCGGTTTGAGGCGGCTTCCCATTCGATTTCCAGACAGCCGCCGTCCATTACGATTTTACTCTTTCGTGGTGCGCGGTCGGTAAGGGCGGCTGCAACCGCCGTGGCACAGGCGCCCGTGCCGCAGGCCATCGTGATGCCGGAACCGCGCTCCCACACACGCATTCGGATACTGCCGTCGGGTCGCACGGTGGCAAACTCAATGTTGCATCGCTCGGGGAAAATTTCAGCAAATTCGAGCGTCGGACCCACTTTTTCAAGCACCACGGCCTCTGCATCGGGCACGAAGATCACGAAGTGCGGATTACCCATCGAGACAAAAGTACCAACGTATTCCTTTCCGTCGGTCGCCTTAATCTTCCCTTCGGTCAAAGAGCCGTCAGGCGTGAGCAACTGCTCGGGAACAGCCGTTTGCGGCTCGTCCATGTCCACGGTTACGGTCTCCACCCTACCCTCTGCGTTTACATTAAGCTTGAGAATCTTGATGCCCGAAAGCGTTCGCAGGCGAATTTCCCGCTTGTCGGTCAATCCGTATTCATACAGATATTTGCCGATGCAGCGCGAGGCATTGCCGCACATGCGCGCTTCACTGCCGTCGTTATTGAAAATGCGCATCGTAAACGTCTCGGGGTCTTCGCTGTCGCGGCCTATCAGCACCAGGCCGTCACCGCCTATTCCTTTGTGGCGGTCGCTCCAAACAAGCGAAAGATGCGCGGGGTCGGCAATCTGTTCTTTGGTGGTGTCTACATAAATGTAGTCGTTGCCGGCACCGTGCATCTTCGTAAAATGTATTGTTCGGAGCATATTTCGTAGTTTATCCGTCAAGCCTTTTGCTTTGTTAGCGCAAAGTTAAGCACTTTTTTATAAACTATGATAGCAGATAATGAATATTTTTATCAGAAAATCGGAGATTTTAGCGGATTTCTATCAAAAAGCAAAGTTGAGCCTATTTCTTTATTTGCAAACTCACTTGCGGCCCTTGCCTCCGCCGGCATAGATGAGGAAAATGGCGGGGATTTTGTTAATGGGCGGCGCGGGCATATTGCGCCATTGGGCAATGGTGTGTGTGCGCACAAACTCCGTTTCGCCCGTCAGCCCTGCGGCAATGCAAAGACGCGTTTTGGGAGAACAGGCGGCGAGGATTTCTTTAAAAAGTTTTTCGTTGCGGAAAGGGGTTTCGATAAAAAGTTCCGTTTCGTCTTCGGCAGCCGAACGGGCTTCGTAGCGCTTTAATGCCTTGGCACGCTCGCCGCCGTCGATAGGCAGGTAGCCGTGGAAGGCAAAGCTTTGACCGTTGAAACCGGAAGCCATCACCGACAGGAGAATTGAGGAAGGCCCGACCAGCGGCACGACTTTCAGACCCTCGCGCTGGGCAATCTCTACAAGAGCCGCGCCGGGGTCGGCCACGGCAGGGCAACCGGCTTCACTGATTACGCCGATGCTTTCGCCCTGGCGCAAAGGTTCAAGATAACTGGCAAACGCCGCTGCCTCGGCATGCTTGCCCATGGGCTGGAAGGTGAGCGCATCGATGTCGATGTCGCGGCACACTTGTTTGAGGAAACGTCGCGCCGTGCGCACCTCCTCAACAATGAAATGGCGGATAGAAAGAATAATTTCGCGATTGTAAGCCGGCAGCACGCGATCGTGTGGCGTGTCGCCTATGGGTACGGGAATCAGATAGAGGGCAGGCATGAGTTTCTTGGTCTTATTTTTTGCAAAAGTACATATAACCTACCAATCACCCCGAATTATAACGGAGGAAAATGCCGAAAAGAAGAATCTACTCCTCCCAAGTAATTAAATCTCTATCAAGAGGGATAGAATATGCCGCGCCCCGTTCACCCAATATTATATAGTTGTTGGCAAGATGTTCATCGAAGAATGGGAGAAAGAGTTCGGCAAAAACAAATATTACATTGCCGACAGCTTCAACGAGATGGACATACCATTCCCGCCCAAGGACGACCCCAAACGCTACACCATGCTTGCCGAATATGGCGAACGGGTGTATAACTCAATCAAAGCCGGCAACCGCGACGCCGTGTGGGTGATGCAGGGCTGGATGTTCGGCTATCAACGCGACATCTGGGACAGCGCCACGCTGCAAGCCCTGGTGAGCCGCGTGCCCAACAACAAGATGCTGCTGCTCGACCTGGCTGTCGACTACAACAAATGC
>SFFY01000075.1 GCA_004556745.1 Bacteroidales bacterium | reverse complement strand
GCTCGTCCCCGTTCTGTCGGCAATAAGTTGCGATGTAGAAAACGACAACTATAAAATTTCGTACAAGGTTTCTAATTACGGTTATGGCGATTATTTAGGAAAGGCTGGTTTTGTTGCTGTTAATTCTGAAGGAAAGATAATAGGACAGCAGTTTTTGCAAGTCAATAGTTTGCCGCATTACTGGAGCTTAGGTTTATGGTGTACACCGCAAGCTTTAAATATTAATGAGAAAAACCTTGGTGGAGATGTCTGCTATGTCTACCCGGCTTATTTGACTGACGAAGGCGAGGCCCGGATTATAAGAAGTAAAAATTCAGCAAACCAGTGCCTTATGATAGCCTACGAAAATGGCCAGATCACTATTGGATATAATCCCGCAGAAATCCCTGCTTTGAAAGTAGAGCATTTTGGCGCAGTGCCGCCGTTGCATGATAATGACATCGTAAGACTGTCTGCCACGATATGCAATTCTGCACAAACGAAAGAGTACAGCGAGCCGGTTATGGCATTGGTGTATGACATGAACGGTAAGCTGGTGTCATCTGCACATGATGCCCATATCCTGCAACCGGGCAAGAAAAAGCAATATAGCTTCGAATTGCCTGATGTGTTACCGAAAGGCACTTATACGGCGTACCTCGTATACAATAGCCTTGATTATCAAAACCCTCAAAACTTATTGGAAGGAAATAATAGCTTGGAGTTTATAGTGGAAGAGCTGATGCCTGAGGCCGGTTTCTTCCTAACCTATTCAGACTTTAAGTTCTCCGACAATATAGTATATCAAGGAAATGATATTTCTGTGACCTTTAATGTGACGAACGATGGCGACTACTCGGAACACCAGTATTATTTTGCATATTATAAGCAAAAGTCTTTTGACTGGATTATAGCAGGTTATAGCGGAATGAAGAAATATGCGTTAGAGGGCAACGGTGCCACGACGGCAGTAACGGTGTCCGCGCCTATCATGTTAGAACCCGGCAATTATGGCTGCGCCGTTATGGATAACACTACCGATGAAAATATTTTTTACGATACAGAAGAAGGCATTTGGCATAATTTTACTGTGAAGGCAGATTTGTCAGGCATCAACCATATAGTGCTTGAACCAGCTGCCGATGCCCCCGCGCCAGTTTACGACCTTTTTGGTCGCCGCGTGCGTAAACCCGTGCCTGGCAACATTTATATCAAGAACCGTAAGAAGTTTATTGCAAGGAAACTTGGTTTATAAACCCCCAAAAAGATGAAGATTGCCCATAATATAATATTGTGTGCCGCTGCTTCTGCTTTATTTGCGTGTAGTGGAGCGCATAAAAGCGTTGAGGCTGAAACTCCTGTCGCTTTCTCGGAAGGGCAGCAGGGTAGGGCGGTGGCATTGCCTCACGTCTGCATTTATCGCATGCGTGCCGATTATGCCAATCTCGTGCCTATAACATTGGACGGCACGCGCACTAAAGTTGTTGCTTATCCTGCGCCGACAGATTTAAACAAAACGCAGAAGCCCGTGCCGCTTGGCGACGGCTGGTATTGGGATAGGCGTGGCATATCTGCAGGCACGGCATTCACTGATTTCACTTACGAACAATACGCTGATTTGCCCGAAGCTCCGTCACACGCCGAACTGCTGCGTCACGTCAAAGACCGTTTCCCTCTTGTGGAGCTATGGGACTGCGGTACGCAAGCCCGTACCACCGATGAACTGAAAGCATTGATTAAAAATGGTTTCCCTGGTTGCAAAAAGCATAGTTTAGATGGTTTTTAGCGTGATAGTTCTGATAAAACAGAGGGTGTGTCATAATGTGGCGCACCCTCTGTTGTAATTATGCAGATCTTTCGTTTCTTGCTATTTGGCGTGTTGGCAATGCACGCAATACAAACCTTATTTCCCCCAAATATATCATCAAAGACGTCTAAAACGCCAACAATTTCAGAAAACCGCCTTTTATGCTAAGAAAATTCGTTACCTTTGCGCGTTGAAAATCAAACACACAATATATAATATATGATCAAGATTACTTTTCCCGATGGTTCCGTGCGCGAATACGAAAGCGGCGTAACGGGATTGCAAATCGCCGAAAGCATCTCGCAGCGGCTGGCACAGGACGTGCTCGCCTGCGGCGTTAACGGCGAAACGCAGGAGCTTAACCGCCCCATCAACGAAGATGCGTCCATTCAATTATATAAATGGGACGACGCAGAAGGCAAGCACGCCTTTTGGCACACCTCTGCCCACCTCATGGCTGAAGCCATGCAGGAACTCTGGCCCGGCACGCAGTTCGGTATCGGCCCCGCCATCGAAAATGGTTTCTACTACGACGTGATGCCGCCGCAGGGCATCAGCATCAGCGAAAGCGATTTCCCGAAAATCGAGAAGAAGATGCAGGAACTCGTGACCCGCAAGGAAGCCCTCGTGCGCCAAAGCATATCTAAGGACGACGCGCTCAAATTCTTCGGCGACCACGGGCAGACCTATAAAAACGAACTTATCGCCGAGCTCGAAGACGGACATATCACTACGTACACGCAGGGCGCTTACACCGACCTCTGCCGCGGCCCGCACTTGATGAACACCGCACCCATCAAAGCCGTGAAAGTAATGGCCGTAAGCTCCGCCTATTGGCGCGGCGACGAGAAACGCCCGCAGATGACCCGCGTTTACGGCATCAGTTTCCCTAAAAAGAAACTCCTCGACGAATACCTCCAGCTCCTCGAAGAAGCCAAGCGCCGCGACCACCGCAAGATTGGCAAGGAAATGGAACTCTTCATGTTCTCCGAACTCGTGGGCAAGGGCCTGCCCATGTGGCTGCCGAAAGGCACCGCGCTCCGCCTGCGACTCGAAGATTTCTTGAAGAAAATCCAGAAGCGCTACGGCTACCAGCAGGTGATGACGCCGCACATCGGCTCTAAGAACCTCTACGTCACTTCCGGCCACTATGCCAAGTATGGCAAAGACTCTTTCCAGCCTATCCACACGCCCGAAGAAGGCGAGGAATATATGCTCAAGCCCATGAACTGCCCGCACCACTGCGCCATCTACGCTTGGAAGCCCCGCAGCTACAAGGACCTGCCCCTGCGCCTCGCAGAGTTCGGCACCGTGTACCGTTACGAACAGAGCGGTGAACTGCACGGACTGACGCGCGTGCGCGGCTTTACGCAGGACGACGCGCACATCTTCTGCCGTCCCGACCAGGTGAAGGACGAGTTCCTGCGCGTGATGGACATCATCATGATTATCTTCAAGGCCCTCGACTTCAAAAACTTTGAAGCACAGATTTCTCTGCGCGACAAGGTGAACCGCGAGAAGTACATCGGCTCGGAAGAAAACTGGGAAAAGGCCGAGACTGCCATTATCGAGGCTTGCGAAGAAAAAGGCCTGCCCGCCCGCATCGAATATGGCGAGGCTGCGTTCTACGGCCCGAAGCTCGACTTCATGGTGAAGGATGCCCTCGGCCGCCGCTGGCAGCTCGGCACCATTCAGGTGGACTACAATCTGCCCGAACGCTTCAAACTCGAATATACCGGCGCGGATAACCAGAAGCACCGCCCCGTGATGATTCACCGCGCGCCGTTCGGCAGCATGGAACGCTTTGTGGCTGTGCTCATCGAGCACACCGCCGGCCGCTTCCCCCTCTGGCTCACGCCCGACCAAGTGGCAATACTGCCTATCTCCGATAAGTTCAACGACTACGCCCAGCAGGTGCGCAAGCAACTCGAAGAGCAGGACGTTCGCGCCTACGTGGACGACCGCTCCGAGAAGATCGGCCGCAAAATCCGTGACAACGAGCTCAAGCACGTGCCTTACCTCATCGTTGTGGGCGAGAAAGAACAGGCAGAAAGCACCGTCAGCGTCAGAAAACAAGGCGAAGGCGACCAAGGAAGTATGAAAATCAACGACTTTGCCAAGAAAATTTGCGAAGAAGTCGCTGAAATGACGAAAAATTATTAACTTTGCGTCCGCTTTTCATAGGAGATACTTATGAGAAGCGGACATTTTATTTACAAAAAATATAACTTTTCCGCCTCCGCAGGGACTACACAATATTATATATATAGCGTCCCGCGCCAAGGAGGTTTCAAAATCAAAGTATGCCGCAACCGCAGAAACCGAGAAACGACAGCAACAAGCAGCAGCACCGCATCAACGAGCAAATCCGCGTGCGCGAAGTGCGCATCGTGGGCGACGACATCGAGCCGATGGTAGTACCCACGCGTCAGGCACTTGACATGGCACGCCAGCAGGGTGTTGACCTCGTTGAGATTTCTCCCAATGCCGAGCCTCCCGTTTGCCGGCTCATCAGTTACTCCAAGTTTCTCTACCAGCAGAAGAAACGCCAAAAGGAACTGAAAGCCAAGCAGACCAAGATAGAGGTGAAGGAAATCCGTTTCGGACCGCAGACCGACGAGCACGACTACAACTTCAAACTCAAGCACGCCAAGGAATTCCTTTCCGACGGCGACAAGGTGAAGGCTTACGTGTTCTTCCGCGGCCGTTCCATTCTCTTCAAAGAGCAAGGCGAGGTGTTGCTCCTGCGTTTTGCCAACGACCTTGAAGAGTACGGCAAGGTGGAATCGATGCCGAAGCTCGAAGGCAAGCGCATGATTATCTTCATCGCTCCCAAGAAGACCGGCGGCAACGCCAAGAAAGCCGAGGCGCAGCATGAAGAACTGCCGGCAGAGCGCGCCCCCAAAACCGCGCCCAAGGTTAAGGAAAAGAAAGAATATCAGGGTCCGCGCGTAGAAGGCGAAGACTTTTGATAATGCCAGTCCCGTAAGGGGCAAAGGCAAAAGCCGATAAAAAACTCTGCGCGTCTGTGTTTGGTATCTCACCAGCCGCAGTTTTATAATAATCAATTAATTAATTACAAAAGAAAATGCCAAAAGTAAAGACGAACTCCGGCGCAAAAAAGCGTTTCAAGCTCACCGGAACAGGTAAGATCAAGAGACATCACGCTTACCACTCTCACATTCTGACGAAGAAAACGAAAAAGCAGAAGCGCAACCTCGACCACGTTGCCCTCGTAGACGGCACGAACAAGCGTCAGGTACGCGAACTCCTCTGCCTCCGTTAAGTTTTCCAATCTAAACACGAGAGCATCTCTTAAAACCACATCAACAAAAAGTTTAACCGGATGTTTAGCGCATTAAGTTCGTTGCAGTAACAACAACGACGCTAACAACCAAAAACAAAAACAAAATGCCTAGATCAGTAAACCACGTCGCTTCGCGTGCAAAGCGTAAAAGAATTCTGAAACTCACTCGCGGTTACTATGGTGCCCGCAAAAACGTTTGGACCGTTGCCAAGAATACTTGGGAAAAAGGTCTTACTTACGCTTATCGCGACCGTAAGAATAAAAAGCGTAACTTCCGCGCACTTTGGATTCAGCGTATCAACGCCGCTGCCCGCATCGAAGGCCTCTCTTACTCCGTGCTCATGGGTAAGCTCCACGCTGCCGGCATCGAAATCAACCGCAAAGTGCTTGCCGACCTCGCTGTCAACAACCCCGAGGCTTTCAAGGCAATCGTGCAGAAGGTAAAGTAAAAGAAAGTAGTTCTACTTTGAAAGTTATTTCACACTTAGGGTATGCTCCGCAAGGGCATACCCTAAATCCTTTTAGAAACCTTACTTAAATTTTACGATTATGAAAAAGTTTTTTGCCAAAGTAGCGTTGGCAAGCTGTGCTTTCTTTGCCACCGCCCTTGCTGCCGATGCGCAGCTGCTTATTGATCAATCCTCCGTAAATGGTTTGAACGCAGATCAGATCGCCCGCCAAATGAGTTCTCAAAAGTCGAACCTCGAGCGTTCGTCCGTGAACGGCGTGCGCGGCGACCAGATGCCCGATTATCCCGTGGGCGGAGTGTCTTCCAGCCGCCGTTCGAACACGTCCAACAATCAAACCACCGTGACGAGAAGGTGCAGAAATTGCCTCGGGCGCGGAGTTTGCAGCAACTGCGGCGGAAAGGGTTATTATCGCACCCATTCTTACGGCAGTAATTCCGTTGTCAAGTGTGGTTGCGGCAACGGAAAATGCCGTACCTGCGGCGGAACCGGCACCAGATAGTGACGGGCCATATCAGATGAAGCATAAAATAACGAGCGTTCATGCGGACGCTCGTTTTTTTATGCCTATGAGAATGAAGCCGTACCTTTTTAGAAACAAGTAAACGAGTATACAAGTAAACAAGACAGAGATGTCTTGCTAATTAAATTTTACATGAGAAACTTGTCTCGTCTACTCGTTTACTTGTAAACTCGTCTACTAATAAATGAACCTTAATGGCTGAGCATTTCGGGCGTTACCTTTTTCCATTCGCCGCCCGGCGTGCGATATTCCACCTTCGTTTCGTGCCAATAGTTGGGCCAGCCGTCGAAGATGCCGCCGATGAAGCATACCTTGATGCTGTGGCGGCCCTTTTGCAGCGCGATCTGCGCATTCTCGTGCGTGTGGCGCTGATAGTGGTCGCTGGAATTGTCGATGAGCAAAGAGCGGTCGA
>SFFY01000030.1 GCA_004556745.1 Bacteroidales bacterium | reverse complement strand
GGAGGCTTGCTTTGGGGAAAAGAAAGCCCGAAGCCTGAATTTACTAGGCTTCGGGCACGATTTTTAGGCTCTTTTGAGTTTTACCGGACAGCAATAATTTTCAAAGTAAGGAGGCACGTCCCGCTCGGGGACGTGCCTCCTTTTGATAATAATAAAAATGGAGTGAGATAGGGTTTGTGCTATCTCTTCAAGAGCTTGTGGGTGCGCAGGGTGCGCTTGCCGTCGGTGAAGGTAACGAGATATGTGCCTTGCGGCAGGGCCTTGAGCGGCAGGACGGCGGAACCGCCGTGCACTGCGGCACTGGCCACCACCGTGCCGCCCATATCGGTGGCGCGGACTTCGCTCACGCTTTCGGGCACGCAGGTGCAGAGGGCTGCTTCAAGGGCGCGGTCGTAGCGCACCAGGGCGGCATCCGCCGTAGCAGCCGAGGGCGGGGTGGCGATGCCGGAGGCCGTGCCATTCACGGCAGAGAAGCGCAAGGTGTGCGTGTAAGTGCCGTAAGAGGGGCAGAGGTACTGGTTGATGGTGCCCGGTCCGCAACTTCCGTTACCGAGGCCGCGCTGCATGTAATCGAAGTGGGCATAGACTTCGGGCTTCATCTCCACGTCCCACGGGTGGCTTTCGGGCACGAAGTAGTCGGGTTCGTTGAAATGGAGCAAGGAGAAGGACACGGGGCCGGAGGTCTCAACGCGGATTTCGTCGGCCGTCTGCGGGTTGCGCAGGGTGAGCGAGCGGAGGTCGAGGCGGAGGCCCATCGACTGCGGGTGGGCGTACATCTCGAAGAGGTCGGTCACGGTGGTGGTGTAGCGGCCGAGATAAGAGCCCTGGCAGCGGTCGACGTAGTTTTCCCACGGGCCACGGCCGTAGTACGACACGTCTTCAAAGCCTGCGGGGAAGCGCATATCAAGCCCGATGCGGCGCAGACCCGACTTGGCGGGCGAATAGCTAACCTTCATGTCCACCACGCCCGTGGCATAAACTGTGTAGACAGCCACGTAGGGGCAGGCGTCGTCGCTAACATTGACCGTCAGGGTGACGGTCTGCCCGTCGGCAGCGCGGGAGGCAGTGACGGAGGCCGAAGTAATTTCAGCCGTGAGGTCGCCGAAATCGTGGTTACCGTAGGGGCTTTCGTTTTCAATCCAGCGCACGTTGCTGTAAATGGGCTGTTGCGGCATGGAGGCGGCGAGCATGTTCACGCCGTTGGCCGTCCACGAGGAGATGAAGCCCGAGGCATCGAAGGTGATGTCGATGAGGTCGTTGGCCACGGTGCGGCTGCCATCGGCATTGTCGGTCAGGGTGAGCGGGGCTACCGTTTCGCCGATGGCGGGCAGTGCCGCGGGGCGCGGCTGGAGGGTGAATTGTGCGGTGGCGGTTTCGTAGCCTGCCGGGCACCATGCCTGTTCCTCCTCGAGGTGCAGGCTCACGTTGAGCAGATATTCCTTGGAGGCATCGGAAAGCGGCGAGGTGTAGGGAACGGTGAGCGTGGCAGAGGCGCCCGGCTCGACGGCGGGCACGGAAAATTCGCCGCGCTCTATCTCTTCGCCGTTGGCGAGGAGGGCGTAGCGGAGTTTCTGGCCGGCGAGCGTGGCGAAGACGTTCTTATTGGTAAGCGTGAGGGCGTGGCCTGCCGCGTCGTCGTAGGCGAAGGCGGCGTTTTGGTAAACCTTCTTCACCTCGGTGAGCTTAGCCGTCCAGGCGCGGTCGGCGGTGATGATGCCGTTGTTAACGAAGTTGCCCTGATGCGGGCCGGGGTAGTCGTAGCCCGTCATGTATTTGGGGAAGCCGTTGACGGTGAGGTTGCCCGAGAGAATGGCCTGCGGGTCGTAGATCGACTGGTCCACCCAGTCCCAAATGCAACCGCCGATGCCGAGCTTGCTGTTCTCGATGATGTCCCAATATTCCTTGAGGTTGCCTACGCCGTTGCCCATGGCGTGGGCGTATTCGCACATGAAGAAGGGCTGCGTGCCGCTGTTGCTGGCCGACTTGCTCTGCACGTAGGAAAGTTTCGGGTACATGATGGAATGGATGTCGGTCCACTGCGTTGTGCCGGCATTGGTGGAGCCTTCGTAGTGGATGGGGCGCGGGTCGAGGGCGCGGGTGGCATTGTAGGCAGCGGTGAAGCCTACGCCCACGCCGCTCTCATTGCCCAAAGACCAGAAGATGACGGAGGGGTGATTGCGGTCGCGCAGGACGGTGCGCGTGCTGCGGTCGGCGAACTGCCCCGTCCACGACGACTTGTTGGAGATGGCACCGTAGTTGCCCTTCTCGTTCCAATCCTTATGGCATTCGAGGTCGAACTCGTTCATGACGTAGATGCCGTAGTAGTCGAACATGGCATACATCTTGGCCTGTCGCGGATAGTGGCTGGTGCGCACGGTGTTGACGTTGGCTTGCTTCATGAGTACGATGTCTTTAAGCATCGTTTCCACGTCGATGCTGCGGCCGTGGAGCGGGTGGGTGTCTTGCGTGTTCACGCCCTTAAAGAAGACGCGCTTGCCGTTGATGAGCACCACGCCGTCGGAAATGCGGACGTCACGGAAACCGTAGCGGGTAGAGAAGGCCATTTCCTCCGCGTCGCTCTCGTTCATCTGTCGAATGGCCACGGTGTAGAGCACGGGCGTCTCGGCCGTCCAAAGGGTGAGGCCGCTCACGGGAATCTCAACAGAGAAGTCTTTTTTGAGGTCGGAGGCGGCATAGTCCACGGAGGTCGTCTGGGTTGCCACGGTTTCGCCCTCGGGCGAAATCAGCGCCACTTCCACCTGCTTGGTGCCAGCGCGGCGCTCGCGGTTGTCGAGCGTCATGGCCACGGAGAGCGTGCCGGAGGTGTAGGAGGGCGCGGCGAGGGCGGCGGTGATATAGTGGTCGCGCACGGCTACGGTCGGCGTGGCGTAGAGATAAACATCGCGGTGGAGACCCGACATGTGGAACATGTCCTGGCCTTCGAGATAGGAGCCGTCGCTCCAGCGGAACACCTGCACGCAAATATTATTTTCGCCCGTGCGGAGATAGGCTGTGAGGTCGAACTCGGCATCGTTGTTGCCGCCCTGCGTATAGCCCACGTACTGCCCGTTGAGCCACACGAAGGCTGCGCTGTACAGGCCGTCGAAGTGGAGATAGATGCGCTTGCCCGTTTCCCAGCCCTCGGGCAGGGTAAACGTGCGGCGGTAAGAGCCGACGGGGTTGTCGCCCACGCCCTCAACCTTATTGGCGATGTAGGGCGGATTATCCACGAAAGCATATTCTACATTCACGTAAAGCGGCAGGTCGTAGCCTTTCATCTCCCAGCAGGAGGGCACTTCGATTTCGTCCCAGCCGTCAGTATCGGCATTGTCGGCATAAAAATCTTCCTTGCCGGGGCGCTGCGAAGGCTCGGGCACGAACTTGAACTTCCACACGCCGTTGAGCGAGAGGTAGTCCGCCTTTTCGGGCGTGAGCCAAGGCTTTTCGTAATTGACGTCGGCACGCATGGCTGCGGAGGTGGCGTAAGGGATATAAGTGGCATGGCCATCTTCCTTATTATCCTTATAATAAGTCTCGTCCTCCCATTCGGGGCGCACTTCTTCCGACACTACGGCAAGACGGAAGCGCGCGGCTTCGGCTGTGGCATCGGTAGTGGTTTTGAGGTTTGACTCGCCATCCTCGGTGAGGTAGTATTTCGTAGAACGATTCAAGGCATATATATTATATACGCCCTTCAGCCCTTCCACCTCGGTGAAATAATAATTCTGATTGGCATTGGTGGTTTGAATGGTGTAGATAAGCGGCACGCGGTCGCCGTTGAGATTGCAGTCGAGAGCGAGGCCGCTGAGTCGGGCATTGACGAGCATCTGGCTCTGCTTGCCCTCTTGCAGTTTCCACATCTGCGCCGTGGAGCTGCCATCGGGCTCTTCGGGAAAGAGGTAAGCGCCGGCGGCGGTATTCTGCTGGATAGAATAGGCCTTTCCGGAGGTGTGGCCGATGAGCTGGAAGGTAAGTCCCGTGACGGGCACGCTGAGGGGATAGTCCGCGTCGAGCGTCTCAAAGGTAAAGAAAGTGCTCTCGTCGGCGGCATCGGTCATGACGGGCGTGCCGTCGGCAGCGATGCCGAGGGCCTGATCCTTATTGGCGGCATTGAGCAGGCGGTAGGCATCGTCCACGCCGTCCACACGGGCGATGCCGAGGATTTGGTTGGCATTGGTGGGGTCTGCCGTCCATTGCACGGGGTGTCCCACGCCGGGCGCCATGTCGAAAGCGAGGCGCGCCTTGGGATTGATGAGCATGAAGCTGCTGCCGCGCCCTGCGGCGTGGAGCGTCCACTGCTGGCCGGCATCGCCGTCGGCGGGAGCGGCATAGAGGATTTGCGCGTCCTTAGCGGTGGCTCCGCCATTGGTGAGGGCTTTGCCCGTGGCGCGGTGAATGATACGGAAGAGTTTGCCCGTCTGCGGCGGGTCGGCGGCAAGGGCGGGAAGTGCGGCGGCAAGGCCGAGGCACAGGGCAAACAGGAAGACAAGGCGTTTGCCGGAGAAGTTAAGTCGGTTCATGGTATTATGCTATAAATTAGTGTGCTGTTGAAAAGAAACTATAAATCTGGTCGCAGATATACTCTACTTGGTTTTCCGTCAGTTCGTAGTAGAGCGGCAAGCGAAGCAACGTGTCAGAGAACTTGTCACAGTTAGGCAATTCTGCCCCCTGATAAAAATCTTTGTAATAAGCACTCTTGTGGAGCGAAAGATAATGGTAAACCGCCAAAATGCCATGACCCTTGAGATGGTCAATAAGCCTTGTGCGCTCTTCGAGGGAATTGCAGACAATATAGAACATGTGCGCATTATTAACGGCATAAGACGGAATGACGGGCATCTTGAAGCATCCCTTATCAGCCAAAGGCTTTAAAAGCTGATAATACTTATTCCATAGACTGATGCGCTTATTCTGTATATTTCTAATCTGCTCAAGCTGCGCCCACAAAAACGCTGCTGTCATTTCAGACGGGAGGAAAGAGCTACCGTTGTCTACCCAACCGTACTTATTCACCTCGCCCCTGAAAAACTCGGCGCGGTTTGTGCCCTTTTCCCAAATAATCTCCGATCGTTTGATGTACTCGGGGGCATTGATGCCCAAGAGACCTCCTTCGCCCGAAATGATGTTTTTCGTTTCGTGGAAAGAGAAGGCTGAGAGGTGGCCTATTGTCCCTAAAGGCAACTGCTTTTGCGTTACGGGGTCAATGTAATAGGAATCAATGGCCTGAGCCGCATCCTCAACAAGCAGCACATTATATTTATCGGCAATCTGCCGAAGCTTGGTCATATCGCAAGCCACTCCCGCGTAGTGGACCGGCACGATTGCTTTGGTGCGTTCTGTAATCAGGCTTTCCACCAAGTCGGCATCAATATTGGGGTTGTCTTCACAGCTATCAGCAAATATAATATTTGCCTTTTCCCTCACAAAAGCCAACGCCGTGGAAACAAATGTGAAAGAGGGTACAATAACCTCATCGCCCGGCTGCAAGTTGCATAATATAGCACACATCTCCAGCGCATCCGTGCAGGAGGTCGTCAGCAACGCCTTCTTGAAGCCATAATTGTCCGTAAACCATGATTGACATAAATTGGTATAGTAGCCGTTGCCCGAGAGCTTCCCCCGATTGACGGCATCCTCGATATACGTGGTTTCTTTACCAGTGAGGAATGGCTTGTTGAATGGTATTTTATCCATAGTTGATTATTGTTTGAATATTTTCTTTATGATGAACATTATCTTGATAAACTTCCGCGTATAATACTGCATGCGTTTGGAGGCAAGAAACGCATCTGTCTTGCTTTTCGTAAGATATGAGAAGGTGTGTTCCAATGTCTCGATCTTCTCAATAATATTGTCGTGAAGCATCGGCGTGACGGGGATATTCGCCTCAGCCAGGAAGCGGTGGTGCTCCTCCTTGATAATGCTTTGCATATCCTTACGCGCACTGATGCCATACATGTTGAAATATGAAACATCGTACCTGATGTGGCGCACGGAGCATCTGTTCTTTATGATTT
This sequence comes from Bacteroidales bacterium, assembly GCA_004556745.1. Lineage (GTDB taxonomy): Bacteria > Bacteroidota > Bacteroidia > Bacteroidales > Bacteroidaceae > Alloprevotella. Next base: position 20,520 of record SFFY01000030.1, on the reverse strand, counting down.
GCTCACAAAAGAACGCCCAGTCCGAAACGACGCGAAAACTCTCATCGTAGCCACCGTCGCGGAACAAACTGCGGCGGATAAACGAAGCGGGGTGGCCGATAGAATATACCAGAAGGAACAAATCTGTGAGCCTGTCAGCGTAGCGCACATAAATCTTTGAACCATTCTCCTTCACATATATAAAATCGCCATAAACAATATCTTCAACAAAAGTATCGAACGGCAAGGAGGAAAGTATGCCAGGAGCCAGCCAATCGCCACCGTTGAGAAACAGCAGATACTCGCCCTTGGCTTGGGCTATGCCCTTGTTCATAGCATTATAGATGCCCTTGTCAGGTTCGCTCACCCAATAAGACAGCTGACCAGCATATTGCTCTATCACACCGACACTGCCGTCAGTAGAACCGCCGTCAATAACAATGTGCTCGAAATCGTCAAAACCCTGCTGCCAGTTCCAAACGGAATCCAGCGTTTTTGCCAATCCGTCTTTATCGTTGTAATTAATGGTGATAATCGAGAGTTTCATACGTTTTTTTGTTTAGGTATTCATTACATCTGCGCCAAGCGCATGATTTGTCTTATCGGAGAAAGAACATTGCTTTTCTCGGCAAAATGCTTCAGGCAAAGCTGCGTCCGCTCATCAAATGCGGTACGAGGTTGGTCTAAGAAAGATATTATCTTATCGGCAAGACATTCATAAGCGAACAATGGGGCTTTTACGCCAGTTACGTTATCCTCAATCAAATCCTGTGCCACTCCGATATTGAAAGCGGCAACAGGCGTGCCCACAGCAACCGACTGATTTATCATCAACGGGCCAGAGTCTTCGATAGAAGTGCTTAGAAAGAGATCCGAAGCCTTAAATAAACGCATCAACCGTTCAAGGGGCACAAAACCGGGGCGCAGCGTCCTGTATCCCAAATGCTCTATGATATTGGAAGAATGGTTGCCGACTGCAATCAGCGATATTCTCTGCTGCAACTGAGGTGCCTTAGCCTTAATCCTTGCCAAAATGGCTATGAGATATTCCAAGCCCTTGCGCTTGTCTATTACATCGAAGGAAGTACACCCAAGCATAATGACTATTTCTGAATCGCCTATCGACAGTTCTTTGCGAATCTGCTCCTTGCGCTCGCTGGGCAAGATGTGCTCGTCTATGGGAAACAGTATGGGAAACGCCTTACGCTGCCTGCCCAAAGCCGATTCGGCAACTCTGCGGCAATCGGCCGAGACGCCCCAAAACTCCATATCACTCGGGAAGAATGATAACTTGCGACTCAAGATGCCGGAACTAATATCGTGCACGGTCGTAAACAACGGACATTGCCCACAATCGCCAGTGTACCCTTTGCAGTCATAAGGATAATGGCAACCGCCCGTGAACGAAGCGTTGTCCATCATCAAGCTCACGATGTGCGCATTCGTCAATCGTTTTAGGTCTGCAATAATCTCGGGCGTGATGAAGGTGTGTGTCCAATGCACGAAAATGATATCAGGCTTAAATCCCGCTTGCTTCAAAATAGTATCAGCCGAAGCGGTTGTTCGCTGGTCGTCGAAGGTAATCCTGAGCGTCGGCAGATTATCATTATATATTTTACTCCAACGCTTAGAAAGCGCACGATACAGCTTTTTCCTTTTTTTGTATCTGAAATAGGCAAATCCTTTTTCTCTTGGTCGGTATCGAATAATATTGCTGTCGCCGTTTACATCGGTTTCTCTTGCCACAATAACTGAACAGAAACCATTATCGAGCAAATACTCATGAAACAGCACCGTGGCGGTCCCCGCCCCGCCCATTGTAGACGAGCAGAGATTCAGAATCTTTATGTTCCCTTTATCTATATCCATAAATGATAAACGAATGTATTATCAGTCTTGACGAAACCATTCTTCTCATAGAAGTTGCAAGCAGCCCTATTCTGCTGCTGCGTGGCTACTCTTATCGTTGTGCAACCTCTAAGCATGGCACGGCGTTTGGCCTCATTCATCAGAATAGTACCAATACCGCGTCCGCCGTAACGTTCGCTCACTGCCAGCAAGCCGACGCGCGCCTCGCCACCCTTGATGCCCAGGGTAATGAAACCGGCTTTCTCATGCATTGTTTCATATACGAGCACGTCGTGGGCTATTTCTCTCGAAACAGATTTGTCTACCCATTCGCGATACAGCCTTTGCGCCGCACCTTTCTCGAAATTATTGTCCTTAAAAAATCGGGAAAGCCGCCCACTCCTATATGCCAATTCATAGAGATCATCGTCAGCACTATTCATCTCCCTGATATGCGCGTCCTTTTCCCGGCCTCCTTGAAGAGAGGCGGCATAATCTATTTTCACATCAATGGGGGCAGGGGCTCCCGTTATCGAATCTGCCGAAAATACATATACGAGATTGAAAGGGCTTTGCTTGGCACTAGCAACTATCTCGTCCCAAGTACAGGGCGAGGACGATTTGACGACCGCTTTGGCTATTGGCATCCCGAAGAATTCAGAGTCCCATGCTAAACGTTCAAATTGTACCGTTGTCATTGGTCGTTAGTTTGGATGAGAAGATATTTATCTAATACTTTCTAACAGATTCAACCATAACCGACCCACGTTATCGATAGAATACATCTTGGACTTTTCTATTACGTTGCGGCGCAGGCGGTTCATCTCTTCGGGAGAACGGCGTGCAAGAGCAACCAGTGCTTCACAGAAAGCCTGAATGTCTCCATTGGGGATTAGGAATCCATTTTCGCCTGATGGGGAGAGTATGTTGCGCACACCCGCAGAGCAGTCAAATGCAACGGGAATGACACCGTTGGCCTGTGCCTCGGTGAGACACAATCCCCAACTCTCTATTTCAGATACAAGGCAGAGAATGGAGGCTCTGTCATAATATTGTTGCAAATCGTTGGTGGCCCCCATGAAATGAATTGAACTTAAATCCTTGCTTAGTTCTTCCAACTGGGCGCGCTCCTCACCATCACCGAATATGTATAAATGCCAATCCGGCAACTGCTTCGACACAATTCGCCAAATCTCCACAAGCCTATCGACGCGTTTGTCCGAATAGGTGAGACGCCCCACGTATATAAAGATTTTCTCTTTGTCGAGTTGCGCTGCACCTTTCGTTATTTGGGCATTGGGTATTGTATGCACTTTCGCAGAAAGCGGAGAGTGCTCTAATCCTACTTTTTGCAGCAGAACTTCCCTATACTCAGGACACAGTACTGTGTAGGCACTACACATGCCAAGCACCTTTCGGTAGCGTCGCTTGAATTTCAGTTCCCAAAAATGCAGTTCTTTTAGTACCGGGCGGTAATAGGCATGCCAGAGCAAGCGCCGCCAAACTGTTATGGCATTTCTCTGTTTGCTGTACTCACAGGTTTTTGCCTCCCAAAGCGGTGTGCCGTGATTGGTATGTATGTATTTGCAACCCGTTTCTCTGATAATGCGGCCCGTTACGCGCAAGATACGAGCCGACACGAGAAAACGAATATTATTTCTCTTAATAAAGTCAATCATGAAATCAGCATCAGCCTTCGACCTGCTGACATGCCTGCTCGGGAGGACTACCACCTTGTATTTATGAGAAATATCCGCAGGCATCATTTCGGGGTCATGGCTTGCAGTAAAGACAAACGGCCGATAACCGTTTTCTGCTAAAAAATTGGAAACATCCATAGTGACCCGTTCTGCCCCTCCGCAAGGGAAGACCTCGTGGATAAAGGCAATGCCAGGCAGGGTACTGCCTCCTTGCGGCGTATGGATAGATGAAGATTTATCCATTTCTTGAAATTAGGAGAGTTAATTATACTTCTGCTGATTGGGAAAAATGTAATGCTTGGAAAACTTGCGGGCGAATATGGCGGGACATTCCGCAAGATATTCCTCGTCTGTTTCCTGCCACACGTAGGGCGAACCGCGCTGCCAGTCGATGGCACGAGCGGCGGCACGCACCATGTCGTCGTCAGCATAGGCTGTGTTATTGCGAAAATCGGAGTTCCACAGCACTGTCTGCACAAATATTTCGTCAGGGCACAGCGTATGGGCGAAGCGCGCCAGGATTTCGGATTTTCGACTAAGCAGATATTGGCAGAAATCGTGCGTGATGCTCACCCATTGGCTGCCCTTGCGAAACTCCCAATCGGTGCGGCGGCGGAAGCCCGTGATTTTTTGCAGCAGCAGCAGGCCGTTGCGCAAGGGGGCTGTGAGGCGGTGTACGGCGGTGCCCTTGTCTTTCAGGTGCTTCGTGAAGATATAGTAGCGGCTCACCTTACGGCGCAAGTCTTTCTCGTGCCCCACCCCGCTCCAAAAGTGGACGAACTCCTTGCCGGCATTTCTCTCGAAAAAGCGGTACAGGTAGTCTTGGCTTTTGATTACCTGGTCGGTGCCCGAGAGCAGATGATAGTACAGATACGGGCCGCGTCCGAAAGCCGTGTCGAAGAGCAGCAGTTCGGTCTCCACCTGGCTGATGTCGCCCCAACACACCGCATTCGGGTGCGGCAGGAGATAGAATCCGGCGCGAAGGGGGCGGTAGGCGGCGAATTGCTCGCGCATTGCCGTTGAGCGGGCATCTATGTGCAGGTAGATGTCGTTGCGCTCGTCGTCCAACTGCCGAAGCAGGGCGGCAAGCACTTCGGGCTCGTTGTGGGCAATGATGAGGAAAGCGTGTTTCATCGCGCGAAGCCGTTAAAGTTTTGCAAGGAAATCGCGCAGGCGCGTGTCCTCGTAAATATAGCCTTCGGAAAGCAGGCGGTCGCGGACGTGCGTGCCCACCACGCGGTCGTATTCCTCGGCGAGTTTGCCTTCCTTATAGAGTTTGTAGAAATAGCGCCAATGGCGGCCGCCGTGGCGGCCTTTGTGTTGTTCGAGCTGCTTGCCGCCGTTGATCATCTTTTGCATGAACTGCTCGCGGCCGCGCACGTTGAAGTGGAAGATGGTGATTTCGGCGCGGCGCTCTATGTGGGGCAGCATGCTCACCTTGTGGTTGCCCATGGAGATTTGCAGATAGCCGCGCGAGCGGTGCAGCACCTTCTTGTTCTGACGCTCAAACATCGAGAAGCGCGACAGGCCGTAAGCCTCGAAATCGTCAACGTAGCGCACGAGTTTTGTCCACTCCTGCCACGGTTTTCCTTCTTCGGGCAGCACACTGTGCAACTCGCCGGCGAGCACGTTGGCGCGGGTGCTTTTGAGCAATTCAGGAAACGAGCCGCAGGCGGGCAGCCAGAACTCGTCAGCATCGGCATTGATAATCCAGTCGGCGCGGTGCTTGGTGCGTGCCAGTTCTACCATGCGGTCCACCCACGCCTTTTGCTCATAGTCGGTGGCGTGCTCTTCTATGACATCGACTATCCAGCCTTTCTCTTGATAGTGTCGTATGATGTCGGGCGTAGAGTCGGTGGAGTTGTTGTCGGTGACGATGAAATGGTCTACGCCCAAGGCATGGTGAAACTCAATCTGCTGCGCGAGCATTTCCTCTTCGTTTTTCACGAGGAGCGTCATCACAATGTGCGGGCGGCGGGTGCGACGCAGCGTAAAGGGCAGGTCGAGCAAGGCACGTACTATTTTATATATGAGGGAGTGGGTCATGCTTCGTCGGGTTTGTTTTCAGTAGAAACGGGAATCCAAGAGGGGCAGTTGAGATAAGGCGTGGGATAAAGGAGCGACCAGCGGTCGGGCGCGAGCACCGTCTTGCCCGGGTTATTGTTAAGCCACGCGCCCCACCACGAGAAGGTGCTGTTGCAGATAATGTTGTGGCGACAGAGGCTCATGAGCATCATGTCCTGCCAACTATCAGCTTTCTTGTTCCAATCCACGAAAACGGCCGTCTCGTTAAGCGGCAGATTGGCGCGGCACCATTCGGGGTCATCAGAGAACACATAAAAATGCGCCCCGCCCACGCGCCGCTGCATCTCGGCTATGGCCCGCTTGTAATAGGGCAGGCAGCACACGCCGCCTGTGTTGCGCCAAACGCTCGGTTGCAGGTAGTCGCCGCGCCGCACGTGCAGGCTCACGGCAAGGGCATCGGCTTTGATTTGCTCTGCCAGTCTGCGCGTCCGCTCCGAAGCCAGTTCAGTATGAAAGGCGAATGCCTCCCGCACCTCCTCCGCTACGTCGGCAAAATACCGCTCGCTTTGGTAAAAGCCTTTGAAATAAATGAGCGGCCAGGCATAGGGGCGGCGATATGCCTCCAAGGTATCAAGGTTCTGCTTGCGTTCGAGTATGGTTTTGAAAAACAAAAATTCGACAACTTTCTTTACTTTCTGATTGATGCAAAACTCTTCTTTCGGCAACTGAAACACGCGGTGCATTTCGTAACCGTTGTGCACATTGTAGTGCACCATATCCGAGAGGTCAATCCTCGTGTTCGGAAAGCGGCGGCGCATGTTCAGGTACAGTGCGTAGATGAACATTTGGTTGCCCAGCCCGCCGGTCATTTTTATGAGACGCATATATATTATATGTATAGGTCAATATTTTCCCAGCCGCTCGCTGATTCCGTCGCGGTAGGCCCGCCACAGGCGCGGAATGTCGGCGTAGGTCCAGCCTTTCGAGAACGGGGCAGTGAGGGCGGCGGTGAGGATATAGCCGCTCACGCCGATGAGGCCGCGCAGGTAACGCACGCCGAAGTTGCGGCCGTAGCGGTGGTTGAGATAGGTAGAATTGCGTATCTGGTAAAAACGCTTCCACTTCTTTTTCTGCTCGCGCTCCGCCCAAGTGTCGTCGGCGAAGAACAGTTCTTTGTCCATCAGCGCGTCGGGCACATAGAGCAGGCCGAAACCTGCGAGGTGCGCCCGCAGGCAGTAGTCGGTGTCATCGCAGAAGATGAAGAGGTCGCGGTTGGGCAGGCCGATTTTATCGATGACGGGGCGCATGATGAGCGGTCCCTCAAACGCGGTGCCTGCCACGGGGGTGGGCTCTGTGACGCTGCGCTTGGCGAGTTTGCCGCGATACATCGAGGCAAAAGGATTGGTGAGGTTGTATGCCGTGAAGTCGTGGCAGAATATCTTGCCGTTTTGCAACCGGCGCGGAGCCAGTATGCCCGTTTCGGGGTACGCGGCCTTGGCTTGCAGCAACCTTTCGAGACACTCGGCTTGCGGGAACACGTCGTCGTCCATGCACCACACTGCCTCCGCGCCGTGCTCACACGCCTCCCTAATGCCCGCATAGAAACCGCCCGAACCGCCCTCGTTGCCTTGCTCCACGACATGCAGCCCCGTTTGCGCCGCGAGCCATTCGCCCGTGCCGTCGGTGCTTCCGTTGTTCACCACGATGATTTCGCCTAACTGGCGCGTTTGCGCCCGCAAGGCTGCCACCGTGCGTTTCAGGAGCGACAGACGGTTGTAGGTTACGACAACGGCTATGATGTTCATCGGTTTATATATCTATTTAATACTTATCGTCAATCTTGCCCGGCTGCGTGCTGCGGTAGGCCTGCATCAGGCGGAAACATTCGTCGGGGTCGAAGCCGCGGTCGGCGGCGTAGGTTTCGGCCATAAGTCGGTGCATGTGGGGCGTGGCGGGCAGGCGCTCAAAGTTCTTGCAGCCGGCTTTGATGTCCAGCGGCCCGTGCGCCATGCGGTTAAGGTCTACGAGTTCGAGCCTCAGCCCGAGGCGTTCCGTCTTGTCAAACAGTATATTGGCACGGCCGTAATCCTTGTGCGCCAGTCCCGCGTTGTGGAGTTTTGCGGTGAGATGCCCTATGGCGCGGAGCACTTCGTCGGCAAAGGGAATATCCTCCTTAAAAAGGTCTTCGTAGCGGTAAGGGCAGGTCGAGGCCACGCTCACAAAGAAACTACGGTCGAAGAGCAGCCCCGCCGCCGAACGTATGTTGAGATACGCCACCGGCTCAGGCGTACCGATACCGAGACGGAGCAGGAGGCTGGCGTTGTCGAAGGCGCGCTTGGCCTTTGAGGCGCGGAGGAAACCGTAAACGAGGCGGTTCACGAACATCGGGCGGCGGTACGATTTCACCACGTAAGCCTGCCCTTCGTAACTGATGACGCGCAACTCGTTGCGGCTCTTGTGTATCACGCGCCCCTCGCCCCTGTCGAAGCGTTCGGGCAGCGAGCGCACAAAACTTTCAAGTTGCCGGTACTTCGGCGCGAGATGCAATATTTCGGGATGTAGGAATGACATTATTATAATAATATTATATAGCGGCCAACTCGTCGGCAGCGGCGAGCGCGGCGGCGATTGTGTCGTCCATATCGTAATAGGCATATTGCCCGAGCCGTCCGCCGAACGTCACGCCAGGACAGTTTGCGGCCAATGCCTTGTATTCGTTGTAGAGTGCCGTATTGCGGGCATCGTTTATCGGATAATACGGCGTTTTGCCGGGCTCATAACTGTCGGGATATTCATAGGTCACGGCGGTGACGGGCAGTTGCGCCCACCTGCCGCACTCGAAGTGCTTGTGCTCTATGACGCGCGTATAGGGCACGCGGGCTTCCGTGTAGTTCACCACGGCATTTCCTTGGAAATCACTCACGGGCAACACCTTTTCCTCGAAGCGCAGGCTGCGGTAGTCGAGGCGGCCGAGGCGGAAGTCGAAATATTCGTCTATGCAGCCCGTAAACACCGTATGCTTCGCAAGTCCTTCCAGTGCGCCGCGCTCTTTCATGAAATCCGTGCCGAGACGCACGTCGGCTTTCGCCAGCAACCGGTCAAACCACCCGTTGTAGCCGCCCACGGGAATGCCCTGAAAGGGGTCGTTGAAATAGTTGTTGTCGAACGTAAACCGCAGGGGCACGCGACGTATGATGAATGCGGGCAACTCCGTGGCGGGCTTGCCCCATTGCTTCTCGGTGTAGCCCTTGATGAGCGTTTCGTAAATCGTTCTGCCGCAGAGGCGCAAGGCCTGCTCCTCCAGGTTGCGGGGCGCGTCGCTGGGACAGTTTTGCATAATGTCGGCTGCGATTTCTGCATCAATGCGCTCCCGCGCCTCCTCGGGCGTAATCACGCCGAAGAGGCGGTGAAACGTGTTCATGTTGAACGGCAGGTTATAGAGCCTGTCGCCGAAGCGGGCCAGCGGCGCGTTGACGAAATGGTTCATCGTGCCGAGCCGGCACACGTAGTCCCATATTTCGGATTTGTCGGTATGGAAGATATGCGCCCCGTAGGCGTGTACGGGTATGCCCTCCACGCTGCGGCAGTAGAGGTTGCCGCCCGCGTGACCGCGCTTGTCGACTACGAGCACGCGCTTGCCCCTTTCGGCAAGTTCGTGCGCCACGACCGCACCAAACAGCCCTGCGCCAACTATTAGGAAGTCGTATTTGCTTTGCATATCGGTTATTGGGTGGGCGTTTTTGCTTTGCGCCCAAGGCGGGCGTTTTGCCAAACGCCCCTACTATATCTTATCCAATCCCTTCGTAAACTTTTTCCAATAGTATTTCAGGGGGTTGGTATATTTGAGTTGCTTCCACGGGCGGCTTTGGTGCGGGCGGTGCACGACGGGAATGTCCGTGGCGAGGTAGTTTTGCAGTCCGAGGGCGGGGGCAGCGTGCGAAATCGTCACGTCGTACCAGTTCTTCTCGGGGTTGAGGCTGCCGAAGTCGAAGCGGCGCAGGAGTTCGTGCGAGAGCAGCGAGCAGCAGAAACTGCAATGCTTCTTGCAGGGCGCGATGCCCTTGGCATATCCCTTGGCATAGAGGTAGGGATAGTTCACCGCGCCTTGGTCGTCCACCGTCACCGCCGCCATGATGCCGCAGTCGGGGCGGGCATCGGCCGCCTCGTGCAGGCGGCGCAAGGTATCGGGGGCTACGGTCACGTCGCTCTCCACGATTATGAGGTCAGCCCCCGCATCGAGTGCTTTGCGGCTCGCCGTTTGCAGCACGAGCAAATAGTTGGGCGAGGGGTGGTCGGTAAGGTCGGCGAGGTTCACGAGCGTGAAGCCCAATTCACTTGCAGCCGCCTCAAGCCGCGCCGTATTCTCGGGTGTAGAGAAATCGTTGTACACGGTAAGCGCTTGTGCCGCACCCGGCAACTTACTTGCACAGATGGCGCGGAGAGTTTGCAGCGTGCTTTCTATGGAGTCCTTGACGGGCGTTATGATGTGCAGGTTGTTCATAGCCATCGCGTAATTGGAACCTATACAATTTGAGAAATTTCTTGTCGTCGCAGCTGCGGTGGCGGCTGTCGTACACAAGTGTCGGGGCATATTCGGGATATTCCTTCTTAAATTCCTCTATCTCTTCGTTGCCCGTCAGGAGCCAGCCCTGCGCGGGCGCTTGCGGAGCGCAGTCGATGGGAATGATGCGGTCGTGGAGATAGAAGTTCACGGTGAAGGGATGCATACGATTGGCGAGGAGCACGTCTGCGCGATAGGAATAAATCGTGCCCTCGGGCGCAAGCAGCGCGATATGCTCCGCCACCCGTTTGTCCGACTTGGCGTTCAGCACGAGCGGCTGGTACGCGCCGTCGAGCGCGAAGAAGAGGGCGGCGGGCAGCAATGCGCTCCATAGGGCGAAGCCGAACTGCAATCGCGGCAATCTTTTTCTAAAGAAATAAAGCAAGCCCGCCATCAGCGGCACGGCAATGAATGCCATTTGCCACCAGGCCGGTCGCTGCAAGGCACGGAAGAAGGCAACGTTCAGGTCGGCGTGGCGGCCGTGATCCACAATACTCTCGGGCACAAGCCCCGCCAGTATACATATATATAATAGGGTGAGCACGATGCCGAGCGTGGCAACGATGCCGCAGAACACGCGCACCGCGCCCGCCCGCTTTTGCGCGAGCCACAGGATGCCCTCAGCCACGAAATACGACAGGAACGGATAGAGCGGCAGCAGGTAGGTGCTGCGCTTGCTTGCCGGAATGCAATAGAACACGAAGATAACCGCCACGCACGTCGCTGCATACAGGCGCACATCCGGCATCTTTTTATAATAGGCCTTTACTTTTTGCCACGCAGACGTGCTTTGCTGCGGTTCGCCCGCGCGCTTGCCGCGCTTTATGACAAACGGGGCGATGAGCAGCAGCAGGGTGTAGGGCAGCATGCCGGCCAAAACGGTCTGCACGTTGTACCACCACGGATTGATGTGCGACTCGTAGGTCATCTTCCCCGTCAGGCGCAGCACGTTCTCTTCGTAGATGAGTTGCAGGAAGCGCTCGCCGCCGTGTGGCTGCATATAGGCTGCGCCGTACCACGCCGCAAGGGGCAGCAATGCCGCCAACGCCACGAGCGTGAGCCGCCATACCGCGCTCCAAAGTTTCACACCGCGCAGCAGATAAAACAGTCCCGCACAGGCGCAGGGCAGCAACGCGCCCACCGGTCCTTTGGTCAGCGCAGCCCCGGCGAGACACGCCGCTGCAGCCCAGGGCACGCCACGCAGTCCCCGTTCCCACCAGCGATACAGCGCCAGCAGCGCCAGCACCATCAGTGCGGCGAGGAGCATGTCCACGCGGCAGGCAAAGCCGGCGCGGTGCACTTCAAAGTTTGTAAGGGTGATAAGAGCCGTGAGCAGTGCCGCGCGCCCGCCGCTCCGTTTGGCGAAAAAGGCAAACAGACAGAGCGTCATCAGGCAGAGCGAGAGGGCCGACGGCAGGCGCGAGGTGTATTCCGTCACCGCGCCCGTCAGCGTGGAGGCGGCGGCGATGCACCAGTGTAGCAAGGGCGGTTTGAAGGCGATTTCCATGCCGTTGTTCACGGGCAATATCCAGTCGCCATTGTCAAGCATCGAAACTGCCACAATCGCCTCGCGCGGTTCGCCGCGCGTATTGAAGAGCGCACTGCCGAGAAAGAGGAAAAAGGCTGCGATGCAGAAGAGCGCGAGCATCCACAGCGTTTTACGCGGATTGCTATAATTATTTTCAGATATATTCATTTGTTTTTGCAGGCATACGTTGCAAATTTATGAATAATCGTTGGATAATGCGCAGCAAAACGCCTGCGCTTTTGCTTTTCTCGGTAAAAATTGTAACAAAACCGTATGTTTCGCGTCATTTCCCCGGTCTCACGAGCCCGGAGCGTTTGACAAAACGCACCGACTCCAAGCAGCAGATGCCTTAAACGGTCTGACCAAAAACGTTCTTAAAAAGTGCGATTTCTCGCCATGGCAGAGTATTCAAGCAAGCTTGAACTCTGCTCATTTGGCTTAACGAAATCGTTCAAGGCAGAAGATTTTTACTAAGCCCGAGAAGTTTTTCACTAAGCCCTTGGAAGTTTTCACTATCTGCCTGAAAGTTTTTGTTACAAACTTTGTAACGCATATTCAAAACTGTTGAACATATATTCAAAAGTGTTGAACACATGTTACAAACTTTGTAACAAAAACTATTTTAAGGATAGGAAAAAATTTCAAGCAGAAAGGGAAAAATTGTTCCGAGGAAATAAAAATTGTCTTATAGGTTGGCGGCAGCGCTCACGTATAATCTCATTGCCATGTGCCGGTCCCAAACCTTTCATTCGTGAATGGTTTGGCGCGCAAACCGTTCAGCGATATCTTTTTCGAAAACAACAAGTTAAGCAAAGAAATGAAGGGTTGAATAGTTTTTCGGGCAAAAAAATGCGTATAGGAGAATGGGGATTTTCCCAAAGGCGCGACCACTCTATTTTTATCCAAAAGCATCAGACTTTTCTTCTTTTTTCCGCTTTTGCTGCGCAGCAAGCGGCCGTTTCGCACAAAAATATATACCTTTGCATAAGATAGGCTGCGGTTCAGAAGTATCATAATGCCGCCCGCCTTACACTTACCATACATTGGCATGAAAAATTATTTCGAAAAATTTCTGATAAAATTGCTTCGCGCGTGCTCGCGCATGCCCCTGCAACTGCTTTACCTCATCTCCGACCTCTGTTGCCCTGTGGTATATTTTGTGGTGCGCTATCGCCGTAAGGTGGTGCGCAAAAACCTTGTAACGTCGTTCCCCGATGCTTCGCCGAAGCGCATCAGGCAGATAGAGCGCAGGTTTTACCGCTTCTTCTGCGACTATGCCTTTGAGACGCTCAAACTGCTCACGGTGAGCCACGAGGAAATCATGCGCCGCATGTCGTTTGAGGGCATCGAGGATTTGGAGCGCGACTTGAAGGACCACCCCTTCGTGTTCGTCTACCTCGGGCATTACGGAAACTGGGAGTGGATCAGCACGCTGCCCATTTGGACCAAGAATCCCGAAACGCATTGTGCCCAGCTCTACCGCCCGCTCAACGACCGTTTGTTTGACGGCTTGTTCAACGACCTGCGCACACGTTTCGGAGCCGAAAACATCCCAAAATACGACGCGCTGCGCCGCGTGCTCACATTGCGCCGCGAGGGCAAGCGCTCGATTATCGGCTTCATCTCCGACCAGAAACCGGGCGAGAGCAACACGCACGACTGGGTCAACTTTCTCAACCACGACACGCCGGTACTCACGGGCACGGAGCGCATTGCCAAAAAGGTGAACGCTACGGTGTACTTCGCCGACGTGACGCGCCCGCACCGGGGCTATTACCGCTGCGTAATGCGCCGCATGACCGACCGCCCGCAGGACTTTCCCGACTACAAGCTCACGGAGACTTATATGAAGGAACTGGAAGACATGATACGCCGCGCACCCCACCTCTGGCTGTGGAGCCACAATAGGTGGAAGCATGAAAGAAAAAATGATTTTAGAAAACATATAGACGAGTAAAAGTTAAAAACGACAACATAGACAACAAGAGACAACATCGAGTCTGACAATTATGCGCTTAATATGACGACAACAGAGACAACAGGGCGTATTTCATACGCCTGCTGCGCAGAAAGACAACTGAAAGTTGTCAAAAAGTTGTCCCAGTTGTCGTCATAACAAAACGGCAGCACTGAAACCAGTTGTCTAAAGTTGTCCCAGTTGTCGTCAAAATAAAATATCGTCTACACGTTTACTACGTAAAGTCGTCTACTAATTTATGAGCATCACAAGAATAATCCGCCCGTTTTTCAACGCCCGCCTCAAAGCCATTGGGCGATACGAAACCGAGGCCAAGGACATTCAGCTCGGCGTGCTGGCAAGGCTGCTCGCCGATGCCGCCGGCACGCAGTGGGCAGCGGCGCACCGCTATGCGCCGGGAATGGACTACGACCGCTTTGCGGAGCGCACGCCTATCTCTACATACGATGATTTCAAAGACGACATCGACCGTATGCGCCGGGGCGAGGCCGACGTGCTGTGCAAGGGGCGCGTGAAATGGTACGCCAAATCTTCGGGCACGACCAACGATAAAAGCAAGTTTATCCCCGTGAGCGCACGCTACTTGCGCGACACGCACTATGCCGGCGGCACAGACGCCGTGGCACTCTACCTGCGCAACAACCCAAAAAGCCGCCTCTTCGACGGCCGCGCCCTGATACTCGGCGGGTCGCACGCGCCGAACTACAACCTCCCCCACTCGCTCGTGGGCGACCTTAGTTCTATCCTCATCGAAAACATCAACCCGCTCGTGAACCTCGTGCGCACACCCTCGAAAAAGGTTGCGCTGCTGAGCGACTTCGAGGAAAAGCGCGACCGCATCGCCGCAGTCGCCTCACGGCAGAACGTTACGAACCTCAGCGGCGTGCCGTCGTGGATGATGGCGGTGCTCAACCGCGTGATAGAGCTCACCGGCAAGCCGATATGCGAGGTATGGCCAAACTTGGAGGTGTTCTTCCACGGCGGCGTGGCGTTTACGCCCTATCGCGAGCAATATCGCCGCCTCATCGCCAATCCCGGCATGCACTATATGGAAACCTACAACGCCTCGGAGGGCTTCTTCGGTTTGCAGGACGACCCTGCCGACCCCGCCATGCTCTTGATGATAGACTACGGCGTGTTCTACGAGTTTATCCCCTTGGAAGACGTGGGCATGCCCGAAGCGCAGGCCGTGCCGCTCTGGGAGGTTGAGACGGGGCGCAACTACGCTATGGTGATTACCACCACGGGCGGACTGTGGCGCTACATGATAGGCGACACGGTGCGCTTCACGCAGACCGACCCTTACAAGTTTGTCATCACGGGCCGCACCAAGAGTTTTATCAACGCCTTCGGAGAGGAACTGATTGTGGACAACGCCGAGCGCGGCTTGCAAGCCGCCTGCGCCGCCACGGGGGCGCAGGTGAAGGACTACACCGCCGCGCCGGTCTTCATGAACGACCGAGGCAGCTGCCGCCACCAGTGGCTCATTGAGTTCGACCGCCCGCCGCAAAGCCTTGAAACTTTTGCCGAGAAGCTGGACCAGGCCCTCCAAACGCTCAACTCCGACTATGAGGCAAAGCGTTACAAGAACCTCACGCTGCAACGCCTCGAAGTAATCGCCGCCCCCAAGGGGCTCTTCGACCTTTGGCTGAAAAGCAAGGGCAAACTCGGCGGACAGCACAAAGTGCCCCGCCTCTGCAACGACCGGCGCATCATGGACGAGGTGCTGGGGATGATGTAGGGGCGTATTTCCCGCGCGACTTGTCATAGGCGTTGATTGAATTAAGATAAAAACCAGAAAAACCCATCCCCAATGAAAAAATGTCGTTCCTATTTGGACGACATCAAGGTCTCACGGGTTTTTCCTTTTTTTTCCTTGCGGCGTTTGAAGCGGGCGGGAACCGACCGCAGCCGCAGGGATTAAGGGCGAGCGCGAGCCGATAGGGTCGCAGGCTCGGCATTAAGACCGGCGGCGTAGCCCAAGGGGCTTCAAACGAAGCAAGATGTTTTTCATGGTTTTTATCTAAAACCCTTTGAATAATACTTATACGCATGTACAGAAAAATATATATTTCCCTTCTCCTTGTTTCCTGCTTTGCCGTGGTGCTCACCACGCTCTACGGCTGCGCCAATCCCGGCAGCGGTCCCGACGGCGGACCCTACGATGAGACGCCGCCAAAAATCGTGAAGATGTATCCCGAACTGGGCGCTACGCAGAGGACGGACAAGAAGGTGAGCATTCTCTTCGACGAACTGATTAAGGTGGAGAACATTTCGGAAAAGGTCATCGTGTCGCCGCCGCAGATCGAAATGCCCGAAATCAAGGCCACGGGACGCAAAATCTCCGTGTCGCTCCTTGACAGCCTTAAACCCGAAACCACTTACACCATCGACTTCTCAGACGCAATCGTAGACAACAACGAGGGCAACCCCTTCGGCAACTTTACCTATTACTTCTCCACAGGCACGCAAATCGACACGATGGAAGTGGCGGGGCACGTGCTGAACGCCGAAGACCTCGAGCCGCAGAAGGGCGTGCTCGTGGGGCTGCACAAGAACTTGGAGGACTCGGCGTTTGTGAAGTTGCCTTTCGACCGCGTGGCACGCACCGACGGCAACGGCCGCTTCTGCATTAAGGGCGTTGCGCCCGGCAACTACCGCATCTATGCGCTCAAAGACATGGACGGCGACTTCCGCTACGCGCCGGGCGAGTTGCTGGCATTCAGCCGCGACACCATCGTGCCCCGCGCCATAGCCGACGTGCGCCGCGACACGCTCTGGCGCGACACGGTGCATATCGACACCGTGAAACTCACGCCCATCACGCGCTATGCGCCCGACGACGTGGTGCTGCTCTCCTTCACCGAAAAGCGTAACAGCCGCATGCTGCTCAAGACCCAGCGCGATGTGCCCGAATGGTTCCGCGTGTACTTCACCGCCCCCTCGGCCGACGTGCCCGTCATCAAGGGGCTTAACTTCGACGAAAAAGATGCCTTCCTGGAACAGCGCAACGCCACGGGCGACACCCTCACCTACTGGTTGCGCCCGGGTAGCCTGATTGAGCAGGACACGTTGCAAATGGCCTATACCTACGAAACGACCGACGACTCAACGGGCTTGGCCATCAGCCGCACCGACACGCTGGAACTCGTGCCGCGCCTCACCTTTGCCAAACGTGCCAAGCAGAAAGCCGAAGAATTGGAGAAATGGGAGAAACAGCGCGAGAAGCGCCACAAACGTGGCGACTTTTCCAACGAGCAGCCGCCGAAGGAATACCTCACTTTCGGCAAAGGGCTCACCGGCACACTATCCCCACTGGGCAACGTGCACTTTTCATTTTCCGAACCGCCCGCACGCATCGACACCGCCGCCTTTCACCTGCAACTCAAGCGCGACAGTGTGTTTGTGGACGCGCCTTTCCGCCTTGAGCGTGACTCGGCTGCCGTGCTCGACTATACGCTCTACGCCGAATGGCGGTCGGGGCAGGAGTATGAACTGACGATTGACTCGGCTGCCGTGACGGGGCTGTACGGATTAGAGAATAAGAAAACCACGCAATCCATACATATACCCTCCGAAGAGTCTTACGGCGCGCTCTTTCTCATTATCCCCGATGTTGATACCACGGCCGTCGTGGAACTGCTCTCGGACGAGAAGGTGGTGCGGCGCGAACGAGTGAATGCCCGCCACGGTGCGGACTTCTTCTATCTCAGTCCCGGCACCTACTACGTGCGCCTCTTCGTAGACGCCAATGGCAACGGGCATTGGGACGAGGGTTGCTATGCCGAAGGGCGGCAGGCGGAGGAGGTGTTCTACTGCCCCATGCATTTCGATGTGAAAGCAAACTGGGACATCGAGCAAACGTGGCACGCCCGTGAACTGCCGCGCACGCAGCAGAAACCCAAAGAACTCATCAAGCAGAAAGATGCCGGAAAGGCAACGCCCAAAAGTCGCAACGCCGAAAGGGCGGCGGCCAAGAAATAATTGTTTAATAAATTAAACGCGTTGGTTGAATTAGAATCTAAAATGATAAAGGTATTAACTGCCTGGAATTTTCGTGCAAGAGAGTGCAGATCCGAACTTGTTCGGACTATGCCGAGCGCAGCCGAAAATCTCAAAGAAGAGGCAGTACGGAGCAAAGCGACGATAACCGGGGACGAAGTCCTCGGAGGAGGCTATTGCAATGGTTCTGCCTGGAAGGCAGTACGCCTGTGAAAATGGTTAAAGAGCATGTCCTGTAGCGTAGTGCCTTCCAGGCACATCGTCCTCAACTCGCCTATCCGAGGACTTCGTCCCCGGTTATCAAAAAGCTACGCTTTTGTAGTGCCTTCCAGGCACTTAACACTTCAGCCAACGAATAATAATAAGTAAACGTAACTCCCATGAAAAAACTTTATTCCTTTATCATACTCCTTATGCTGTGCGCCGCCATGCGGACGCAGGCGCAATGCACTTCAGAAAACACGGCGTTCAAAAGCGGCGAAACGCTGATGTACGATTTATATTTCAACTGGAAATTCGTGTGGGTGAAAGTAGGCACGGCTTCGATGAACATCTCATCGGCCACCTATCAGGGCGAACCGGCTTACCGCACCTATCTCATCACGCGCGGCAACGCCAAGGCTGACCGCTTCTTCGTGATGCGCGACACGCTCATCACCTACACGGGTCTCGACCTCGCCCCGCGCTACTACTACAAAGGCGCACTCGAAGGCAAGACCTACCGAAAGGACGAGGTGTGGTACAGCTACCCTTCGGGGCTGTGCGCCATGAAGATGCGTTTCCAGCGAAACAACGACTACGTCATCGACAACCAGTATTCGAGCCGTTACTGTGCCTACGACATGCTCTCGATGATGCTCCGCGCCCGTTCGTTCGATGCCTCAAAGATGAAAGTGGGCCACCGCATCAACTTCCTCATGGCAGAAGGCAAGAAGTGCGAATGGAACAGCATCGTGTATCGCGGCAAGAAAAAATTCAAAATGGAAAACCAGCCCGTCACCTACCGCTGCCTCGTCTTCTCGTTTGTAGAGAAAAACAAGAAAGGCAAGGAGGAAGACGTGATCACCTTCTACATCACGGACGACAAGAACCATATCCCCGTGCGCCTCGACATGAGCCTCAACTTCGGCACCGCCAAAGCCTTCCTCACGGGCGCAAGCGGCCTGCGCAACCCGCAGGATTCGCGAATAAAGTAAACGGACTATACATATAATATATATATATGACAGACAATAAGAAGTTGGCAGAAGATATTGGAAATGTTTTTAGCAATATAGCCAAAAGGCAAAACATATATGATTGGCTGTCACAGCAACCCCTTTCGCACGATTGGAAGAAAGAGGATATACAGAAATGCAAGCCCGAATATGTGGCCGTGCTGACAAAAGATGAGCGCGAGTTCTTGCTCAAAGATTGCGAAGACTCCTTGCGCTACAAATATAAGAACGATGAAGCAGAAAGGAAAAACCGAAAGTCTTTCAAGCGTCTGGGCTGTGTGTTTGCTGTAATAGCGCTCTTTATAGACATCGTATTTTTCAAATATATTCTTGCTTTTATCAGTGGTCTCTGTTTTGTGTTTGGAATTGATAAATCGGGGAATGGTTATGTGGCAGAAAATTCCCCGCGCAAGAAGGTGTATGATTATCTTGCAAGCCACCCCAATGCCCGCGAGGAATTTCTTGCCGCCAACAAGAAGATACTTGATGCTGAAGCTGAGAGAAGAGACACGGAGAAAAGAGCCTTGGCCCGCATAACCGAGGATTTCTACAAAGAAACCCAAAAAGTAACAAGGGCATTCAGCAAATTCATACAGAAAAGCGCACGGCAACACTGTGTGGACTATTTTATAGATAATAGCGTGGAATATGGAAGTGGATTGAAGATGCCCACGCGACGTATCTTCCAACTCTTCGTTGGTCTTGACTTGCTGAAAGTATGCGAACGCTTAGGCTATCCTTATGATATATTCAACCTTTCTTTTTTCCCGTTTGTTTCTCTGTCTATTTCTTATCCTGATGTTGATACTGAATGGGATTATGAGGACCTATCTTGGCGTAGCCCTTATTCAAAAGCCGAAGAATACTACGAAGATATTCAGCATTGCGTAGGCGAGAACGCCAATGCGGGCGTTGAGTATTTCGGCATTTATATCTTGCAAAAGTCGGGTTACGGACACGAGGACGAATATCTGCGGCTGATTTATCGCTTTGCCTCGTTAGTGGCAAAGGCAGACGGCAATATCTCTACTGAAGAAGCTGACCAACTCAAAGCCATTCAGAGGCAAATCAATGAGTTTTGCAGCCAAAAGAACGAAAACGACTTGCCCCTGCCACCCGAACTGCCTGCCCCAAAGCCCAAGAAACCAGAACAGCCTGCGGACAATGCCCATGCTGAAGAACAGCCTGTTCAGCAAAAAGAGGCGCAACCTGAAGCGAAGCAGGACGAAGCAGAAAAGCCCAAGCCAGCCAAGCCCGCCCTCGAACAGCTTGACGAACTCATCGGGTTGGAAGGCGTGAAAGCGGAAATCCATAAGCTGCACAACTATGTGAAGATACAGCGCAAGCGCGAGGCCTGCGGCATGCAATCCGTGCCCCTCGCCGTGCACTGCGTCTTCACGGGCAACCCCGGCACGGGCAAAACCACCGTGGCACGCATACTTGCCGAAATCTTCAAAGACCTCGGGCTGCTGAAGAAAGGCCACCTTGTAGAGACCGACCGCTCCGGCCTCGTGGCGGAATACGTGGGGCAGACGGCCGTGAAGACCAACAAAATCATCGACAGCGCGCTCGACGGCGTGCTTTTCATCGACGAGGCATACACCCTTGCCAACGGCAGCAGCAACGACTACGGCCACGAAGCCGTTGCCACCCTGCTAAAGCGCATGGAGGACAACCGCGAC
>SFFY01000074.1 GCA_004556745.1 Bacteroidales bacterium | reverse complement strand
ATATCCCTCATTCCGAAATATTAAGATATGAGGAGATATTGAAGGTCTGCAGGGCGGCTGTCATATCGGGGATAAATAAATTCAAGGTCACGGGCGGCGAGCCGCTTATGAGAAAGGGCGCGGTGGAATTCATAGGCGCGCTTAAAAGCACTGAGGGAGTTAATTGCGTCACGCTCACCACCAACGGGCTGCTGTTGGAAAGCGCATTGCCCGCACTCGCGGAGGCAGGCATAGACGGCATTAACATAAGCCTTAACTCATTAAACGATAGTACGTATGAGAGCATTACGGGCCGCCCGGGAGCGAAAACAGTGCTGAAGGCGGTAAAAGCCTGCGCCGAAAGCGGTGAGGATAAGGTTGTCGCCTTTCTTGAGCTGCTTTTCGTAGTCCCAGAGGGCGAGGGGCAGGGTGCCGGCGGAGGTGTTGCCGTAGCGCTGGATATTGAGCATTACCTTCTCCATCGGCAATTCGAGGCGGTTGGCCACGGCTTCGATGATGCGCACATTGGCCTGATGCGGCACGACCCAAGCGATGCTGTCCTTGTCGAGGCCGTTGCGCTCGGCGATGAGTGCGCTGGCGTCGCTCATGTTGGTGACGGCAAACTTGAAGACGGTGCGACCCTCCTGGTGCAGATAGTGCATGCGATGGTCGATGGTGAAATATGAAGGGCTGCACACGGAGCCGCCTGCTTTCATGCAGAGGAAAGGCAGGCCCTTGCCGTCGGTGCGCAGGAAGGAATCTTTCCAACCAAGGTCTTCCGTGGAAGGCTCTACCAACACGGCTGCTGCGCCGTCGCCGAAGATGGGACAGGTGGCGCGGTCGGTGTAGTCCACAATGCTTGACATCTTGTCGGCGCCGCACACTACAATCTTCTTATAGCGTCCGCTCTGAATCATGCCGGAGGCAACGTCCATTGCGAAGAGGAAACCGCAGCAGGCGGCCTGCATGTCGATGGCGAAAGCGTTCTTCATGCCGATGCGGCCGATGACGATAGAAGATGTGGAGGGGAAATGATAGTCGGGGGTAGTGGTGGCGAGAATGAGCGCGTCGATTTCCTGCGGGTCGGTGCCGGTCTTTTCGAGCAACTGCTTCACGGCCTTGCGTGCCATATAGCTCGTGCCGAGACCCTCCTCGTTGAGAATGCGTCTCTCCTTGATGCCGATGCGTGTCATAATCCACTCATCGTTGGTCTCGACCATGCGCGACAGCTCGTCGTTGCTCAGCACATATTCAGGCACGTAGCCGCCTACGCCCGTTATTACTGCGTTAATGCGTTCCATTATTCAGTGGGATAAGATAGACATATATATAATATGTCCGCTTTAATAAAATTCTTACGCCGCACGGTGTCGTGCGGCGTAGGTTATTTTAGGTTGCTGTCAACCTAATAAATGCGTGCTTATTCAGCAACTTCTTCCTTAACAACGGCAAGTTTGCCACGGTAGTAGCCGCAAGTGGGGCATACAGTGTGGTAGATGTGCCAGCCGCCGCAGTTGGGGCAAATTGCCAGCGTGGGTGCTACAGCCTTGTCGTGAGTTCTACGTTTAAGGGTTCTGGTCTTTGACTGTCTTCTTTTAGGATGTGCCATTGTTCTTTATTCGTTTTGTTTGTGTATGTTGATAAATTCTTATTAAGCAGTGCCTTTCGGCGCTTTACTCGGTTTCGGTGATAAATCTGCCCGTCATGTCTTCGTTACACTCGCCTTCGGGATGAATGCGCTGCAGGGGCAGTGAGGTTTCGATGATTTCGTAAATCGTCCAATCTAGGTTTAGCTTGCCCGTTTTAGCATCAACGTGCATCGCGAGGGCGTCGTCGGTTTCGCTGTCTGCGTATTCGGCAAATGCGCCGTCGTCGATAATCTTGATGCTCTCGGCAGCCTCTACCGGCAGTGACAGACTTTCGAGACAGCGGTCGCATAGCACCTCAACATGACCTTTGAGCTGGATGTCGGCGACATATATGCCGCTACTTTTGGGCTGCAAATCTAAAATCAATTCGATGTGTCCTCCGAGAATTTCCTTTTGCTCCAAGTGCTCGAAGAATTGGTTTTCCAGCGTGCGATGAAGTGGAAAAGCCAAATTGCGAGGCAGCGGAAAGGCAATTTGTATAGGCTCGTTACTGCACATCTCTTCAAATTTTGCGATTTTCGGCTGCAAAGATACTATAATTTTGGGAGTTGGCTCAATTTTCTACTAAGAAAGTTGCTTTTTTCAAGACATTTTCGGCTGCGCTCGGCAAATAAATTAAACTTGATTGCGCTCGCTTGCACGAAAATTTGGGGCATTTTGCGGCTTAATTCTGTGCTAATTCTGTCTGTAATATCAATGTCGTGGCTCCAATGGTAATAATATCGCCGTCCGAAAGAGCTACTTGTTCTTTTAATCCTAAAAGATGATCCTGCACGAAAGTGCCTGTTTGCGAGCCCACGTCGCGGAGCAAGAATTTCGGCTGTCCGTCTTTGCCGATGGTAACGCGCACGGCGCAATGTGCCGTGTCCACGCTCGGGTCAACGGTCTTGATGGGCAGCGTGACGGATGTGCCGCGCACGAGCCTGCCAATCACGTTGTCGCCCTCCGTCAGAGGTAGCGCTTGCCGGAAGTGAAAGGCATTTTCCACTACAACCAGTTGTCCCCACACCTTTTCTTCTTCCTCCTCGACCGTATCAGTGGCAGGCTTGGCAGCAGGCAGTTTCATCTTGAAACGCTTGTTGCACTCGGGACATTGGAACACGAGGATGCGCCCCGGTTCGTAGCGCGTTTCGTCAAACTGGATGGCTGCTTCGCATTTGGGGCAACGTATCTTTTTCATGAATAAAATATTGAGGATAAAATAAAAGGCGGGAATTGCGTCCCACCTTGTTTATAATTTCAATATCCACGCTTGTGAGAAACTGCCGTTGGTTTTCCTCTTGGCGGAGATATATTCGAAGGCTTCCTTTTCTGTAGAAAACTTGCCGACAATGACGCGCGTCATCTTGCCACGCACGTAGACTTCTGCAGTGTCTTCGCCACCGGCGCGCAGGTTGTCAACAAAAATTTGCGCGTTTTTCTTGGAAACGGCACTGGCGAGGACAATCGTGTAAGGGTGCTCCTGCTGGGGTTCTTCTGCTTGGACGGCAGGCTGCTCGGGAGCGGCAGGCGTTGCTGCAACTTCTGTGGCAGCAGGCTTGACAGGCGTTGCGGCGGCAGGGGCTTTCGAGGGCGCAGAAGGCTGCATGATGCGCTCGGCAAGCGACGAGGCGGTCATGGGCGCGGCGTTGTCGGTAGCAGAAGGCAGGGGCGCGAGGCAGGCAAAGTAGAGCACGAGCGCCACAACGGCTGCAGCTGCGTAGTTCACGATTTCGCGGTTGATGCTGAACGTGTAGTTGCGCTTGCTCTCCGTTTCCGTTTCCTCATTTTCGGTGTCTGCTTGCGCAGTTTCCTCTTGCTTGGCCATAGAAATGCTCTTAGGCTGATATTTGGCTAGGGCCTTTACCGTGCCCAGCCCGTAAAGTTCGGGCGAAAGCAAGCCTGCGGCCACGGGCATAAAGTTGTAGCTGCCGTCCATATTGAGATGAATGGTGCCGATACCTGGCATCTCAAATTCTCCCTTGTTGCGCAGCACGGCTTTAATCTCGTCAACCGCTTCTTCAATCATGCGAAGCGTTTCGGGGTAGGAAGCCTCGTAAGTCTGCATATACGACTGCACAATCAAGCCGTCATTGTGTGTCAAAAGCGGATTGAAGCCCACGGTGCGGCGGGGCGGCAAAAGGCAGTCCTCGTCGGCGGGGTGCTCTGCTTGCGTGTACTGCGCCACGAAACCGCCGAGGCGGGGCACGATGACGCAGTTGTTGCTAAGCAGCAGGCATTCAATATGTTTTGACAACTCTAACATTTATAATAGGTATTATGCTTGCAAAGATAGGTCTTTATTTCAATTATCTTATAAGCAAGTTGCTTTTATTTTTTAAGGAAAAAAGACTTTTCTTATGTGGAAAACGGCTTAACTCTTTGAGGATAAGCAAGCGCAGCTTGGGAAAAGTTTTTTGGGCTTACCAAATCTAAAAACTGAAATCCAGGCCGAGGCTGAATATCTCGTTGAATTGGAAAAACGAGTCTTCGGGTTCTTTGCGCTCCACGCTATCGTCGAATCTCGGATATAGGAACACCTTGGCAGACAAAAAGCGGTTGACTTTGAAGTTAAAGGTGTTTTCCCATTCTATCAGCGTTTTCTTGTAATCGCTAAACCAATAAATGCGCGCTTCCCAAGATATATTTTTAATCACGTCCCATTTAAACGTAGCGGTGATATTGGAACCGTATTCCCATTTGCTATGCTTGCCTTCGTCAAGTCCCATAGAGGTTATCAGGGAAGGGCGATCCACGTATTTCAGATGCACGGCAATGGGGTTGATGCTGGCGTTGGCAGTAAACCTTTTAAGGTTGAGCTTGTAGGTCATACCGAGTGAGAGCAGCGACTCGAAGGGCGACATGAAGTCAGAGTAGACTTTCGTGTCGTTCTTCTTGTAACCCTGATAAAACTGCGTCCAGCTTTGCAGGCTCAGCGTGTACGACCAGTTCTTGATGGCTTTTAGGCCGAGCTGGTTGGTAAGACGGATCTGGTCGGCTGTGGTTTTGAATTTATGTTCCTCGTCGCTTTCGGAAGTTTGAAAGCCGAGTTTCATTTCCAACTTGTTGTCGAATTGAAGTTTGCGCTTGTTGTCGAAATTGGCCTCCAACACCGCACTTGCCAGCATGGTGTAGTTGTTCTCGCCGCCCTTATACCAGTTTTCCGACACGTGGTATTGCGTGAACTGCAACGACACATTGGATTTAAGTGTCCAGAAGTTGGGTTTCTTAATCACAATGTCGGCATCGGCAACCGCAGGTTTGTCGTCCTCATCGGGCGTTTGCATGTGGTCGGTAAGTTTCAGTTTGGGCGCAGTCTCGTTTTTGAGTTTCTTGCCAATGGTTTCCGTGTCGATTCCCTCCGTTGCGGCGATGTCTGTCTGCATCAGCCATGGTGCGGTCACGTAGGCTTCTGTAAGTAACTGCGCGGAGGCGTTGAGCCGGTTGGCGACGGGAGCCATAATGCTTGCATCGTCCACCTCAAACGAAGCGTTACGGTTAAGGCTGAACGCCCTGCCCGAAGGCAGCGACTGCAAGTTGCCGGAAACGAAAACGGGGAAATAATAAGGGTTTGCCAACGTGTCGGCGCCGTTGTAGCGCCAATGTTCGAATTGCTGCTTGATATGCGCCAGTGTGTCGGCATAGCGGAGACTCAGCACGCGTATGCCCGCTATATTGTTAGCGACGAGGTCTTTCTTCGCCGCGTGCCTGTTTCCATAATAATGGTGCTGAGCCAAGGCGGTCTGCGCGGCTGCTATACAATATATATATATAATAAGGAGGAAAAACTTGCGCGGCGAGAAGAAAGGCTTGAAAAACATTATAAGGTCGGTTTTGATATAATATAATGCGCAAATTTAAGCAATTTTTTATATCCAAACTCTATTTTTCCCCGTGACAATGGCAGCAGCATTGCTTTTTATGGAAAAGGCGGCGTATCAAAAGCGCGTTTATCAGCAGGGCGGCTAGTGCGGCGGTACATATCCACGAGAACCAGCCGCCGACAGCATCGCTGCAGCAACCGGCGGTCGAGGAGATATCGCCGAGAAAATTAACAGTTCCTCCGAATTGCATGGCATCAACCAATACGCCGAAGGCCACGGAGCCCAATATAATAGATGCCAGATATACGAGCAGCGTGCGCGTGCCCAGCACATTGCGCACCACGAGTATCGAAGCCATGTTGCACGCCGGTCCAGCCATCAGCAACACCAATGCCGCGCCGGGCGTAAGCCCTTTGAGCATCAGGGCGACTGCAATAGGTATAGACCCTGTGGCGCAAAGATACATCGGAATGGCGATTGCGAGCACCAGCAGCATAGATGCCCACGTGTTGCCTTGGAAAACAGAGAAGAGACTGTCGGGAACGAGCACCGTGATTGCGCCGGCGGCGACGATGCCGATAACGAGCCATTTGCCGATGTCCTCCATCATTTCCACAAAAGCGTAGTTCAGGGCATCGCCCATCTTTTGCAGGAAATTCTTGTGCTTTTTACAGTCGCCGTGGCAGCAGCAATTATCGTCGCAGTCGTCCTCTGCTGTCTCGTGCCCGTCGTTTTCGGCAAACAGATTGACCATGCCGCCGCCGAACACGGCAGTTGCCATGGCTGCCACGGGGCGCAGCAGGGCGAAGGGCAGTCCCATAAGGCTGAAAGTGGCGATGATGGAATCGATGCCCGTTTGCGGTGTGGCGATGAGAAACGATGTTACCGCGCCTTTCGACGCTCCTTCGCGGCGAAGCGACATGGCGGTAGGTATCACGCCGCAGGAACAGAGGGGCAGTGGCACGCCGAAAAGGGCGGCCTTGACCACGCAGCCCATCGTGGGGCGGGAAAGGTGTTTCGTATAATAATTGCCGGGAATAAAGGCGTGCATAAGCCCTGCTAAGAAGAAACCAAGGAGCAGGTAGGGCGACATTTCGTTGATCAGGTGGATAATCTCTTGCATAACGGTTAAATTTTTTGCAAAGATAGTGCAAGGCGAGCGCAATAAGTTTACTTAAATTGCCGAGCCGCAGCCTATCTTCTGCAAAATTACCATCCGCTTACTGCAACCCTATTGCAAAAACGCAGTTGCTTATATGAAAGATTGGCATAATTTGGGCTGCGCTCGGCTTAATCCAAGAAA
>SFFY01000073.1 GCA_004556745.1 Bacteroidales bacterium | reverse complement strand
AACAGGCGTTGGGTTTTACCGTTGCATGTAACGCTAATTCCTTTACAAAGCGGCTTAAAACGGGCTATTGCGTTAGCGTCTCCTGCGACGCTAATTTCTTTGCAGAGCGCCCCAGATAGCGGGGGAGCGCGACAGCACCATAGCCCTATGCAAGACCGATAGTAGAGCATTGGGGTGCTGCTATGAAGAACAGGGACAGCGAAAGAGCCTACAAAGAGAAGTGCAGACGAGCGAACCGCGATAGGTGGTGGGCGCGATACGGAATGGATGCACCCGCGCCGAACGCCAAGACCAAAGAGGAACGCCGAGAAGCGAACCGCGCCGCTTGGCGTGCTAGGTAGGCGATAGACCCATTCGTAACCGCCGCGTGCCGCGGCTTTTAGACCCCTTCTGTGTGTCAGTATGGGGTCTTTTTCGGCAAGCTGCCGACATAGAAAAACGCCCCCGCTGTTGCTGCGAGGGCGTGATAGGGCTTTTGGTCGGGCTTGAACTAAAAAAGCGTCACACCTAAAAACAGCTATCTACCTGTGAAGATAATAATAACTGTGACGCTTTAGCTATATAGTGGTCATTATTTATAAGTAATTTCTTATAGGGTTATGACCGAAAAGCGGGTTTATCGCGCACATCGTCACACCCGCCATATCTGAGCGTCAGCCCGTGTATACGGTTGCGTACTGACTTCGTTCCCGAACCAGTCTCAACCCTTCCGCTGCTCCTTCGGTATCCCCTTCTGACCAACCTCTTATAGAAGTTGTTGGCGCTGGCTGGCTGATAGCCGTTATCAATGCTCCATGTCCTATATCTGCTGTATATCAACGAACCGTCTGTCATAATCCCGTCAACCTCGGTACATTCATCCTCGATGAACGCGCCGATAATATCCTCGTCCCTCGAATAGTCTTTTGCGAGTTCTTCGCATATGTCGGGAACCTTGCTGCCAATTGTCACAGCCCTTTGGTATCCCTCGATTATCCAATTGAGGACGCTGCTCGCAAACTTGGGTTCGCACATCTTTTGTTCAAGCCCGTAGTCCTGTTCGTTTTCTTCCCGAGTGTTGTAGAACGGTAGGATCACTACACGCTTTGAGGTGAATAGGGTTTCGTCCTTCATGCGTGGCTTAAAGTTAGTCGGCATGATGATTGTACATATGGGCGTAAACGTGATGGGGTCTTGCCTGAGCGCTCGCGCGGTCAGCTCATCACCGCCCGTGATTCGCTTTACCAGAGCAATGTCGAGTATCATGCCCTCCGCGAGTTCGGGAACGTCTACTAGGCGTGCGCCGCGCAGACAGGCGTAATCTGGTGATGCGTTCTGCGCCCTTCTGCTACTTTCCGTGAATGTTGCCGCGTCAGCAGTTGTCTTGTATTCTCCGAACACGTTTTTGATAGTGTTCACAGTCGTACTTTTACCTGTTCTGGTCTGCCCGATTGCAAGATAGAAGCAGTCTCTGGAGGTATCGCCTGCGAGGGCTAGACCCATACGCTCTTGAAAAAACGGTATGACTTTCTCGCGTCCTTTGAAAGTCTCCGATAGGAACTTGTCCCATTGCCCGTGCCCCATGTCTTTGTCGTAGTCGCACCCCGCTACTTTTGTGAGCATGTCTTTAGGTGTGTGTGGATGGGTCTTTACCACTGCTCCAAGCTCTACGGTCACGTTGCGACAGTTTATGAGTTTGAGGTTGGTATCGAACTCTTTGATACTAGTGCTGAGTTCGCTGTGGCTGTCTCTGAGCAGGTTTCGACGTTTGGTGCTGTCGTTATATTTGGCTACCGCTTTCATGTTGACAATGCGTTGGTCTGGGTCGCTGCATGTTGCCGCCGCTATGCACAGGTCTCCCACGAACTCTTTCATCATGCCCTCGGCAAGCTCGTTACCGCCTGACGTGCCGTCAGCCCAGCGCACCCCATCGTAGCAATACCAGCATCGCGCTTCTTTAACCCATCGCAGACGGTCGCGGTAACGCTCGCCGAACAGCTTCGATAGCGACCTGTCGTTAATGCTTCTGGGTAGCTCTAGCCCCGCTTGTTTTGTATCGCTAGAACCCTCGTTACGCTTTTCGTATTCGGGGTCACGCCCCTTGGGGTATTTCGTTACGTTCTTAATTATCTTTTCGACTTCGCTTTCTGACAAAGGCGGGTCGCACCTCTCGGCGTTAGCCTGCCCTACCATCCGTTCTATGTCCTCATCGCTATACTCTTTTGCTTGAAGGTGGCTACCGTAATTAAAAAGTTCAGTGTTGCGCGTATGCTCTAATATGCGTTCGGGCAGCTTGTATCCTTGGTAGTTGGGGCTATGGGTCGGCTCTAAACCAGTGGTCGGTTCCAAGCTAAAACCTCCTTGTCGGTTCCGAAAAACAGTCTATTTGATTGCGCGGTGGATTGATCGGCTTCTGGGTACGTTGCCAACAGCGCCGCGCCGAACGCCGCCGCTTCTTCTGGGTCGCTCGTCTCCGCGCCGCGTCTGAACATGAGCCTGTATCGCTCGCTATCGGCTGGGCAGTAGGGGTCTGGGCTGCTGCTGAAAGTCAGATAACTAATGACCAAAGGCAGGTTAGCCCTGAACGCCCTTAACACGGCTTCTGTGTAGGGCAAGGGGTCGTAACCCCGTTCCTTTGTTGCCGCGTCATTGTCTATGTCTATGCACCACAGCTGTTGCGACTTCCAGCAATTAGGGGAGCGCTTGCCAACGCATATGCCGCCGCATACCGTATAGCCGCACGAAATGGCTTTTGCTAGTGTCTCAACATTCGGGCGGTATAGGTGGGCGGGCTGGATTATTCGTCTGCTGATAGCCGCCACCTCGCCGCCCGTGGGCTTGCTGTCGTGTCTGGTGGGATCTAGAAGAACAGGGGTCTTTAGGTCGAGCGTTGTGCGGTCGGTTCCATCGTCCTCGCCGTATGTCTCTATCCTCTCCCCGTGAAAGTATGCGACCCCGTACAGCTCCGCGCTACTCATGGTCGGTCGCGCCCGCCGTGATTGGAATACCCGCCAACTCGAATAGAGCCGCCTTGTTGATACGCCACATCCCCATGACTTTTAGCGACTTCAATTTGCCCTGTTCGCACATGCGGGTGATGGTACGCGGGGAGCAAGCCAAGATAGCCGCCGCGGTGTTTGCATCCACCACGGGCGCGTTGCCTTCGATTGCAGCCGTGATTAGTTCGGTAGGGGCGATTCCCTTTGTGAGCGTTTTCATTGCCTGTTCTCCTTCTGATATGCGCCGATGGAGCCGCGTCCAGCGCCCTCGGCTTCTGTTAGTTGCGTCTAGACAACTTGGAATATAGACAAAGAAACGGACATGATTAACTGGGAAAATGCACCCTGAGGCTTGGCTCTGTTCGGTCGTTTTGCGAGTTTTTGCAAAATCGGGCGAACCGGGCTTTGAACGATGGAGGTCTATGGAGAGCTATGGAAACCTATGGAACCCTATGGGAGCCTAAACAGAAAAAGGCGCGTTCGGTCTAATCCCGCTAAATTGCGAAATGAACCGAACGTGCCCTCTTGAAAACTTTTTTTCGGGAACAAGCAATCTACACAGTTCCCGCTATCCCTCTGCGTAATCTGGGGTCTATTCCTCCGAAATGCCCGCGTATTCCCTTAGCACCGTGTCAGCTGCGCTGCTGCCGTTCGTGGGTATCTGCTCCCCGTACTCGCCCGTCTCGTATACGTACACCACCTCGCCGCCTTGGTCTTTCAGCTCCGCTAGCGATAGACCCCGCCAATTTGCCACCATGCCCGATAGCTCGTTGCTAGTCGCTCTTCTGCCGTTGCGTGTCCGCTCTAGGCTGTCGGCTATCAGCGCCCCGCGCTCACTGCCGTTAGCCCTGAGCATATCGCCCATGATGGACAACAGGGTTTCCCTCTGCCCATCGGTCAGCGCCCCGTATCCCTCCGTTAGCGCCCTGAGCCGATATTCCTCTTGGAGGGCTTCTGCGTAGCCGTATGGTAAACGGTTCGGATCTAAAGCGCCGCTCGCGTTTGACAGCTCCGCTTGCTCGTTCCGTTCCGCTTCAATCTCGGAATCGTCATACGCGCCGCTTTCCGTCATGAATCGGTATTCGTACTCCTTTTCCCAGTAGAGGTTTTCCGCTTTCAGCCAAAGGCGCTGCGCCCTCTCTGCCGTGAGCTTCGAGGGGTCTTTGTAAAGCTCCGCGCCCTGCGTGCGTCCCAGTCCGAAATAGTCCCCAAGCGCCTTGCCGCTCTCTATGCCGATAGTTTTCAGCGCCGCGTGGTATCGCTCGACATACTCGGGCGTGTTCGGTAGGGGATAGCTCTTGTCCTTCCGCGCGTCCTCCCTCGCCGCCTTTTCGCGGTACTCGGCTTTGAAGCGCTCGGTTAGCGCGTGCGTCCCGTCGCGGGTATAGCGTGCCATTCGTCCACCCCTAAACCCATGTCCGCGAGGTGGAGTAGAATGGGTTCATACATCCCCGCTCTTTTCCAATACCTCGCGCGGGGGTTGTTCCTAAGTAATGGGGCGCTCGGTTTCCTTTCCCCGAACGCCCCTTTGCGTTATCTATTCTATATCCTGCTTGGCTCTCGGCGTTGCGCTGTCTATCGCTTCTCTGACGCGCCTTAGCTCCCCGTCTATCAGCTCCGCTATATCGAACATAAGCCCTTCGGGCGCTGTGCTGCTGTTAAACCCTCCAAGAAGAACGGCTATCGTCTCCAAGCTGTGCAGGGAACCCCGTAGCTCTTTCATCTCGGTATCGTCCAGAACCCACGTGGTAGCTCCTGCCGCCTTGCTATCCATGATGCTCCCTTCCTAGTTCTCTGTTCCGGTCTTGCCTAACTCGATAACTGAGCCGTCCTTGGCGTGCTGGGCAACGTCTGACATGTACGCTTGCTCAACCACAGCCGCGCCGCGCTTCTTGGCTTCTTTGTCGGCGCTCGCGTATATGTTCAGCGTCATTGCCGCGTTGGCGTGTCCCATCATGCTTGCTACGGTCTTAATATCCGTGCCTGCCGTCACAGCCGCCGTTGCGAACGTGTGGCGCAGGTCGTGGAACGTTGGGCGGTTGCCCTCCGTACCGATAAGCTCCAGAGCGTCAGCCGCGATCCTCCACCTATGCGAAAGATAGTGGGGTTGCATAAACGAGCCGTCAGCGCCGCCCGTCACGTACATGTTTTCATCGAACGGGACACCCAGCTCCAAACACTCGGCTTTGACGTTGGCTAGGCGTGCCGCGAGCATGTCGGCGATGATAGAGGGCGCGTACAGCTCGCGCCTGCTGCCGCCCGTCTTGGGTTCCTTCACGTACCACTTTGAGCCGTCACGCCCTATGGTGCGCTCGATGCTGACTGTTCCCTCGTTCAGGTCCACGCACTTCCACGTCAGTCCGCATATCTCGCCCTCACGCAAACCCATATACATTGCTAGGGCAAACCCAACGTTTAGCGGCTTCGCGGGGTCTAGGGCGATAAATTGGGCTACCTTTGCGCGTCCCTTTGCATCGAGGGCGTTGGGGTTCCTATGCGCCTGCTGAGGGTTCTTAACGCCGCGCGTGGGGTCTTTAACGAGCCTGTCGCGGTCTACAGCCTGTTTCATGGCAGAGCGCAGGTTGGTTAGGCACTTCTTCACTGTGGAGGGTGCATAGTCCTTGCTGAGCTTCGTAACCCACGCCGCCACATCGTCTGGGGTCAGTGCGTCCAGCTCGATAGCTCCGATACTAGGCGCTATATAGCTTTTGAGTATGCGCCTTAGCTCGTTGGCTGATGAACGCTCGATGCTGTTTGCGCGTTCCTCTACGTACTTCCCGAAATACTCGGCTACCGTCTCGCCGCTGTGGGGGTCTTTGACAGCCTGTTCGTTGAGCTGTTGGCGGATTGCTTCTGCTTCTTGGTTAACAGCCTTTTCTACCTGCTTAGAGCGCCCGTTGTCGCGCCCCTCGGTTTTGAGAGTGACGGTCTTTTTCTTCCACTTGCCGCTTTCGTCCTTGTATGGGTACTGGGCTTTCCACTTGTATACGGTCGTGCCGTCTTTGCGCACATAGTCGTGTTTGATTAGCGAATAGGTGGCGAACGTTTCCGCAGGTAGCAATGTGTCCATGTCTCTCCTTTTGGTCGCAATCTTGGTCGCAAAATAGTCGCAAAATGGCGTTGACTGAACTATAAAACATAGACGTTTTAGACGCAACAGACGGAAAAACAGCAGGTAGAGCGTCCGCGTTTTCGCAGGTAGACAGCCCAGTGCAAAAAGTCGCAACACTTCCAAGCTGATGACGCGGGTTCGATTCCCGTCGCCCGCTCCAGAAAAACCGCAGGTCAGAGGTATTAAAGCTTCTGGCCTGCTTTTTTAGTCGCAATGTTTGGTCGCAAAAAAGTCGCAAAATACTTTCCATTGGCGCTTTTCGATTGCGACTGTTTGCGTTGGGTGTGTTCCTCGGTGCGGTTGCTTGGCTGCTGTTCGCTCTCATCTCCGCATGGGAAACGTTCAGAGTGTGTCATGGGTGTGTCATGAGGGGTCTAGTATGCTTCGCTACCCACGCGTGATAGGTGGGGGAGTCCCCCTCCCGTGCCCCCATAGCCCCCATCGCGCCATGGGCTGAAATACCCCCCAAGAGCTCTTTTTTGATATGCGAACAAAAACGCAGGTAGATAGGCATAGGCGGGTATATACAGGGGGAGGGGGTCGATTCACGCGAGCGTGCTGGGGCTACCCAGCGCCACACCCTGATTTTTTTATCGCTACGAAATTGGAGGTAGGTTACGCAACTGTTACGGAACGCCCAAAACAGGCGTTGGGTTTTACCGTTGCATGTAACGCTAATTCCTTTACAAAGCGGCTTAAAACGGGCTATTGCGTTAGCGTCTCCTGCGACGCTAATTTCT
>SFFY01000072.1 GCA_004556745.1 Bacteroidales bacterium | reverse complement strand
CGGCATGTGTAATCGGTATAGATGTTTAGGATCTTGCCTGCCAATGAGGCTGGAACGAACCATTCAAATTCTATATAGACTTGTTCTTTGCCGTCGGTGTTAATCCAACAAGCCGTCTCGGACTGACTGTTGTTGGCATCGAAGAAATAGGTGGAGTAGCCGGTAAATTTTCTTGAGTTGTTTTTCGGACTTAAAAGGCCGGCGCAGCCGTTGGTGATGGTAAAAGTGCCCGCCAAGGGCTTAAAAGCACACCAACAGGCTTTATATTCTCCTTTATAATCATCTTCGTTGGCATAGTCGGTATAATAGCCAAGGTTTTTGATGCCTTCTCCGTTCCCGGTAGCCGTGCCGGCACGCAAGCCGGCAATGTTGACT
The DNA here is from genome assembly GCA_004556745.1 of Bacteroidales bacterium. GTDB lineage: Bacteria > Bacteroidota > Bacteroidia > Bacteroidales > Bacteroidaceae > Alloprevotella. The sequence continues at coordinate 6,888 of SFFY01000072.1, read as the reverse complement.
CTAACTATCCTGTTGTCAGTGTCGGTGTATTCCGCGAAGATGGTCATGCTGTTAATCCAATAATGGCGGATGCCGTCGTCTGAAAAGATAATCTTCATCTTGACAGACGACTGCGAACTACCGGGCATTGCCATCATCGAATAGGGTTCATTGTTGATGTTGTCTTTGGCTTGCGTCGCCAAAGGCAGGCAGAGCAGCCATAGGAATAGGCTGATGCGCCAGAATGATGTGTTGATACGTTTCATAGTATATATGTTTTAATGTTTTTATTTTATCATAATTTTCTTGCCGCCCGCTCGGCAGTAGGGGCGTTTTGCAAAACGCCCGGTAATCGGTTGTCTGCATTGGTCGAGCCTTTCGGCGCACACGGCGGGCGTTTTGCAAAACGCCCCTACTCCTCGAACGCAGCCGATAATGTCGAGAAAAGGTGCATATATATGAATTTATAGAACCCGCCTTTATTTTATCCAGATTTTCTTGCCGCCCGCTATGGCAATGCCGCGCGTATGGGCGGCGGCGCGGCGGCCGTCGAGGGTGTAGCGCGGGGCGGGAGCGGGGGCGGCGGGCTGCGGCGTGAGTGGAGCGGGCAGAGCCGTCGCCGTGTCGTCGCCGTGAAGCACCTTGGCACGCGTGAGCGACATTTCATCGGTCGCGGTGAAGTAGCAGCGATAGCCTTTCGACGTGACGTCGGGGCTTTTGTCGCTGATGTGCCAAAACTTATCGTTCTGAATGTAATAGCTGTTGGTGGGCAGGACGGCGCGGTCGTAGCAGCCCGTCATCTCGATGACGTAATCGTCGGGCTTGGAGACGCGGACCGGCGCGATGCCTGCCTGTATCGTCTTGTCGTTGAATATGTAGCGCGAAAGGGCCTTGCCTGTCTCCGACACCCAGAGCAGGTAAGGAGTGCCGGCTTGCAGCGTGCCCGAGGGGAGCACGTTGCCAAACGAGAGCGTCACGTAGCCATCTTCGTCCCGCACGGCTTTAAGTTGTTCGAGGTAAAGGCCCGTGCTGCCGAACGCGGCGTGCAGTTCGTCGGCAGAGAGCGCGAAGGGCGCGAGGAGCGTGTTCCAGGAATTAAGCAGCATCGTGCGCCGCCACACCACCGTGGGAAAGGTGCGCCCGTGGCAGAGGGCGAGGAGCGAGGACTGGTGCGCGGACAGTTCGTCCAGCACCAAAGTGCCGCCCAAGGCGTCGAACCCGAGCGGCTCGGGCAGGCCGTCGGCCGAGGCTGCCGCCCATTCGCCCTTGCCGTTGAGGTCGGAGAGGAGCAATGCGCTCTTGAAATAAGCAGGGCCTGCGGCAGAGCCCAAGTCGGCGGGCTGCGCGGTGTAATCGCTGAACAGATAGTAGCAAAGCGTCGCTTCGGGATTTGTTGCCGAGGCAATCATCGGCGCGATGCGCACGCCCGTGAGTCCTGCCGGGAAACTGTTGGCGGTGCTCACGCAGAGGCAGCGGTCAAAGCGCTCCGCCTCCTCCGTGCCGGTATAGTCCAGATAGATGCCCGCGAGGGAGGGCGGCGTGTCGGCCACGGACGTATAGCCCGTGAGGGTGAAACTGCCGTAGTTGGCGCAGTCGCTCACGGCGGTTGCGCCCATACAGATGCCGCTTGCCAAGACATCGCCCAACTCGGTTTCCTCCGCCGTTGGGGCAGTGAGGGCAAACGAGCCGCGATTCACGCAGCGCAGCACCGCGCTGCCGCTTGCGAAGCAGATGCCCGCGGCATTGACGTCGGCATTGTCCTGAATGGTGAAGTCCATATCGCCCAGGCAGTCAGTGACGATGCCGCCCGCCTGTGCGCAGATGCCGCCGGCGTGGCGCTTGGAGGTGTCGTCGGTGATGCCGTCGCTGCCGATGACGATGCTGCCGCCCGCGCTGCAAAAGCCCGCGTCGCCTGCCACGGCACCGGCGATGCCGCCGATGTAGGCGTTGTGGCCGTCGGCGTGCTCGATGACAACGTTCTTCGTCGTGCAGAAAGCGATGTTGCCGTTTCCGCCGATGGCCCCGGCGATGCCGCCGATGTAGCCGCTCTGGTAGGCGGCGGAGGAACTGCCGCCTGCGCCGGTCTTGAATATCTTGATTTTGCTGTCGCGCACGGTGCAGTCGGTCACGGCCGTGCCTTCGGTGTAGGCGTAGCCGCAGAGAAGGCCGGCGCGGCATACGGTTTCGGCAATGTAGGCATCACGTATATATATATTGCGTAGCAAGCCGCCGATGCCTACCGCTCCAAACAGTCCCGTGTAGCGCAGAAAGTCCACGCCCTTGCTGCTGTTGTCGATGTAGAGTCCGCTCACGGTGTGCCCGTCGCCGTTGAATGAGCCACAGAAGCTGTGCGCATTGTCGTCGGGATTGGCGCGGCAGCCTATGGGCGTCCATTGCTGCAAACTGCCGTCAGTGCCGCCCGCCACGGCCGTCAGCACGCCGCTGTTGAGCACGATGTCGTTTTTCAAAATAAAACACTTGCCGGCAAACGTCTCCTCCGTTTCGTTCACGAGGTAGGCGATGTTGGCCAGTTGCTGCGCGGCGGTCACCTGATAGGGATCGTCCGCCGCGCCCGTACCCGCGGAGCATATCTCCGTCGGTTTGGCGGTGGGATAAGTCCACGCCTCCACGCCCTGCGCTGCGGCAGGAAGTACGGACAGGAGCATTGAAAGCAATATCTGTATGGGAATGCGCATAATCTTTTTTTTGTTTGTGATGGCGTATGCATGCGCCCGGTTAAATGTCGTGCTAAATTTCCTCAGAAAATCTCCCTTACGACCTGAACCACTCCCAGGATTCGTCGGTGATTTGCTTCTTGTTCGTGGAGGGGTCGGGGTTGGCATTGTTCTTTGAGTCGCCGCCGTTCGATATGGATCTCCCGCTGCCCGTGGAGCCCGAAATCAAAATGCGGCTTTCGGGGAATAAATCCGCGACGCGCAGCGCGGGCGGCGCGTACTGCTTTTTATGGTTCTGCTTCATATGGTAAACGTTGTTTTTCATATAAGATATTTGTGCAAATTTATCGAAATGCCCCTAAACACTTTATTACAAAGAAGCCGCCAACATGAAAAATTGTTTTATTGACGATAGATTTTGTTGCATTGACGATTTTTTAGGGCTTATAAAACATTATGCAAAAAGGACATTCCCGGAAAAAAGGAATGTCCTTGCAGTTGTTGCGTGTCACGCGCTAAGGTTAAGCGGTAGTGGTTTTGGCTGTTTCATCCTCCCCCGTATTGGCTGGGTAGCATGCCTTTCACTTTGAGGAAAGAACGCTTGAAAGTGGAGAGCGAATTAAAGCCGCTGCGGCTCGCCACGTCGGAGAGTTTGGGGCGCTCTGATGGCGGCAGGGCGTCGATGATGGCGCATGCCTCCGTGATGCGGAATTCATTGACAAAGTCGTAAAACGACTTGCCGATGTCGCGGTTGAGCACAGAGGTGAGGTACGTTCGGTTGATGTGCATCTCCTGTGCGAGGTCGGAGAGCGTGAGTTTGGGGTTGAGATAAAGCTTGCGTTCTTCCATGAGGCGAAGGAGCTCTTGTGCCAAAGGCGTTTCGTGCGCTGCCGGTGCCTCTGCGGGTTGGCTGTTAGACATAAATTCGGCAGGTCCTGCGTTCTTGGCGGGTACTGCCACAGGAAAGGGCTCCATGGCGGCGGCTTCCATGCCCACAGAAACCTCCAAACCAGAAGGTAGCAGCGTGTCGCCGCCGCTGGGATGGAGAATCAGCACGCGGTGGCGGCGCGCATAGAGGTTCACCACGCCCCAAATGGCCATACTGATGAGGTAGAACAGGCACTCGCCCGCCCAAGTGGGCTCGCTGAACGCTGCGAGGTACGCCACGCACAGCACAAAGTAGCCGCCTGCGCACAGCACCACCCATTGCACATCAATGTTTTCGGTATAAGAATAGTTGGCTTTAAGATATTTGCCGTGCCGCCACGCAAAAATTGCCACCAAAAGCATTGTGACAAGGCTAATCCCGGCAGCAAAGAGGCCAGCAAGAAATATTATGCCCCGCTGCGGCTGCAATAAGTAAGCAATCAGGAACGCCGCCTGCATGAGGCAACACCCTACAATAAACTTCCACTTCAGTCTGCCTGGCCGCGTCCCCTCGTAGAACAGGCTACACGCCAAGGGCACGAGGCAAAGGTCGGCGAGGCTAACGATATCGTCCACCATAGGATTGCCCGAAAGTTGCGGGAAGAGAAACACGGCATCTTTCAGGTAGCCCAGCGATTGACAGAGGGAGAAGACAAACACGAGCCTAAGCAGTCTGCCCCTGCGGCGCAGGGGAAAGAAATAATAGGTCCAGTAGAAGAAGAAAAAGGTGCTGAAACCGCGCAGGTAATGCGCCAGAGCTTCTATAATAGGCATAAGTGTTTTCCGATAGTGTGGTTGCGAAATTACGCAAAAATTAGCATCCGTCCGACTGTCTTGCCCACTTTTTTGTTTGCTATGGGGCGGAGAAAAACGATTACGCGCCGCCCGCCTTCATTGCGCAAGATGAAAGCAAAAACCTGTTAACGCTGCTTTGCTCCCTGCGCAGAGCGTTCGCGGCGCGTTTGCAATAGTTAAGGCGATGGACCGCGAAGATTTAGGGATAATTAAGAAAAGAAGAATTAGCTCCGAGATAATTCTGACGATTTTGAAGAAAATTTTCACGATAAAGCACGTCGGAAAAATTATCTCCGAGCAAATTTTCACGGTCATATAAGACAATTTTTCCGCTCATATAAGACAATTTTTGCGGTCATATAAGATAGTTAGCCCCTAAAACGCGAAAAGAGGAAGGGCTTGCGCTCTTCCTCTTTTCGCTGTTGCAAATGTATGATTTTTCTTCCGTTTCGCCAAAAGCCTCCCAGTTGTGCCACGGGCTGGCAAGGCACAGGTGAGGCTTGCCAGCTCGCCCCTCTCACGCGCGTGTATATATAATATTGTGCGGAAAGCAGCGGCGCGGGGCGGTTTGCATAAGATAGGCTGCGGCTCGGCAATTTAAGTAAACTTAATTGCACTCGCCTTGCACTATCTTTGCAGCGCGCCAGAGGCGCTTTTTGCCCATTCCCTTATAAGAAACGACAAAAAAACGGTAAATGCGCTTTGCGGTTTACAATGTAAGTTTGTAACTTTGCAGAATTACATACGGCTGCTCTTGGCATTTGCGGGCGTTTTGCAAAACGCCCCTACTTGCCGTAAACGCCCCGCCGCGCCTTGAACGCTTCCTTATGTAAAAACACCCGCGCCGATGCCGCCAGCGGCATCGCGGTATATACGACCACTAAAATGCCTGAGGTATGGAAACATTCTACCAAGCACATTCTTTCCTCCTTGAACACGTCAACGCTCCCGTGCGCCGTTCGCTGATGGACACGATAGATTGGAGTTACCGCCTGATCGGCATACGCGGCCCGCGAGGCGTGGGGCGCACGTCGTTCCTGCTGCAATATGCGCAGGAATATTTCGACAGCCGACTGCGACAGTGCCTGTACGTCAACCTCAACAACTTCTATTTCCAAAGCCGCGGCATCGTGGACTTCGCCGGAGAATTTGTGGAGCAGGGAGGCACGGTGCTGCTGCTCGACCAGGCGTTTAAGTTGCCCAACTGGCGCGAGCAGCTTTGCGAGTGCTATCATAAATATCCGTATCTGCGCATCGTGTACACCACCACCTCCGTCTTCCCCGACGAAGGCGGCGATGCTTCGGAACTTTCCAAGATTAGCCACACCTACGTGCTCCACGGATTTTCTTTCCGCGAGTACGTGAACCTCAAATGCGGCCTGCAGCTCAAAGCCTACACGCTCGACGAACTCTTGTTCTCGCACAAGCAAATCCTGAAATCGATCATCCCGAAAGTGCACCCCTGGAAACTCTTCGGCGACTACCTGCGCTTCGGATATTATCCCTTCTTCCTCGAAAACCACAACTTCACCGAAGCCCTCCTCAAAGCCATGAACAATATGATTGAGGTGGACATCCTCTTTAACAAGCAGGTGGAGCTGAAATACCTCTCGCGCATCAAAAAACTGCTGTACCTCCTCGCCATCGACAACGGCAACGCGCCCAACGTGAGCCGACTCGCAGAGGAAATAGGCACGTCGCGCGCCACGGTGATGAACTACCTGAAATATCTCGAAGAGGCACGACTCATCAATATGGTGTATCGCGAGGGCGACTCCATGGCCAAGAAGCCTACCGTGATTTATATGCACGATGCCAACCTGATGTATGCCATCGAGACACCGCAGATGGACGAGCAGAGCATTATGGAAACATTCTTCGTCAACTCCCTTTGGCGGCACCACTCCGTGAAGAAGGGCAGGAGAAAGGGATTTTTCAATATCAACGAGGGCACGCATATCTGCGTCTGCGACCGCCCGCGACATGTGCGACAGGGCGAGGATATCATCTATGCAAAATATAACATAGAGAAGAAAAATATATCAGCCTTTTGACCGATTTCGGGTTTAAGCGCATCTTCGGCAAGAAGCCCAACAAGATGCTGCTCATCGACTTCCTGAACGCCCTTTTCGACGGCGAGCAGGTAGTCCGTGACGTGACGTACCTCAACAGCGAGCACGTGGGCGACGTATATGCGGAGCGCAAGGCGATATTCGACGTATATTGCGAGAACGAGCGCGGCGAGAAATTCATCGTGGAGATGCAGAACGCCTACCAGACGTATTTCAAGGACCGCTCGCTCTACTACGCCACTTTTCCCATCCGTGAGCAGGCACCGAAGGGGTCCGCGTGGGACTTTCAGCTGCAGCACGTCTACGTGGTGGCTTTGCTCAACTACGATTTGCAGGAGGCCGCCTTCGCCGAGGAGGACATACACCACGACGTGGGGCTGCTCGACAAGAAGACGCACCGCGTGTTCAACGACAAACTCACCTTCAAGTACGTTGAAATC
>SFFY01000071.1 GCA_004556745.1 Bacteroidales bacterium | reverse complement strand
TTGCAGCTCTCGCAGATCATCAGCCCAGGCTTCCCGTCCGGCAGCGGCTTCAGCATTTCCTTGACGGACATGAAGCCCTGCACACGGTTGTTTGCCGCTTTCAAAACCGGCAGCCCGCATTCGCTGAAGATCTGCGCCATCGTCTTGCCGGTGTCCTTCTGCGTCGACCACATATCCGGCGGGGCAATGGTATATTCGATGCGCTCCCGTGCAGGCGTCAGCGAGATCGCCGCACTCGCCGCCTCGGAGACAATGAGCTTGGATTCGTTGTACTGCCTGTACACATAGCAGCGCCCGGAAAAGTCGACCGCGATCCACAGGCAGGCAAACATATCGAGGCCGTAGTCGAACGCCCGGTATTTCGCCCAGCGCGGGTCGATCGGGAAATCCTCCGGGAAGGTATGCACCCCGCGCCGGAACTCCGGGAAAAAGCCGCCGGACAGCGCGTCCCAGTCGCCGTACCGGTGCGCCCTGCGCACATCCTCCGGCAGAAGGTCCAGCGCATTGACATAGTCAGGAGATCCTTCCAACAGGTCGATGTTGTCTTCGACCGTCGCTTTGATGAACAGATAATCGTCCGGGTTCTCGTTCGGCAGGAAGTCGCGCTTGACGAACAGGCGCTTGACCCACTGGTGCCCGATGCCGCCCGGGTTGCACGTCAGGTACATCCGCTTCGGAAACGGCGTCGCGCCTCGGCAGCAGGCCGCGATCCCGCGGAACTCCTGCTCGGTAAACTGCGTCGCTTCCTCGATGAAGATCCAGTCGTATTCCTGGCCCTGATACTTACCGGCAACTGCAGAACCGAAGCCGTCCATGTTGCCGAATTTGATGGTCGAGCCGTTTTTGAACGACAGAAGATGCTTCTGCACGTTGTACACGGCAACGCTCTCCGGGACCAGCTTGACAATCGGATCGATGACGCTGTTCTCCAGATCCTCGTACCGTCGTCTGAGGATCAAGATCTTCAATCCCGGATAATACAGACAGGCACCGACCGGCTTTCTCTGCGTGCACCAGCTCTTGCCGCCGCCTCGCGCCCCACCGTAGCATGTGTACTTCACCGTCGAGGCGAAGAACTGTCGCTGCGGTTCGCTGTTCGGCTTGCCGAGGTCGATCTTTACCGTCTCGCCCGGCGCTGTTCGCTTGTACGATTGCTTGCCCATGCAGTACCTCTGTGCTGTGCTCGTCTTGCCTGCCGGGTGTTCCTGGCACCCGACAGAACAAGATGAAGGGAAGAAAGATGAAACAAGGAGGATTCACCTGCCTGCCGAAGACAGGCAAGACCAACACAGCACGGTCTTTTTGTCTGGTTTTTGAAATTTTTCAGAGGCATGTTTCGAAAGGGTGCCGCCAGTTTTGTAGGTACCCTCTTTGGGATGGGATGCACACGTGGATGGGATATTATATATATACTAGTATGAAACCACCCGGGTGTTTTTCCGCCACCCTCCCCTATGCCTCTCTTGATTTGGTGGAGGGGTGCGCACACACGGCTGCACACACGCGCAGCGCGGGGCCTTAATGGCCCGCAGCCTGGGCTTACTGATGTACACACGCGCAGCCCAGGCGCGCAGCACATAGCTTTATGCATGCTTCTGCCCTGCTTATGCACTGCATAATATACGCGGTATGCATGTATATCTGCATATAGTTCTGATATCAACGTAATTCAAGTGGTTATCTGAACTTCTCGCAGAAAACGAACGCCACAAAATGAGTATTTGGTGGCGTTCACTTGAAAGCGTCCATGTCTCCGGACTTATTTCCAAATGTTACATTGACCTGTACAGCATTGCCGTTGAAGTCCTTTTGGCCTCCGAATTTGTCCATCAGGATGCCAAGAACCGTTGCGGATTGGAGCGCATTGCTCTTTTGCAGCTTATCCGGGAGATCATCCAATACAACATCAATGGCGGCCTGCACCTTATCCAGGCGGCTGTCTGCGAACTCTTTCATGCGCTCCTCGGCGGTCTTTTTTACCGCTTCAGCGACATCCATATTGTTGTTAATGAGCTTCCGCGCCGTTTCCCAAGATACGCCGCCTGCTTTTGCAGCATCTGTGATCGTCCCGCTGTTGGCATACTCGGCAATGACGGCGGCTTTCTGCTCAATATTGATCCGCTTTCCCCGCTCGCCCTTCGCCATGCTGCCACCTCCCGAGGCGTGAAATCTGCGCTTGCGCGTCGCCTGCGCGCCTGCAAGCTCGCTTGCAGCGCTGCGCTGCTAGCGCAAGCATAACATCGATTTTGATTCATGGTAAAGAATTTGACCACAGGCGAAACAGGCCAGAATCCTTGCGGCGCAATGGTTTGAGGCCGTTTGAAAATGGGTAAATAAAGCTATTGACACGGGGTAAAGAAAACGTTCGTTTTCTCCCCTTGACGTATAGGTTCAACCTAGTTATAATATACCTAGATGAAAATAACTCTTGCTTCGTGTCTGGAGGTATGTAATAATGGAAGCTGACAACGTAAGATACTTCGTAAACTGGGCTCGTTGGGCAAAGGCATTAAAAGAGAACGCAGGCTGGCAATGTGAATGCTGCGGTTCCACTCGGAAGCTGGAAAGCCATCACATCATTCCGTACCATCTCTGCCCAGACGAAAGCAGCTACGACATTCACAACGGCGTGTGCCTTTGCCATAAGTGCCATATGTACGTTCACAATGGAAGCACCGCAGCTTTCCCGCGCTTTGGAGAAGACAGTAAGATTCCAACGCGTTACAAAAACAACGAGGATTTCAAGCGGCTGTTTTCATTTATGCGCGCCATTGTGAAAGAGCGCTTCCCCGAGGTGTATTATGGAGCAAAAGAAACGGAATCGGACAAGCAATGAATCTTTCAAGAAGTACCACGACCGCGCCTACAAGCGATATACCATAATGTTGCGCTATGACACCGACTCAGACTTGATTGATCTGATCGATAAATACATGGTAAACGGCTACGACAGCCCCACAAAGGCCATCAAAGCCATCATGCGCGGAGAATAAACAAAAGCGCCCAGCCAATCAAGGCTGGGCGCTTCGCTTATTGTCCCATCTATCAAGCAGGATCTGCACAGCGTCCACAAACTCTTTTGAGATTTCGCCTTTGCCTGACAGGTATTTGTAACACGTCTTGCCGGAGTACGGTATGTACTCCGGCAGTTGATTGATCCTGATATTGCGTCGGTGCAGCTCCGCCCTCAGTCGTTGCCGCGTCCGTTCGCGTCCCCGCATTGCTGCACCTCCTTGCAATCCCTGACGTCCAAGTGCTTTAAGCAGTGGTTTTTGCAGGTCTGCGTAAAGCTATCGCAATAGATCTCCGTGCAGCATAGCTCCGGCTCATCCCGCCACTCCGCCAGATCGTCATTGACGGCTTTCTGCACGACCGCTGCTTGCATATCCTTTTTGTACGCCGCACACAGAAACGCAGCATTAGTTATAACATGCCACAGAGCCGGTAAGCCGCTCTCATCGTCGAGCGCCAGCGGATTATCCCAGATATGCAGAACGTGGCGCAGAAGGGCGTCCAGCCACTTCTCACGCGGTACCTTTCGCCAGTCCTCCGCGTCGGCGTATTTTGCCTTGCCAAACTCCCGCACCTGCATGATCGCCTCGATCGCCTCTACCGGCACGAGCGACGGCCTCGGCTTTCCATCGTCGTACTTCGCGCCCTTAATCTGTTCCATCAATAGTGTACCCTCCCTTCGCGTTTTGCCCGATCGTATTTCCGCGCTCTGGCGGACTTGCCGCTTGTTTCCATCCCGCGCTCTATGCGCTCTACCTTGCTTTTGTTGTACGCATCCGCAGCCTTGCGGAACGCTATGTACGCCTCGCAGGTCGCATGTTTCGGCCCGCAGCCCTTTTCTGGGCAATCCTTACACGGCGCGGAATATGGGCTGATTCTTAAATCTCCCTGCATTCGTCCACCCTCACACAGACCCGCTTGTCACCGACGCGCACAACATAGCCAGGCATGCTGCTGACGTATTCATATTTTTCCGCGTCGTACACTTCGCCCATACGCGGACGCATGGCGGGATAGACCGGAATGATCGCTGTGATCTGGATCCGTACCTCATCCCATGCGCGATCGCGCCGCTTGCCCGTGCAGATGGGATGTAGCTTGCGCCATGCCCCGGCACACGCCCGGCTGCAGAGATACCGGCCATCCGCGCGCGGCTTGCATGGCCGGGTGAACACCTTCCCGCAAACAGGGCAGGTCGCCGTGATATTTGCCATTAAAGCTTTACCCCCTTGATGTACTTATCAAAATATGTGGTTGCAACGGCCATAGCCGCCCACATGTCCGCCGAGAACCCATAAAAGAAACCGGGATCCTTCTTCGTCCCCTTTCCGAAGTTCGGCTGGCCTGGCGCAAAGCGGTCGACAAGGGCTTGACGGATGTTTGCATCTTTTGCAGATAGCGAGCCGCACAGATCCAGCTTTTCTTCCCGGCGGTATATCCGCGTCGGCGCATATCCAGTCTGCCACAATACAGTCTGCCAGAACCGCCCGATCCAGACGCAAGTGTCAAAAACCTCTTGGCCTACCGTCATGCCCATGCCCTCGATCATCTCGATTGCCACGTCGTAGCCGTTCCCGTAAAGCTTCTGCGCGATCAGCGACAGCAGCACATTGTTCTCGATCTTCCCGACCTCCAGCACGCGGCAGATTTCCTCGCCGTTATGCTCTACGATTACATAGCCTGATTGAATATTGCCGGGGTCAATCGCCAGTATCGTTCCCACATTGCAGCCTCCTTCCTGTCTCGCACGGCTTCATCTCGTCGCAATCACCGTATTTCGCGCAATGCGCTGCAAACAGCCCCTTGAATTCCGGGCATTTATAGATCACAAGTCCGCACATCAGTTTGACGACGGTTCGCGTCTCTTTTGCCGCCAATTTACAGAGCCGCTTTTCTGCGATAGTCATCAGCTCTTCTGCGTTCATGTACCAGATCATGTTCACAGGCGCGTCCTGCCGCGCTGCGTTCCGGTCGTATTCGTCCTGCCTGTCATTCCGCTGGCTGCGGATAAACGGCTGTGCGTGGACGTGGCGGGCTAAGTGGGTGCTTACCCAGTACGGCACACCCTCGATGTAAAACGCAAACTGCAGCGTCCGGATGGGGCTGTGCCGTGCCCGGAGAATGGCGTGTTTCCACGCCATGTCCGGGGCTGTCTTCATCTCTTTTCCAATGGTGACTAAAGCGCACTGTTTGGCGAACGCCCAATCATCATCGGTGGGGTACTTCAAAAGTTTTACGATCATGTCTGCCTCCTATCCATGTCTTCGTAATCTTTGCATTCCTCACCGGACAGATACATCCGTTCCAGTTCTTTCTCGGAGAACCGACCCGCCTTGTGTTTCAAGCACCGATACGGGTACACGTAGTTCTTCCTGTATTCCAGATTTCTGCATGTCAAACAGCAATCTTGCATCAGTTTTCCTCCTTTCGCACTACCGCGCGCAAACCGCAGCCCGCTCATTCGGTTGCACCATCCATCTTCGCACCGCAGTTGGGGCAATACTTCGATTTCAACTTTTTGTACGCAAATTCCTCATGGTGTACTCTTCTCCCGCAAGCCGAGCAATACAACCCAGCGTTTGCGCAATCGTCAAGCATATACCACCGCCCATGCACAACCTCCGCAACGTCTGCGGCTGGCAACTCCGAAATATCTCTTGCAATGCAATCCGCCAGTCCGGTATGCCGTCCCAATACAGAGCCGTTCGCAAGCCCGTACTTTTCTGCGATTTTAACCGCATCTGTGCGCTTGATGTAATCAGTCATCATTTACCCTCCTGTTCCATGCCTCAACCGCTTCAATGTATGCGTTCGTGTTCCATGCTGTTTTCATGGCAACTGATGTCCCGCATTTCCTGCACTTTACATTGAGCGTCATAATCTTCTTCCCGAAATTACACGAACCGCCTGTTTCTTCTACTTCACCACCGCAAAACGGGCACGGTTTCAGTTCAGCCATCCTTCTTGCCCTCCATTTCCTGCATCGCCCGCTCTGCTTCTTCGCGTGTCAGAAAGAAGGTTTTCCCTATATCCTCTGGCCTGAAATATTCGCTGGTTCCGCCACAGTAAATTCTTGTGGAATTTGAAAAAGAAACGATGCTAAATACCTGCTTCTCAATGATTCTTCCAATCAAAGCAAAATACACCGTATCTCCCACCTTGCACGGCAGCACGATGCACCGCCCATCCTTGTCGGCCTCGGCAAGCTCGCGGATGCGGCTAGGCTCCACGCCCAGCGCCTGCGCTGCCAGATTTATCATCGTGTCCTCCGTAAATGGAGCCTTGATTTCCTCCGGCGTCAGCCCCGTGTCCTCGTAGGCTGCGAGTCGCTCACACACCGCTGTTTCAAATGGGCAATCATTGATTTTGCACCCGTCGCCGTAGCACGGGGCTTTAAAGCAGCGCGGGTAATAGGCATGACGGGTTTGTCCGCCATTCCATTCAGTCAGTCGTTCCATAGCCTCTCCTATTCAATCCAAAATGTTGCAGCCGGAACAAGTTCTTCATTCCATCGCAGCAGATCATTCCACGCTTCAATGATTCTTCGAAAAAACTGTATCGTCCCTTTCACCTTTCCCCATCCGTTCGGTGCTTCGTATTCTTTGAACGAATCTGGGCTCTGCTCCAACCTTCTCAAGCCAGCCTCGATTTTCGGAATTACGTCCACGCAAAGCCCGTTGTTCTGGCAGTTCTTCCATTCCAGACCAGTTGATTTCTCAATAATCTTCCGGGCGTTCCACGTTATATTTGCGTCGCACGCACCAACTGGGACGTAGGCATCAACCCCTTCGACTTTTACCTTGAACGAAATATCGTAGCTCATGTGTCACCATCCTACATTGGTAACATACCTATGCGCATATACAAAAACCCAACCGTTCCCATTCCACGCCACAACCTCAGGTCGATACTGTGAAAATGGATTGTCCTTGTACCATCCAAGTACTTGAACATCTCTTTCCGGCAACCGCTCCGTCACCGGAATCCACCGCTGCTTCTCCCGCAGCGCGTCCCTCTCTTCTTCTGCCTCCGCCTGCTTTCTCTGAGCTAGGGCAATCACCATGTCCTTCCACTCGATTTCCTTGCGCAGGTCTGCGTTCTCGGCGGTCAGGCGCTCGATCAGGTCGGCGGCTTTGTCCAATAAATTCTCTTGGCAGCGCTGCTTATCCTCATGCATGGCGCAGTC
>SFFY01000029.1 GCA_004556745.1 Bacteroidales bacterium | reverse complement strand
TTATTTGCATACAACAAAGATAACCGAAAGGGCTGACACCTCGTGAGAAGTGTCAGCCCTAATTCTTATACGTCACAATAGTTTTACCGGACAGCAATATTTGAAAATCTCTAATACAATGCGTTGATTAGTGAAAATTCGTGCGACCGATCAGGTCGCCATTAATATAATTCAGTATGTTTCGTGTAAATCCGTGAAATTCGTGGGCTAAAAAACATTCGTAAATAAAACGAGCGCAGCCCCAAATTAAGAAAGCCGTGCAAGTTTCATGACTCTGGTTCTCAATAAATAAAATGCGCCCGAAAACACGAGCGTGAGCGCGGCAAACCACCCGAGAGTGAGGCCGCACCCTTGGAATCGGAATGTATATTCCAAAATCTTGTTGTGCACAAGGTAGATGTCAAATGATAGGTCTCCCAGAAACGGCACCTTAGGCAGTTTGAGTTCGTAATTCGAACATACAAAAATCATAATGCTTACAAATCCGTAATTCTGCAGGAGCAACGCCACGATGCCCGAATCGCCATACAGAAGCGCGGAGAGGGCGCAGCACGCAGTCAAAGGCAGCAGCGAGAGGTGGAGCCCGCGAACAATCTTGTGCTTGTAGTATGAAGCAAAAGCTCCGATGCCGAATAGCGGAATGGATATGGCTTGGTATTCGTTGGAGGTGCATTTCATGAGATAAATAGCCAAACTCCCTCCCGCCATCAAAGCCCATGCCGCGGCCTGCTTGTTTTTGCGCAGAAGTTTCGTGAAAAAGAAGAATACCAAATACAGTTGCAGCAGGCTTCTAATAAACCATAATGCGCCATCGCCCCATTTCCAAAAGAGCGTGGAAACGCCCCTGCCGATATATCCTGCCACCTGTTCCCATGTTTCAGGTGTTCCTGCAACTGCTGGCAGATATAAAGGTAGCCATAGGAGGGTGACGAGTAATACGGGCACATAGATTTTAAGGATTCTTCGGCGCATGAAACATCCGAAAGTACCCAATGGCTTTCGCTGTTCGCTTTCCATAAGTCCATAGCCCGAGAAGAAAAAGAAGATGGCTATGCCCCAGCTTGCTAACTTTGAGGTTGCTGCGTAACTGAACGAGAAAACTTCAATGGTGCCACACCATACGCAATAACTATGGTGGAAAATGGCAACGCATATCGCGGCGGCGATTTTCAGCGCGTTTGTGACGCTGCGGTCTAATACAAGTTTTTCCATCTTGATTTGTGAAATTTACTTGCAAAATTACGCAATAATCTCTGTCGAAAAGGTGTTGTGTGGCATATAGTCTAACTTTTTCACGCTATTTTATGTTACCAGCCCTGCCGTCAGATGCCGAAGCCGCATGCAAAAAAGCACTTCTTATACGCATTTTTTTACCCCAAAAAAACCTTTAGCCTTTCAGTTTTACTCTTATTCAATTATATTTCAGATATTTAAGACTGAATGGTTTGGAGTGCAAACCCATCACAACCATTCATCGCCAGATTGCCTTAGAAAGACCGACTCCCTGCTTACCCGCTCCGCAGTTTAAGGCAGATATTTTTTGCTATCCGCAAAAAAAATTGTCCTAAGCCCGTGATAGTTTTCACTATCTGCGCAGAGAAAGTTTGTTACAAATTTTGTAACGCTTATTCCAAAGTTTAGAATATGTATTCAAAATCACTGGACACATATTACAAAGTTTGTAACAAAAACTATCTTATATGAGCGGAAAAATTATCTTGCGGATAATGAAAACTATCTGGCGGATAATGAAAACTATCTTGCTGATAGTGATGCTCGAAATGGGCTTCTCGGGGAGGGCGTAGGAAAAGATGTTTGTAGGAAAGTCGTTCAACTTGGCCGGTAAATGGACGACCAATTTCAGGACAAGACCCAACCCTGCATTAGTGACGGGTTCGAGGTGCAAACCATACACTCGCAACACGTTTGATTACAGACGGTTATGCGAATTAGTGCTGGGTTGAAGGGTTTTCGGGGAAAATAAATGCGTAACGCGCGCGAGGGGACATATTATAGCCTTTCCCAAGGCGCGGCTAACGCAAGCTTACACTACTCTGGAACGAGCACGCGAACTTGTCAAAACCATGTACGCCCTCACCCACACAAAGCCGATTATTTCTTGGCAATGAGCTTCGCTATCGACGACACCCAGCAGGCAGAGCAGTGGACGCAGCATAAAGGCTGGAACTGCGAAGACTGGATGGGCGGCGACGGATTTGAAGAAGAAGAATAAAAATAAAAATAAGAAAGAAAAGCCTTTACCTCTTTTACGCCAACAGGATGCACGGGGCGGTGCATCCTGTTGGCGCGTTTTTATATAATATCTAAAATCCTCCTGCCTTGCTCGCTCACGCGAACCACAGCATCACGATAATCTGCGCAATGATGACGCGCAGGAACATGCAGAGCGGGTAGACGGTGGCGTAGGCTACGGAAGCCTTGTCGCCGGGGAGCGTGTCGTTCACGTAGTTGAGGGCAATGGGGTTGGCCATCGCGCCGCAGAGCATGCCGGCGGTGGTGGCAAAGCTTTTCTTGCCCCAATGGACGGACACGAAACTCATCAGCACCACGGGCAGCAACGTGATGGCAAACGCTAAGCCTATCCACATGAGTGAGGAGGGGCGAGCCACGGTGGCGAGGAAGTCGCGCCCGGCGTCCAGGCCGAGGCAGGCGAGGTACATCGAAAGGCCCAGGGAGCGCAGCATGAGGTTGGCGCTCGTGGTGGTATATGCCACCATATGGAAGCGCGGGCCGTAGGCGCCGATGAGAATGCCCATCACGATCGGGCCGCCGGCAAGGCCGAGGCGCACGGGATAGCTCATGCCGGGCACGAAGAACGGAACGCTGCCGAGCAGCAGGCCGAGCACGATGCCGATGAAGATGGTCACCATATTCGGTTCGTCGAGCGTTTTCACAGTGTTGCCCAGTTCGGCCGCCACGCGGGCGATGCACTCCGCTTCGCCCACCACGGTGACGCGGTCGCCCATGCGCAGCGTGAGGTCGGGCGTGGCCACGAGCTGTATGCCGGCGCGCTGCACGCGGCTCACGTTGACGCCGTAGCGGTTGCGCAGGTGGAGGCTGCCGAGGTGCTTGCCGTTGATTTCGCGGCGCGTGATGAGGATGCGCTCCGACACGAGCGTGGCATCGAGCGCGTTCCAGTCCACGTCGTTGGCGTTCCAGTTGGTCTCGTCGCGGCGGCCGAAGAGAATGGTGAGCGTCTGGACGAACTTCTTCTTGGTGATGACGAGTAGGCGGTCGCCGTCCTCGATGCGCGTTTCGGAATTAGGGAGAATGACCTTGCCCTGCCGCCAAAGGCGCGAGACGACAAATTTGGAGTCGTCCACGCCGCTGCCGCTAAGGTCGTGGAGCGTTTGGTGGAACACGGCGGGGTTGCACACGGTGAAGGAGGCAATGAAAGCTTCGTCGCTGCTCTCTGCGTCGCGGGCTGAGGCGGCGCGGCGCTGCAGCTGCCCCTTCACGAGGATAAGGGCGATAATCACGCCAATCATGCCGATGGGATAGGTCACGGCGCAGCCGAGGGCGGCGGCGTTGGAGGGCTGGCCGAGCTGCTTGAGCGTCTGCTGTGCCGCACCGAGCGCGGGCGTGTTGGTGGTAGCGCCGCAAAGCACGCCCATCATGTCGGGCAAGGGCATATAGCCAAGCAGGGCGGCGAGGAGTGCCATGGCGGTGCCGAGCCCCACCACGCCGAGGGCGAGCAGGTTGAGCTGTGCGCCGCCCGTGAGGAAGGTGCTCATAAAGCCGGGCCCCACTTGCAGGCCGAGGGTATAGACAAATAATATCAGACCGAAACTTTCGGCGTAGCTCAGCATCTGCGCATCGAGCTCCAAGCCAAGCGCACCGAAGAGAATGCCGATGAAGAAGACGTAGGTCACGCCGAGGCTGATGCCGCGAAAGCGCAGCTTGCCGAGCGAGAGGCCGAGGGCGCAGATGAGGCAGATAATCACCACCGCCTGCACGGGCGTGTGCTGCCAAAGGGTTTCGTAAAGCCAGTTCATTTGCAGGGATGTTCTAAAATTATGTTTTGAGAGATTTAATTAATTTTTTGAACCTCCCTGCAGTAAGATATCTTGCAGCGTTTTCATTCCGCGCGATGCGATGTCTTGGATAACGTGCACCTGCCTATGCGACGGCACGTGCACTTCTTTCGGGTCGATGAGGTAGACGGGACAGTCGGCAGGTGCGTAGCGCACAAGGCCTGCGGCGGGATAGACATTGAGCGAACTGCCCACGATGACGAAAATGTCGGCGCGGGCGGTCTCCTCGGCGGCTGCTTCGAGATTGGGCACGGCTTCGCCGAACCACACTATCCACGGGCGCAGCAGCGAACCGTCGCCGGCACGCTCGCCGTGGCGCACGGCGATGCGCTCGGGCGTGAGCGTTTCCTGATAGCGCGGGTCGTCGGGGTCGGCAGAGGAACACACTTTCATCAGTTCGCCGTGCAGGTGAATGACGTGCGACGAACCGGCGCGCTCGTGCAGGTCGTCCACGTTTTGCGTCACGACCGTCACGTCGAACTGCCTTTCCAGCTCCGCAAGAATGCGGTGTGCGGCATTGGGCTGCGCATCTATCAACTGTCGGCGTAGTCCGTTGTAAAAATCAGTAACCAAATCGGGATTTTCGTGCCAGCCTTCGGGCGTGGCAACTTTCTCTACGGGATATTTCTCCCAAAGTCCGCCGGAGTCGCGAAACGTCTCGAAACCGCTCTCGGCACTGATGCCGGCACCGGTGAGGACAACAAGTTTCTTCATAGCAGCAGGGGCGCGGAAGGACGCGCCCGACATTAAGGTTTTTATTGGGCTTGATGATGACAATGGCATGGATATGCGCTTATCATACGGCGAAGTTAGCAAAAATCAACGCTAACGGCACACAAACCGAGAATAAAGTTGTACTTTTGTGCGCGGAAAGTTCTATTTTCCTTCTTTTCAGCATACATATAATATATATATATAGAATAGAATCAACAGTAAAAATATTCCCCACACTCAAAACCAATGAAAGATTTTAGCTACGCGCTCGGCTTGGTAATCGGCCACAACCTGAAAGGCTCGGGCATCTCTGCCATCGACGCCTCAGAATTTGCCGAAGCCGTTAAAGCCGTGTTGGAAAACGCGCAGACACGCATCGACAGCCGCAAGGCACAGCAAATCGTAAACGAACGCCTCACGGCCATGCAGGAAGAAGCCGGCAGGGCAGCACGCGAAACGGGCGAGGCCTTCCTCGCCGACAACGCCAAGAAGGAAGGCGTGGTCACCACCGAAAGCGGACTGCAATACATGGTGCTCACAGAGGGAAGCGGCAAGCACCCCGCCGCCACCGACCGAGTGAAGTGCCACTACGAAGGCCGGCTCATCGACGGCACGGTATTCGATAGCAGCTACCGTCGCGGCGAACCTGCCACCTTCCCCCTCAACGGCGTTATAGCCGGCTGGACGGAAGGCTTGCAACTTATGGGCGAGGGCGCAAAGTTCCGCTTCTTCATTCCCTACAACCTTGCCTACGGTGCACGCGGCGCAGGTGAAAGCATCCCGCCTTACGCAGCCCTCGTGTTTGACGTTGAATTGATTGAAGTACAATAATATAAAATTATAAATCAAGACAAAACTATGAAAAAGATTGCCATGGCAACGCTCGTTGCCGCAACCACGCTCTTCACGGCCTGCCACAACAGCACGCCGAAGGCAAACCTCAAAACCGATGTCGACACCGTGAGCTACGAAGCAGGCATCGTGATGTCGCCGGGCGACCAGCTCGCAGGCTATCTCGCACAAAGCGGCAGCGACTCTGCCAGCGTCGACGAGTTCCTCAAAGGCCTCCGCGCCGGCATCGAAGCCGCAGGCGACAAAAAGAAGATGGCTTACTACATGGGCCTGATGCAGGGCTTGCAGACCAAGTCGCAGATGCTCCCTGGCATCGAAAGCCAAATCTTCGCAGGCGACTCTACAAAGAAAATCAACATCAAGAACTTCCTCGCAGGCTACGCAGCCGCTATCAACGGCAACATCGAATTGCAGCGCGATGGCAAGGCCGTGGACAGAGAGGCTGCCAACAAGCACTTGATGGACTATATGTTCAGCAAGCAGAAAAAGGAGTCGGAAGAATTCCTCGCAGCTAAGAAGAAGGAAGAAGGCGTTAAGGAACTCAACGGCGGCGTGCTCTACAAAGTGCTCAAAGCCGGCGAGGGCGACAAGAAGCCTGCTGCATCCGACTCGGTTATCGTGAAGTATGAAGGCCGCCTGGCCGACGGCACCGTATTCGACACCAGCGAACACGCCCCCGAAGGCACGGCTACGCTCAGCTTGCAGTACATGATTGAAGGCTGGAAGATTGCCCTGCCCGAAATGACGGTAGGCAGCGAGTGGGAACTTTATATTCCCGCAGAACTCGGTTACGGCGAGCGCGGCACGGGTCCCATTCCTCCCTACTCCGCTCTTATCTTCAAGGTAACGCTCGTTGGAATTAAATAATATTCTGCACAAAAAACATGAAACTTAAAACTATTCTTATCATCGGCTTGGCCGCAATGACTTGCGCCACTACCGTTTCGGCACGTGCCCGAAAGAAGAAGCCCACTATGGCAGAAGCACCCCAGAACCCCTACAAGCCCGTCGACGGCAAGACGTTCAGCTATGCGTTCGGCGTGATGCAGGGCGAGGGTCTGCGCAACTATCTTATCCAGCGCGAGGGCGTTGACTCGCTCTATATCTCTGAGGCCGTGAAAGGCCTGAACGCCGAGTATTCGGAAGAAGAAGTCAAGAAATATCTTGCTTTCGCCGCCGGCCTGCGCATTGCAGAGATGAACCGCAAGAGCCTTCCGAGTTTCAACCAAAACGCTACGGGTAAGGCCGACACCACTTATCTCGACCTCCCCGCTTTCCAGACCGCCCTCTCACAGGTGTTGCTCAAAGAGCCTACGGCCCTCACGCCCGACTCTGCGCAGAAGGTTGTGGAACAGCAGGCTAACTACCAACAGGAGAACTATCGCCTCAACAACATCGAGTGGCTGAAGCGCAATGCCAAGGCTGAAGGCATCAAGGTGTTGCCCGACGGACTGCAATACCGCGTGCTCACGCAGGGCACCGGCGTGGTAGCCACCGACACCACGGAGGTTGAGGTAGAATATGAGGGCAAACTCATCGACGGCACGGTATTCGACAGCAGCTACAAGCGTGGCAAACCCGCCACCTTCCGTCCCGACCAGGTAATCCAGGGCTGGAAAGAAGCCTTGACCATGATGCCCGAAGGTTCTAAGTGGGAACTCTTCATTCCCGCCGAACTCGGCTACAGCACCCGCGCTATGCGCAATATCCCCGCCAACTCTACGCTCATCTTCACCGTGGAAATCAAAAAGGTGAAGGTGCCCGAAGCCAAAGAGGCCGAGAAGAAGTAAGGCGGCAACCCATATTATTAAAAGATTTACGCCCAACCGCTCTGCGCAATGCAGGAACGGTTGGGCGTAATTGATTATTGGGGCGGGCTGTAAGCCCAATGGTACCTTATTTCACCACCTTCACTTCAATGCCTTGGCGGCTCAAATCCTTAACCGCCTTTTCGATGGCGGCGTAATGCTCGGGGGCGATGCCGAGGCGGGGCAGGTCGAGCGTGGGCAGGCTGTCGGCGGCCGTGTGCAGCAGGCTCTCGTCGACGGGCGCGATGATCATGCCCACGGCAGAGGTGTTGTTCGTCACGGGGTCGATGATAACGAATGCGCCCGTGGGCTTATTGTCGGCGTAGGCATCGAAGAAGAGTTCTTTGGCGGTAGCAATCGTGACGCGGCCTATTTCGTTGAGCGCGAGGCCTGCGGCATCGCAATGCTCCATCGTGTTCACGTCCACACGATAGCTGATGTGGTCGATGCGGCAGCGCGAGGTGTTCGTGGCATGCTTGATAAAGAACGACTTGGAAGCGTCCATCGGTTCTTCGTCCATCCACACGAGCATTGCCTCAAAGTAGCGTCCTACGTTGGGCTGCGTTTCCGTGCTGTCCTCCGCCGGTGCTTTCACAATCATCTCACCGCGCGAGATATCAATCTCGTCTTCAAGGCGCAGCGTCACGCTTTGCGGCGGGAAGGCATAGTCGAGCGAGCCGTCGTAGGTATAGATTTCCTTCACGCGACTCTTCTTGCCCGAGGGCAGCGCCATCACCTCGTCGCCCACGCGCACGATGCCCGAAGCCACCTTGCCGCAGAAACCGCGGAAGTCGAGGTTGGGGCGCAGCACGTACTGCACGGGGAAGCGGAAGTCCGTGAGGTTGTGGTCGTTGCCGATATGCACCGTTTCGAGGAAGTCCAGCAGCGCGGGGCCGTCGTACCAAGGCGTGCGCTCCGAGCGTTCCACCACGTTGTCGCCCTCGAGGGCGGAGAGGGGGAAGCAATGAATATCGGGGATGCCGAGCGGGGCGACAAATGCGCGATAGTCCTCCACGATTTTGTCAAACACCTTTTGGTCGAAGTCCACCAAGTCCATTTTGTTCACAGCCAGTGCCACGTGCTTGATGCCGAGCAGCGAGCAGAGATAGGTGTGGCGGCGCGTCTGCGTGATCACGCCCGTGCGGGCGTCCACGAGAATAATGGCGAGGTTGGCGGTCGAGCCGCCCGTAATCATGTTGCGCGTATATTGCTCGTGTCCCGGAGTGTCGGCGATGATAAACTTGCGCTTGTTGGTCGAGAAGTAGCGATATGCCACATCGATGGTGATGCCTTGCTCGCGCTCGGCTTTCAGTCCGTCGAGCAACAAGGCATAGTCAATCTTGCCTGCGCCGGCATTGCCCACGCGCTTGGAGTCGCGTTCCAAGGCAGAGAGTTGGTCTTCGTAGAGTTTTTTAGAGTCAAACAGCAGGCGGCCGATGAGCGTGCTCTTACCGTCGTCCACGCTGCCCGCCGTGAGCAAGCGCAACAGGTCTTTGCGCTCGTCTTGGTCGAGATATTCTTCAATGGAAAGTTTCTTTCCGATTGTTTCTTGGTTGGTCATATATGTGAAAGTTAGTAGGGGCGTTTTGCAAAACGCCCGTCGTGTGCGCCAATGTTATATTATCAAAGAGGAAATCATTTTCCGGGCGTTTTGCAAAACGCCCCTACTCGTGAGGCCTTAGGTGATTGCGAATATATTAAAAATATCCCTCGCGTTTCTTTTGTTCCATAGAGGCTTCCTGGTCGAAGTCGATGACGCGCGTGGTGCGCTCGCTCTTGGTGGTGGTCATCATTTCCTCCACAATCTTCTCGATGGTGTCGGCCTCGCTCTCCACGGCACCCGTGAGCGGCCAGCAGCCGAGGGTGCGGAAGCGGATTTTGCGCGTCTCTATTTTAGAGCGATACTCCTCGGGCAGACGGTCGTCGTCGGGCATAATAAGTTGCCCGTCAATATTCACCACGGGACGCTCCTTTGCGAAATAGAGCGGTACGATGGGGATTTTCTCAAGGCGTATGTACTGCCAGATGTCCAGTTCCGTCCAGTTGGAGAGGGGGAACACGCGGATGCTCTCGCCACGGTTGATGCGGGCGTTGTAGATGTCCCACAGTTCGGGGCGCTGGTTCTTCGGATCCCATTGGTGGAACTGGTCGCGGAACGAGAAGATGCGCTCCTTGGCGCGGCTCTTCTCCTCGTCGCGGCGCGCGCCGCCGAAAGCAGCGTCAAACTTATGCTTGTCGAGCGCGTCGAGCAGGGCTTTCGTCTTCATCAGGTCGGTATGCACCTTCGAGCCGTGCGTGAACGGTCCCACGCCGGCCTTGAACGCCTCCATGTTGCTCTCCACGATGAGGTCCCAGCCGTGTTCGCGGGCGTACCAGTCGCGGAACTCAATCATTTCCTTAAACTTCCATTTCGAGTCGATGTGCATCAGGGGGAAGGGCACTTTGCCCGGCGCGAACGCCTTTTCCGCCAGCCGCACCATAACGCTCGAGTCCTTGCCGATGCTGTAAAGCATCACAGGGTTCTCAAACTCTGCCGCCACTTCGCGGATAATGTAGATAGACTCCGCTTCAAGTTCCTTCAAGTGGCTGAGTGAATAATTTTCGGACATATATATTTAATATTGTGTAGTTTCTGTCAATACGCCCGCGCTTTCCAGCAGTGCGAGCACCTTTCCCACGCTTTCCTCAACGGGCGTATCGGTGGTGTCGAGCACGAGGGCGGGGTTGCGGGGTGCCTCAAAAGGCGCAGAGATGCCGGTGAAGTTTTTCACCTCGCCGCGCCGCGCCCTGGCATACAGGCCTTTCACGTCGCGCCGCTCGCATTCCTCGAGCGGCGTGGCAACGAAAATTTCCATGAAATCGTCCGCGCCGATAATGTCGCGTGCCAGCGTGCGCAGTTCCTCCGTGGGGCTTACAAACGCCGCGAGCGTGATGACGCCCGTGTCTACGAAAAGTTTGCCCACCTCGGCAATGCGGCGTATGTTCTCGCGTCGGTCTTCGGCGGAAAAGCCCAGACCGGCATTGATGCCCGTGCGGATATTGTCGCCGTCGAGCAGGCGGCACAGCCGCCCGCGGCGGTGCAGTTCCCGTTCAAGGGCCACCGCTACGGTGCTCTTGCCCGAACCGCTCAGTCCCGTGAACCACAGCATCACGCCCCGCTGCCCGAGCAACTGCTCCTTGTCGGTACGCGCAAGCATACGGTCGAAAATGGGATAGATATTGTTGTCGTTGTTCATAATGTGCTGTATGAAAGTGCAAAATTAGGCAATTTTGCGCAGTGTCATAGCAGCAAAGCGCAAAAAAGATGCTTTTCGCAGCCCAAACCGCCTTTTCTAAAAGCACGCAAAGGCGGCCGGAACAGATTTCCTGCCGTGTCTGCCGTGATTATCTGCCGTGCCCGTCGCGACTATCTGCTGTGCCTGATGCGATTATCTGCGCAGAGCGCAAAAATTTTCTCGGAACTATTTTTTCTTTCTGCGCAGACAATTTTCCCGCTCCTATCAGACAATTTTCATTATCTGCGCAGAAAAAGTTTGTTACAAAGTTTGTAACGCATATTACAAAGTTTGTAACACGTGTTAGAAAGTTTGTAATACATGTTACAAAGTTTGTAACAAAAACTATCTTATAGGATAGAAAAAAATATCAAGGAGAAAGGGAAAAATTTCTCCTTGATAGTAAAAAATATCTTGCTGAAATTTTTCTCTCAGCCTTACTCGTTGCCGCCATTCCGCGCATGGCGGATTCGGCGCAGCCTTTGGGCGCGACGGAAACCGCCGAGCACCTGCAAGCCCACGCGCGGCCAGGTCTGTATGTGTTTCACGCGGCGGCGCACGCCGGGTATGTCCCAAAGCAGCATCAGCAGCGCAAAGAACAGGGCGGCATAGAGCGTCCAGCCGAAGAGTATCTTGACGCTCTGAGCCAGCAGGTTTTAATAAGGTACAATGAAGCCTGCGCCCAAGAAAAAGGCTGCAAAGGCGGCGGGGCGAAAGCGATTACTTCAAGAAAAAAAGAGGGAAATCAGATTTGCACGCAAACGCCCCAGTGGTGGAAGCGGTGCAACTTGTTCTTAACGCGAACCAAAACGAAATAGTACTTGGAGTACATATAAAAAAGCCTTTCTTAAACCGCCCGGACTCCATTGTCCATAACCCCCTTTCGGGTGTGCGGGCGGCTTGAAATGCGCTGCAAAGTTATAAAAAAATCGCTATTGCCTGCCTTGAAAAGGCGCAAAAAGGGCAATAGCGAGATTTGTAGTAATAAGAAATGAGCGGCGCGTGCGCCCCATAGATTATCCTTTGTTCTTACCAAACAAGCGGCCTCTCAGACTGCGGTTGCGATTGCCGACTGCATAGCCGTAGCCATAGCCGTAAGAGCAGGAATAGCGCGGGTCGGCAATGTCGGCATCATTCAGCACAATGCAAAGGTTATTGAAACGCTTGTTCTGGTACATGCGTTCGAGGTCGGGGAGGAAGGCCTTGTCCTGAACGCCCACGCGGATAACGTAGAGCGTCACCTCTGCCACGCGCGAAATAATGCCGGCATCGGCAACGGAGAACATCGGCGTGGTGTCGATAATGATATAGTCGTAACGCTCCGAAGCACTGCGTACCAGTTCCTCCAAACGGTCGGACATAAGCAGTTCGGTGGGGTTGGGCGGCAACATGCCGGCAGGAATAAAGTCCACGTTAGCGTCTACGGCGTTGGGAATGACGATGTCGTCGATTGTCACGCTCGAACCGTCGTCGATGAGGAATCCCGTAAGGCCCACGTTCTTGCCAAAGTTGTGGCTGATGGTGCGCTTGCGGATGTCGCCGTCGATGAGCAGCACCTTCTTGCCTGTCTTGCCGAAGATGACGGAAAGGTTGGTGGAGACAAAACTCTTGCCCTGTCCCGGCGTGGAGCTGGTGGTGACAAACACGCGGGCGTTGCGGCGCATGAAGTTCAGACCGTAGCGCAGCATACGGAACGCCTCGACAATGGGCGCGTCGTTGTTGCTTGACGAGATGTTCGGATGCTTCTCGTTGGTCTTCCAGCGCGGCAGTTCGCCGGCAATAGGTATGTCCGTATAGTCCTCGATGTCTTTGCGGCCGCTGACGGTGATGTCGAGCAAGGTGCGCAGCCAAAGCACCATGGAGGGAATGGCAATGCCGATGATGAGAGAGATAAGCATGATGATGCCACTGCGCGGCGAAACGGGGGCTGCTGCGCCGAGCGGGGCTTCAACAAGGCGCACGTTGGCCTCATTGATAGCAAGCTGCATGGCTACTTCCTCGCGCTTGTTGAGCAGATAGGTGTAAAGCGCTTCTTTGAGCGACTGCTGGCGCTGAATGTCAAGCCCTTGCTTCTCTTTTTCAGGCACGCCCGCCATGTTGCCGGAGAGCATGTTCTCGTTGCCGCGTGCATCGCTAAGTTGCATCTTCACCGTCTGCACATAACTGCGCAGCGAAGCGGAGATGGCGGTGCGCATCTCGGCGAGCTGCCGGTCGTGTTCGCGTACAACCGACTGCGATTCGCTGGAATTTTCGGCAAGGCGGTTGCGCTCGTTCATGAGGGTATTGTAGGCCGTGATCTGACTGTTGAAATCACCGCCCGAAAGATTGAGCGAGGGAATTAGTTCGTGGCTGTTTGCATGCTTGTTCACATAGTCGGCAAGATATTCGGCAATGCTCAGTTGTGTGGCGAGGTCGAGCGTAAGCTTACGGGCGGCAGCACTTTCGGTGGTGAAAGTTTGCGTGCTTTGCGTGAAATTGATGATACCGTTTTGCTTCTTGAAATTCACGAGTTGGTTCTCCACGCGACTAAGTTCTTCGCCAATCAGAGCGATGCGCCCCTCTACGAAGTCCGCCGTGTTTTGCGCCACGCGGTTCTTGTTGTCCACAACGTCGCGCTTGTAAGCCTCGAAAATCTCGTTGAGGATGTCCTCGGCGCGGCGGGCGTTCACATCGTTGCAGCTAATCACCACGAGCGAACTTTCCTTGTCGTATTCTGTGGCAGATACTTTCATTTTGCAGATTTGCGCAGCCGTTTTCGGCGTGTAGCGCGTCACCTTGAAGCGGTCGCCGACTGCCAATTCGGCAAAGAAGGCAGCGCGGTGCATGGTGAGCGTGCCCACGGGTGTCTTGGCAGGAACGCCGAAGCGCACATCTACCGTGACTTTGCCGGCATCGTCGTCCTCCAATCCCTTAAAAGAAGAGAGGCGGCAGGCATTTTCGTCCTTTTTCTCAACGGTGAACGCATAATTTATTTGTGCCGGCTCGTCGAAGGTGATATTGACGGGGCGCTTGTCGTAGAGCGAAACGGTGTGCAGGGCGCGTTGCATCGTGTAGTCTACGTCTAAACCCAAAGAGTCGGCAACGCGCTCCATCAGGCGCAAAGAGGAAAGGATAAACAGCTCGTTCTTCAGATTGTCGCCCACGCTGATACCGCTCAAATCCATCGCGGCGTTAACGCTGCGGCGCGTGCGGCGCGTGGAAGATATGCCCGTGCCCGTGCCCTCGGCATCTTCGATAAGCATCACAGCCTCGCGATGAAACACGCGCGACTGCCGCTGCTGGTAAAACCAACCGACAACGAGGCATACGATAACGGAGGCAAGAAACCACTTCCAGTTGGAAATAAATTGATAATAGCAGATTTTAAGAATGGGCAGCAACTCTGACTGATTGTCCTGTATGTCTTCACGCTGCATCTGTGTATTCTTCATTTGTACGTCTATATATAAATATGTATAGATAGAGGCGATATGATTTTTGAAAACAGTAAACTCTACCGCGTGCAAAGTTAAGAAGAAAAATTTGTATTATAAGATACTTGTGCCTTATTTCGTGCCTGAATAGGACAGTATGAGGCGCAACAGAAATCCCCGCCGCGTATTTTCTTATATCAAGTTAGCTGCCCTATATGTGGGAGATGTTAAAACTTCTTCGTAGTTTTGCACTATGGATACACTGCACTACCCGAACATCCTTATCATCTACACGGGCGGAACAATCGGCATGATTGAAAATCCCGAGACCGGCGCGCTCGAAAACTTCGACTTCGAGCAGTTCCGACACCACGTGCCCGAACTGAAACGATTCAATTATAACATCGACGCGCTCGCCTTCGACCCGCCCATAGATTCCAGCGACATGGAACCGCGCTACTGGGTGAAGATGGCGCATATCATTGCCGACCATTACGATGCCTACGACGGGTTCGTATTGCTGCACGGCACGGACACGATGGCCTACACCGCCTCTGCCCTGAGCTTCATGCTCGAAAACCTCAGCAAACCCGTTATCATCACCGGCTCGCAGTTGCCCATCGGACAGTTGCGCACCGACGGCAAGGAAAACCTCCTGACCAGTATCGAAATTGCCGCCGCAAAGGATCAGGACGGGCGACCGATGGTGCCGGAGGTGTGTATCTTCTTCGAAAGCCGCCTGCTGCGCGGCAACCGCACCATGAAAATCAACGCCGAAGGCTTCAATGCCTTCCGCTCTTACAACTTCCCCGCGTTGGCACACGCGGGCATACACATCAAATACGAGGAGCACCTTATCCGCCGCCCACAGCCGGGCGCACCCTTCAAGCCGCACTTCTTGCTCGACAACAACGTGGTGATTATCACCCTCTTCCCCGGCATACGCAAGGACTACGTGGATACCGTGCTGCGCATCAAGGGACTGAAAGCCGTGATCCTCAAAACCTTCGGCTCGGGAAATGCGCCGCAGAAAGAATGGCTCGTGGAGAGCCTGAAAGAACTGAACGAGAAGGGGGTGATTCTCGTGAACATCACGCAATGTTCCAAAGGCACGGTGGAGATGCACCGCTACGGCACGGGGCTTCAACTGCTGCAAGCGGGCGTCATCAACGGCTACGACAGCACGGTGGAGAGCATGGTGACGAAACTCATGTTCCTCATGGGGCATGGGCACTCGAAAGCAGAAATCATCGAACTGATGAACACGAGCATTGCCGGCGAGATTACGATTGGGTGATGACCTGTTTCAAAAAAATCCTATCAATTCTGACGCTTACGGCGTGGCTTTCCCTGGTCTTCGGGTGCGGGGAACGCCGCGCCGAACACGCATTTGCGCCAGCCCCGCTGCGCTACGCCGAACTGCTGCGCCTCACCGACACGCTCGGCTGCACCTTTGCGGAGATTGCCGATCCGTGGCACGAGGGGCGCACCATGCAGCGGTACTGTCTGGTGCCGGAGTACGCAGATGTGCCCGAGAAAGCAAGTGGTTACGTCATCGTGCGCACACCGCTGCGTTGCATCGTGTCGGGCACGGCACTCCACGCCGCCCTTTTGCAGGAACTCGGTGCGGAAGATGCTTTGGCGGGGCTATTCGATGCGGAATACGCCGTGGGGGCTGCCTTAAAGCAACTCATACAGGCGGGGCGGTTGAAACCGGCGGGCAATTCCATGAAGCCCGATGCGGAACTGCTGCACGCCCTGCGCCCCGACGCCCTGCTTCTCTCGCCCTTCGAGAACGCGGGACACGGTACACTGGCCACGCTGGGCGTGCCGATTATTGAGTGCGCCGACTATATGGAAACGTCGCCCTTGGGGCGCGCCGAGTGGATGCGCCTCTACGGACGGCTCGCGGGGCGCGGCGCGGCGGCCGACAGCCTGTTTGAACTGGTGGCGCAGCGATATGAGGACTGCAAGCGGAAAGCCGTCGCTACGGCGGAGCGTCCGACCGCGCTGTGCGACCTGCCGCAGGGCGGCACGTGGTTCGTGCCGGGCGGGCGCAGCACGATGGGACGGCTCTTTGCCGATGCGGGCATCTGCTATCTTTGGAAGGACAACGGCGACAAGGGCTCGCTCTCCCTGACGTTTGAAGGCGTGTTCGACCGCGCCCGCAATGCCGACTGGTGGCTGATCAAGCAGGGCTGGTCCGCACCGCCGAGCCGCAAGACGTTAGCAGATGAGTTTCCCCACGCCGATAAGTTCAAGGCATGGCGCGAAGGGCGTGTGCTGGTGTGCAACACGCTCGCCACGCCCTATTTCGAGGAAGTGCCTTTCCATCCCGAGCGGCTGCTTCAAGAACTCGCCGCAACTTTCCACCCCTCCTTGCGCCCCGAAGGTTTTACCCCAAGATATTTTAATTATTTGGTAGAGTAGATATGGCCAACGACATTATATCCCCCGCGCCCGAACGCCGCGCCCGCATGGCTTTTGCGGCTGGACTATTGCTGCTGCCCCTGCTCGCGGCGGCGGCATTGCTTACTGGCAGCATGCGGCTCGCGCCCGGCGAGGTGCTGTCGGCACTTGCCGCTACGCCGTCTGACGGTTCGTCGGCGGCGTTTATCGTGTGGCAGTCGCGCGTGCCTCAAATCGCGGTGGCACTGTTGGCAGGCGCATCGCTCTCGGCAGCAGGCTTGGTGATGCAAACGCTGTTTGCCAACCCTTTGGCAGACCCCTCGTTGCTCGGCGTGAACTCCGGCGCGTCGCTCGGTGCGGCCCTCGTGCTGCTGTGTGGCGGCGGGGCTCTGATTTCGGGTGGCGGCATGATAGCCGGTTTCACGCTCACGCTCGCGGCAGCGTTTCTGGGCGCAATGGCAGTGATGTTCGTGCTGCTTGCCCTCTCGTCCGTGCTGCGCGGCAATATGGCCTTGCTCATCGCCGGCGTGATGATTAGTTTTCTGCTCTCGGGCATCATCTCGTTGCTCAACTTCTACGCCACCTCGCAAGGCGTGCGCTCTTTCGTGATTTGGGGGCTGGGCGATTTCAGCGGCGTGCCGCTCGGCAACCTGCCACTCTATGCCGTGCCCGTGCTGCTCACGCTATTCGCCCTATTGTTTTTGGCCAAACCGCTCAACGCCCTGCTTCTGGGCGCAGAGTATGCGCACAACCTCGGCTACCGCGTCCGCACCGTGCGCACCCTCGGGCTGCTGGCCGCCGGCTTGCTCGCCGCTACCACTACCGCCGTGTGCGGTCCCGTGTCGTTTATCGGCCTTGCCGTACCACACATCGTGCGCCTGCTCTATCGCCGCGCCGACCATCGCCTGCTTATTCCCGCCACCATGCTTTGGGGCGGCAACGTGGCCCTCTTTGCCCTGCTGCTCACCCGCCTGCCCGGCGAGCGCGGTGCCCTGCCCCTTGCCGCCGTCACGCCGCTTATCGGTGTGCCCGTCGTGTTTTATATTCTTACAAAAAGGGGATTGAGGGGATAAATCGGGGGACTTGCTCCCATTTTTATAATTTCATTGGGCTGTTTTCGCCTTAAAAAAGTATCTTTGCAAACGAAAGTCGCCCGAAAAAGTGTAGACTTTAAGCAAAAAGTCGCCCGAAAAAGTGTGTGCTTCGGCAAAAAAGTCGCCCGAAAAAGTGTGTCAATAAACCCTACTGCTCTCAATTATAACGATATATGTACAAAAGAAAAATTGAGAACTTTCTTAGCCTTTGGAAAAGCAATAAAAACAGGAAACCATTGGTTATAAAAGGTTGCCGCCAATGCGGAAAAACGAGCTCCGTGCGCCAATTTGCCTCGAAGCATTATAAGCATGTGGTTTACATGGATTTCCATGAGCAGAAAGACCTGAAATCTCTGTTCCAAGGGGCTTTAAGCGTGGATTATCTCATTGTCGCCATCTCTGCCGCATTGCCCGATGCTCGGTTTGTGCCTGGTAAGACCGTGATTATCTTTGACGAGATACAAGATTGCCCTCAGGCGCGCGCTTCTCTCAAATTCTTTAAGTTAGATGGTCGGTTCGATGTCATTTGCACCGGTTCGTTGCTCGGCGTTAACGGTTATCGTTCAGAGCATCAGGAAAGGGCGGAAAGCTCTACGCCGGTAGGATTTGAGACGATTGTGGATATGTATCCCATGGATTTTGAAGAATGGCTTTGGGCCAATGGCATTCAATCTCCTGTCTTTGATTTGTTGCGCCAATGCTTTGAACAAGAAACGCCTGTGCCAGAAGCCATTCACAATCGTTTGCGCCAGCTGTTGCTGGAATACATCATCATAGGCGGCATGCCTGAGGTGGTCAAGACGTTCTTGGAGACACGCGATGTCAATCAGGCGATAAGCGTTCAACGCAGCATCATTGACGAATATAAGTCTGACATGGTGAAATACGCAGCCCCGCAAGATAGGTCGCGCATTAGGGAATGCTTCGAGTCTATCCCTCGCCAATTAAGTAGGGACAATAAGAAGTTCACTTATTCGGTAGTCCGCAAGGGCGGTCGTAGCAACGAATATGTCAGCAGCCTGCAATGGATAGAAGATGCAGGCATTATCCGCCGCTGCTACAACCTTTCGATTACTGAATTGCCGCTGGGAGGCAATGCTATTCAGGATTGCTTCAAAGTGTATATGGCAGATACGGGGCTTTTTGTCAGTATGCTGGACGACGGCACGCAGTCTGATATCTTGCAAGGGCAGCTGAATGCCTATAAAGGTGCTATATATGAAAACGCCTTAGCAGATATTTTGGGAAAGATGGGGCGTAAACTATATTATTTCCAAAAGCCCGACAGCATAGAAATTGATTTTATCATTCGCCACAAGGGAACTTGCACGCCGGTAGAATGCAAGGCGAGGACTGGCAATGCAAAATCCTTGAAAACCCTGTTGAAACACCCTGAAAAGTATCATGTGAACCATGCCATTAAATTGGGCGATTACAATGTGGGGCGAAGTGATGCGTTGCTGACTTTGCCGTTTTATATGGCCTTTCTACTGAATGAAATATAAAAAAGGGAGCAGTGCTGCTCCCTTTTTTGTTTAGTTTCTCAACCCACCCTTATGATTTTTCTTCAAGCAGAATAGGATTTCGAGGCCGCCGCCTTTGCGGTTGCGCACGGAGATTTCGCCGGAATGGCAAAGCACGGCGTTGCGCACGATAGAGAGGCCGAGACCCGTGCCGCCGCAGTCGCGCGTGCGTCCTTCCGTGACGCGATAGAACCGCTCGAAGAGGCGCGGCAAATGCTCCTCGGGCACGCCGCAGCCCGTGTCGCGGAAAGAAAAATAGAGAAAGTCTTTGTCCTCGTTGTAGAGTTCTGCACACATCTTCGTGCCCTGTCCGGCGTAGCGGATGCTGTTTTCCATAAGATTGCGGAAAATGGCGTAGACAAGGGAATAGTTGCCCGTGAGCATAGTGACCGGGGGAATGAGGTGCTGAAACTCCATGCCCGCCTGCTCCATGCCGCCGCGCAGCTCGTCGGCTATGTCTTCCACCATACGGCTCACGTCGATTGTCTCGAGCGGCAACGCCTCGGGCGCTTCTTCTGCTTTTGTTATCAAGGCCACGTCGCGGATGAGGTCGGTGAGCCGCACCGCTTGCGCATGGGCTTTCCGCAAGAAGTCTTCCTTACGCTGTTCGTTCAGCCCCGCACATTCCAATATCGTCTCCAAATATCCTCGTATGCTGCTCACCGGCGTGCGCAACTCGTGCGTGATGTTGTTGCTCATCTGCTGCTTGAGTTTCTTGGTCTGTTCGGCCTGCGTGGTGTCGGTGAGCGACAGTTCGAAACTCTGGTCGCTGTAGATCAGCACCTGCACGGCGAAGCAAGAACTGCCGGCCTGTATCGTGTAGCGGAAGAGCGGCGCTTCCTGCACGGGGCTGCCGCCGTTTTCGTTTTGCTCGAGGAACTCGCAAACGGGCTGGAAGCGTTCGTTGCTCCAAAGCGCATTGAGGTCCGCCGTGGGGCGGTCGAGGATTGTGTTGGCGTATTGAGTGAACTTGGGGTTGGCAAAGATTTTCTGCCTGTCGGGCGAAAAGATAGCGATGCCTGCTTCCGAATAAAGGAAGTGACGCAGGAGGCGTTCGCGCTCCAAGGCGATTTGCCGGTTGCTCTCGTCGAGTTGCCGGTATTTCAGGGTGAGCGTTGCCGCCACGTCGCCCAGTTCGCTGTGGGGAAACTTCAACTGATCGTAGTCCACCAGCCCCCTGTCGGCGGAACTGATGAAGAGGCGCAGCTGGGCAATGGCCTTGCCGAAGTGGTCGGAGATATAAATGAGCAGCACGAGCACTATGGGGAAGAGCATCAGCGCAAACCACAGGAACACGTTGTCGGCTTTCATGAAATTGCGCACCTCGTCGTCGTAAGGCAATGCCACGCGCACGATGAGGCTGCCGTAAGCCTTGGCGAAATAGAAAAATTCCTTGCCTTCGGTGACGGAGGCGCGTATGTCGCTGCCTTCGTTCTCGTTGAGCGCGAGGCGCACCTCGGGGCGGTCGTGGTGGTTGCCCATCTCGTGGGGCATCATGCCGTCGCTCTCGTATATCACCGTGCCATTTTTTCCGATGACCGTGAGGCGCAGTTCTTTCGGCAGCAGCAGTTTCACCTTTTTGAGTTCTTCCACGGCGGCTGTGCTGTTCAGCCCGTTTGTTTCAATGTCGCCCGCCACGAGGTCGGCATAACTCAAAAGTCGCGCTTCGAGCAACTCGCGCCGATATTGCCGCTCACGATTGTATTGGAAACCTACAAGCAGCAATGTAAAGGCTGCAAAAAGCAACGTGAAGTTCAGCAGCAGTTTGCTGCGATACGAAAGCATCATTTTTTAGTAAACGAGTAGACGAGTTAACAAGTAGACAAGTAAACGAGTAGACAAAATCCCCTTTTATTCAAAACAATAGCCGTAGCCCGAGCGGTTGGTGAGGCGCAGGCCGGCCGCACCGAGCTTTTTGCGCAGCCGGGCGATGTGTACGTCGATGGTGCGGTCGATGACGATGCAGTTGGTGCCGCGCCAAACCGCCGCGAGGATTTCGTCTCGCGAGAACACGCGCCCCGGCTGCCGCACCATAAGGCTGAGAATGCCGAACTCTTTGGGCGAAAGGCGCACCTCCATGCCTTCCACGTAGGCCGCTTTGCGCTCAAAGTCGATCGTCAGTCCTTCGGAGGTCAGCGTTTTCGGTTTCAACGCCTCCGTGCCACTGCGACGCAGCACGGCGCTGATGCGTGCCAGCACCTCGTGCAGGGAAAACGGTTTGCAGATGTAGTCGTCGCCACCTGCCGAGAAGCCGGTGAGCAGATCTTTCTCCGCGTCCTTGGCCGTGAGAAAGATGATGGGCGTATCGTTGTGGAGTTCCTTGCGCATCTTTTCTGCCATGCGGAAGCCCGACATGCCGCCGAGCATCACATCGAGCAGCACAAGCATGATGTCGGGCGAGAGCAGCGTGATAGCCTCTTCGGCCGAGGCGGCGGTTACCACTTCATAGCCGGCGTTTTCGAGATTGCATTGCAAAATCTCGCGCAAGTCCGGCTCATCGTCTACAACCAAAATCTTTTTTGAAGATACCATATATATATAATATTGTGTGGAGCAGGGGCGTTTCGCCTTGCAATATTAGTTATTTCTGCGCAGGAAAGCACGAAAAGCGGGAGCAAAAATCAGAAATGTATCATCATTTCCATGACCACCTTGTCGCGCTCGGAGGTTTTCATGGCCGCGCCTTTGTCGTAGAAATACTTTTCGTAGTTGAGGCGCAGTTCGGCCGAGAGGCGCTTGGCAAAGCCGAGCGTGATGCCTGCCGTGAGCCTTTTGCGTGCGGCATCGTCGGTCTGCAGCACGCCCTCGTCGTTGAGGCTGCCGTTGCTGTGGTCGTCCATCATGTCGAAGCGCGTCAGGAAGCGCAGATGGTCGAACACGCGGCGCAGCGGCAGTGTATAGGCCGCCATCGTATTGAGCGCATTCACGGCGTGGTAGGCATTATTCTTGTAATGCTTGCGCAGATATTCGGCTTCGAGGAACACGCCGGCGTGGTTGAACGATGCCCCACCGTCGTAGAGCATCACCGTACCACCCGTGGGCGAAATCTTCTGTACTGAGCCTTGCAGCGTGAGCATCTTCACAGGTTTCCATTGCACCTTTGCCGAAAAGTTGAGGTTTTTCGTCCAATAGTCTTTCTGGTCGGTCAGTCCCGAGCCGTTGAAGAGCCCGCCCTCGATGGTGAGCGGCGTTTTGGGCAGGGTGTACGAGGCGCAGAGTCCCACGTCGCGCACGTCGCCCACTTGCTTGGCGATAAAGGAGCGGTTGGCGAAATATTGCTTGTGGGGAGAGCGGTGCGCGTCGATGCTGAACGGCACGCGCATCTGTCCGATGCGTAGCGTCAAGCCTTTCACGGGCAGCACGCCGGCGTAGGCATCGAGCATACGGATGCGCCCCTCGTCGGACAGGTCTACCTCGGCGCGGTAAATCACGATGGGTGTCACGTTTCCGTCGAGTGCCACGCGGGCATTGCGCACCTCAAAACGTCCTTCTTTGTCGCGCGTCTGGTATTCGCCCTTGGCGCGGAGCGTGCCACTGATTTTCGGCAGCCACTCGGGCAAAGGCTTCTTGTTTTTGGCGGAGTCGGCAGGCGTTTCGGCTATTGCCGGCAGCGCGGCGCAGAGGCAGAAAGCGAGCGGCAGTAAAGGCTTGATAAGCATATTGGAGGTTTTTTAGATTTTTATAGATAATACTCGTTGGTTGAATAAACCGCTATATTTTCTACCAGGAAACATGGTTGACTAATTATCTTGCGCGGCGGGCGTATAAAATACGCCCCTAATCCATGCGGCGCAACCGTGATTGGGGCGGGCTGTAAGCCCAATTGCTGCCCCGAGCCCAGGGCAACGCCCTGGGGAAATGTACGCCGCGATTGATACATTCGGCATTTTTGCGCCACCGCAAAAATGCCACGCGCTCCAAGCGCGTAACCCAGCACGCAATGCCGCGGGGCGTTGCCCCTCATAATGAAGGCTGCTCTTGCAGAGCGAGACACTTTAATCAATGCAATATCGCTACCCAGGGCGTTGCCCTGGGCTCTGGGCAACATCTGGGCTTTCAGCCTGCCACAATCACTTTCCCTTTCGGCGTACGTGGCGGGCGTATAAGACAGCCAGGCTAAACCAATTCTCTGAAGCGGCGCACGCTTTTGATGAGGGTGCGCAGTTCTTTCACGATTTGCTCCGTCTCTTGCGTCACGTGGAGCAGGAGCGATAGCGTTACGAGATGTGCGCCCGGCGTTTGCAGCAGGAGCATCACTTCGTGGCGGAAAGCGGCAAAGTCGTTTTTCAGCTTTACGGCCTCGTCGGAGATGTCCTGAATGTCGAGCGGCGCGTCGGTCTGGCGAATGCGTACAGCAGTGTTGTCGAGCAGTGCCACGAGGCGGTCGCGCAGGGCGAGGTAGCGCGAGGCGAGTTCCGGCGCAATGGGCGAGAAGTTATTGTCCACATGCTCCTTCGCCGGTTCGCAGAGGCGCATCAGTCCGTAGTGGATTTGGCGCAGAGAGTTGTGCACGAGGTGGAACGATGTGCTCAGCCTTACGGCCTCTGCCGCGTCGGCGCGGCGCAACCCTATGGTTTCGCGGCGGCGCAGGCTTTTGAGCAGCATCTTTTCCATTTCGAGGTCGCGCTCTGCCTGCTTGAGCAACCTGCGGCGTTCTTGAAACAGTCCGTCGGTGGCGGCAGTGAGGATGTCGGAATATTTCACGGTCTTTTCGGCCACGCTCACCGAGAGGTGGCGCAGCAGCATGCCGCCGATGGCCTTCGGGTCGCGGCAGCGGCACATCTGGTGAAAGAGCACGTCGTCCTCTTTTTCTTCTTCGGCCTGCTTTTTGGCAAAGCGGCGCTGGCTGTGAATGAGGGCGTAGATGCCTGCGCCGACGATGATGACTATTGCCGGCACGCCGCCGAAGCGCATGGCGAGGGCCACGAAGAAGCACGCCGTGAATGCCACGCCGGCGGTGATGAACCAACCGCCGATCACCGTAAGCACCCCCGTCACGCGGAACACCGCGCTCTCGCGGCTCCAGGCGCGGTCGGCGAGCGAGGAACCCATTGCCACCATAAAGGTTACGTAGGTGGTGGAGAGCGGGAGTTTCAGGGACGTGCCGAGGGCGATGAGCAGGGCGGCTACGACGAGGTTCACCGAAGCGCGCACGAGGTCGTATGCCGCGCCGTCGGGCAGGGGCGCATCGGCGGGTGCAAAGCGGCGTTCCACGAAGTTCGCCACGGGGCGTGGCGTGATGCGCTGCACGAATGTGCCTACGTTTGCCCCCATGCGCACCAGGCTGCGGGCCACGCGCGAAGAGCCGAACATCTCGTCGCCCTCATCGCTGCGCGACAGCCCCACCTCGGTCTTCACCACATTGTGCGCCTTCTTCGACCGCGCCAGCGAGAACACCATGATCAGGCCGGCGGCGAAGAGGAACACGGGTTGCGT
Organism: Bacteroidales bacterium; assembly: GCA_004556745.1. GTDB lineage: Bacteria > Bacteroidota > Bacteroidia > Bacteroidales > Bacteroidaceae > Alloprevotella. The sequence goes on along the minus strand of SFFY01000029.1, from coordinate 3,325 downwards.
GTGAGCCGAGGCATTGAGCGAGTCCATCGTAAAGCCCCACGCGTCGGTGCTGCCCGAGGCGGCGAAGTCGCGGAACGACGACAGACCCGCGAGGGGCACGCCGATGAAGTTCACGAGGTCGTTGCCGGCAAATGCCGTGGCGAGGGCGAACGTGCCGGTGAGCACCACGATGCGGAACACGTTTACTTTCAGTGCATGGAGCAGCTGCATCAGCAGCGTGAACACCACGAGGCACGTGCCGAGCACAATAAATATATGTTCATCTAAAAAGCCTTTCACCTCCGCCGTCATAAACGAGAGGTGCTTCAATCCCTTGAAGAGCATGAAGTAGATAATGGCGGTGATGGCCACGCCGCCGAAGAGGCCGATTTTCCAGCGCAGCCGCTTGCCGTAGTTGAAGGTGAAGAGCAGGCGCGCCACGTATTGCACGAACGAGCCTATCACAAACGCCACCGCCACCGAAAGGAAAATGGCGAGGATTACCTGCAGTGCCTTATCGGTGTTCATATACGCGCCGAAAGGCAGCGCGGAGCCGCCCGCCATTTTCAGCATACTGAACGCGAAGGTCGCGCCGAGCAGTTCAAACACCATTGATACCGTGGTCGACGTGGGCATGCCGAGCGAGTTGAAGATGTCGAGCAGCACCACGTCGGTCACCATTACGGCGAGAAACACGAGCATCACCTCGCCGAAGACGAACTGCTCGGGGCGCATGATGCCGTGGCGGGCAATGTCCATCATGCCGTCGCTCATCACCGCGCCGCAGAACACGCCCACGGCCGCCACTGTTACAATAGTGCGGAAACGCGCCACCTTAGAGCCGATGGCAGAATTGAGAAAGTTAACGGCGTCGTTGCTTACGCCTACCCAGAGGTCGAACGCCGCGAGGATAAAGAGGAATGCTATTATTCCAAAGTACATCCATTCCATAAATAAAAAATACATTGATTATTGTGTGCTGCAAAATTATGGAGCGAATGTTGCCGCGCTGTTACAAAGCGGTTAAGAAAGTGTTAAGGTGGGTGTTATAACTTACCACTAAACTATTGAATATAGTACATAAGTAATTTGTTGGTTAACTTATCCGCAAATGTTTTTTACCCACGAATCTTTTTTTGCCCACGAATCACACGAATCTACACGAATTTTCATGCCAACGAGCGCAATAGAGCTTGCTCATATTGCCGAGCGCAGCCGAAAATGTCAAGAAATCTACACGAATTCATTGCTCTACATTATAATGGCGACCTGTTCGGTCGCACGAATTTTTACGAATTCAATGATTGCGCATTGGGTTGAATTAGGTGTTAAGTGCCTGGAAGGCACTACGGAGCGTAGCGACGATAACCGGGGACGAAGTCCTCGGATAGGCAATATGTGGCCGATGTGCCTGGAAGGCACTACGCCTGAGGAATGGTATACAGGACATGTCCTGTGGCGTACTGCCTTCCAGGCAGAACTTTCACGATTGCATTTACCGAGGACTTCGTCCCCGGTTATCAAAAAGCTACGCTTTTGTAGTGCCTTCCAGGCACTTAACGCTCTACTTCAACCAACGCGTAATCATATTATTCGTGAGATTCGTGGGCAAAAAAAATCTTAACCTTTGCAATGCGCAAAAAAAGGGCGTGACACACGTGCGTCACGCCCTTTTTTTCTAAAATCTTTCGGTAGATTGCCGCCGCTGCGGCAATGGGGGTGCGGCTTACCAGCCCGTGGCTGTGCCGTAGTTCGATTCGTTGTCCATGTCCTGCCACATGTCGAAGCCCTTCTTGTTGGTATCGAAGTCGGCACCGTCGATTTCCTGTTCTTTCTTGTCGTAAGAACCGCTAAGAATGGCACTCTCTATTTCGAGATTGTATGCGCGGCATACGGGGGAAACATATAATTTCTTCATAGTTAAAATCTTATAGTAATGATTTGGGGAAAGAATAGTAATGATATGTCCTATTTAAGGAAGATGCGCTGGCCGCTGGCCGTTACGTAGATGCCGCGAGAGGGATAGAGCACGCGGCGGCCGTTGAGGTCGTAGAGCACGGAGGTGTCGATGCTTTCGCGGCGGCTGTTATCCTCGAGCACGCTTTCGATGTCCGTGGTTGCGCCTTCGCCGAAGGTGAGTTCCATACGCGGTGCGCTGCTCGTGGCAGACTGGATATAGCCCTTGTTTTGCTTAATCGTGGTGCCGCCCTGCATTTTGTAGAATGCCACTACATCGTCTTTCTTTGCAATGCCGTAGATATTGGCTGCGCTGGTTGCGTCGAAGGTCGTGGCGAGGTACGTGCCGTTTACGCCCGTGCCGCCCTCAATGGCAGCCGGCTCGTCCAAAAGGATTTCGAGCGTGATGCTTGCGCCTTCCGTGCTGGCTACGAATGCGGCGTTGCCCGTGGGCAGCGATACGCAGCCGTCAGAACCTGCGGGGATTTCTTCGAGCTTGATGTACGTAGCAGCTTCCAGTGCCTTCTTATAAACCTTCACGCCAGCGGGGAATTTCACGGGGAAGTCGTAGTTGACGGATGCGTAGCCGCTCGCGCCAATCGTGATGCCGATTTCATTGACTTCTTCAAAAGTCCATTTGGAAGCGTTTTCCGTTTGATTCCAAGTAGTAACGTAGTAACCATTTTGGGTGGCAGGGTATTTCGTATCGGTGCTACTCGGACCACCATGAACAACAGCGTGCATAAAGTTGTAGCCAGCAGTACTACTCGAAGTAGAAAATCCGTAATTGCTGCCTGTCTGATGCAAGTAAATTATCTGTCCCTGAGCATTTCCTTCTGAATCGTAGGCATCGGCCATTTTAACGGGATAGTCATTGTTTTTAGGATTTGTACCAGTGGTGACAGTCTTCATGTCGGACAAAGTCAAACACTGAGAGCGCAAATAGTATTGGTCCGTTCCAGCGGGCATCAAGCGCCACAGGCACGATGCTCCGTCTGCTGTAGCTGTCTCTGCGTTAACGTGATAAAGTATCTTGTCTCCCTGCGAAAATCTTGAACCAGAACTTGCATCGGCAGTGGCAACTTTCAAATATGGATAGTTTGTGGTGGCAACATTCTTTATTCTGAACACTTGCTTGCCGGCCTTAATCAGAGCCATCACGTCTTTTGTATAAGTAACCGTAATCTGCAAGTCGCCTTTCATCTTGTCGGCAGGCACGGTATAGGTGCCGTCGCCGTTGTTGGTCGGAGTGATTTGCTCCCAGTTGTAAGTGGTTACAGAACTCTTCGTACTATAAGAAATGGTTGAAGTGGTTTGCTCTGCGTCAAAATCATCACCGCATTTCACACTTACAGTAGTTGCAAAGCCTGTCTGGGTTGGTACAGAGAAA
>SFFY01000070.1 GCA_004556745.1 Bacteroidales bacterium | reverse complement strand
GAGTTCTTTCGACCAACCCTCATATCTATGCACCTCATCTACAACAAGATACTTTCCACCCATCTTGCAGAAGACATCTGCCAATTCCGTCAGCCGATGCGAGGCGAAATAGAAATCCTCTGCATTGACGTAAAGCGTACTGTCTACGTCAAGTTGTTCTTTGATGTATTGGAGTATCATCGTGGTCTTCCCCACGCCCCGCGCACCGACGATGCCTACCAAACGCCCGTTCCAATTCACTTTGTCATACATATATCTGTGAAACGAGGTATCGGTCAGCCGCAACAGCCTTTTATAGTTTGCTATCAACCTATCCATAATGATTTTGATTTATAATCCGAGGCAAAGATAGTGCAAGGTGAGCGCAATAAAGTTTACTTTAATGGCCGAACCGCAGCCTATCTTATGCAAAGATAGCCATTTTGCACTCACTAAGTGCATTTTCCGCAAGAAAATGCACTATCGCAGTGCATTTTCCCGCAATTTCAAACTTATTACTGCATCTCAAAAGTCAAAGTTCCACCATTGACGAGGTCGGAATGGCTTACGGCAAGGCGGCGCACCTTACGTCCGTTCCACAGCACGCGCTTCACGAGCGGACCTGCCACGCGACCGTTGCGCTGCGCCTTGATGACGAGTTTTTTGCCGTCGGAGAGATGAAGGGTTGCGGTGGGGAAAAGTGGGGTGCCGAGGGCATAACTGCCCGAGGCGGGGTCGACGGGATAGAAACCGAGGGCGGAAAAGACGTACCACGCCGACATCTGCCCGCAGTCCTCATTGCCGCAAAGGCCGTCGGGGCGGTTAAAGTAGAAACTGCGGCGAATGCTGTCCACAAGCACCTGCGCAGTTTCGGGGCGACCGATATAGTTGTAAAGGTAAGCCACGTGGTGGCTCGGTTCGTTGCCATGGGCATACTGCCCCATCATACCCGTCGAGAAAATCGGCAAGGCGGCGGTGTCGGCGCTCTCGTGCGTGAACATGCTGTCGAGCAGCGCGGCGAAACGCTTGCGGCCGCAATGCTTCATCAGACCCTCGATGTCGTGCTGCACCGACCAAAAGTATTGTCGCGCATTGCTTTCACAAATATCCGGCGTGTAGTCGTCGGGACGGAACGGACTTACAAATGCGCCATCGCTGCGGCGCGGCTGCATATAGCCGGTGGCGGGGTTGTAGACATTGCGCCAACAGCCCGCACGCCGGGCAAACTCACGCGCCTCCTCCACCGCGCCCACCCTTTCGGCCAACCGAGCGATGCAGGCATCGTCGAACGCATATTCGAGGGTGCGCGAGAGCGACCAGTTGTCGTTGTTGTAAGGGTCTTTCACGTCACACGGCACATAGCCCAACGTGCGCTGATAGCCGATGCCGCGATACTCGTCCTTGCGAGCCGTGGCTACGCAGAGGCGCAGGGCGCGGCGAATGTCGTCGGCCGGCGACATGATGTTTTTGAGAAAGGCATCGGCAATGACCGCCGCAGCGTGGTAGCCGATCATCATGTCGGTCTCGCTGCCCCACAGCGTCCAGACGGGCAACCGCCCGTTCTGTTCGGCAAAGTCGAGTAGGGAGCGCACCATTTCTGCGGCGCGTTCCGGGCAGAGCATGGTATAGAGCGGGTGCGCGGCGCGGTAGGTGTCCCAAAGCGAGAAGGTGGAATAATTGCGCGGCGCGGCGCGATATGTCTTGCCGTCGGGACCGGGATACGAACCGTCGGCATCACAATAAAGCGTTGGCGCGAGCAAAGCGTGATAAAGCGCGGTGTAAAACGTGACGCGCTCGTCTGCCGTGCCGCCTTCCACCTCAATTTTTCCCAATGCCTCGTCCCAGCGTGCCTCCGCCGCCCGGCGGTAAATATCGAAATCATCGTGCGGCGCTTCTGCCGCGAGGTTTTGCTCTGCACCTTCCGCGCCGGTCGGCGAGAGGGCGGTGGCGACGGTCAGCAGCGCCTCATCGTCCAAATTGTCAAATTCAAAGCGGGCCTTGATGGCCGTCCCCGTGCGCCGCCCGTCCGTCATGACGGGCACGCTGTCTACCACCATGCGTGTAAAGGAGTGGGAAAAACGGGTTTGGAAAAACACGCGCTGCCCCCGCGCCCAACCTTCCGACGCCCGCATACCGCGAATGCTCCGCCCGCCGCAGACTTCGAGGCGGCAGTCTACGGTGCGGTCCCAGTTCATCGCCTTGCCCAAGTCGAGCAGCACGATGGCTTTCTTGCCTTTCGGAAAGGCGTACCGCTGTATGCCGCACCGCTCCGTGGCGGTGAGTTCCACGCGGATGCCGTAGTCTTTGAGGCATACGGCGTAATAGCCGGCGTGCGCCTCTTCCTCGCCGTGGCTGAAACGGCTGTGCGTGCCGAGCGGGGCGGCCGCCGTGCGCAAGGGTTCGGTGACGGGCAGAAAGGATATGTCGTAAAGGTCGCCCGCCCCCGTGCCGCTCAAATGGGTATGGCTGAAGCCGGCAATCGTACTGTCGGGATAGAAATAGCCTGCTATCCTGTCCCAGCCCGGCAGCCCGTTGTCGGGACTGAGTTGCACCATGCCGAACGGCACCTGCACCCCGGGATAGGTGTTGCCGGTGTAGTCGGTGCCGATAAAGGGGTTTACGATATGACTTAACTGCTCCTTGCCAACGGATTGCCCCGCGGCGTTCAGTGACAGCAGAGGCATCAGGAGGGCAAGGCACACAATATTATATATAAGTTTCACGGGGTTTATCTTTGTTGAATGGTGGAATGAATGAACTTAAAACGGTTTTAGATAAAAACCTCCCAAAAAACCTCATGCTCCGTTTGGGGCAGACGGAAACCGACCGCCACCAGTAGGGGCGTTTTGCAAAACGCCCGGTTAATGATTGCTTTGATTACCACAACGATTTATGCCCTGCGGCGCATTTGGCGGGCGTTTTGCAAAACGCCCCTACTGCCCAGCCAATAGCACGCACAGAACAAGCGGTTTCATACTTGTTTTTATCTATTCAAACAAACTGGTTTTTATTGCTTTTTCCTTAACTCTTCAATCAAATCGTTCACAATATATGTGTCGCTCATAAGATGCAAACCGAGTTCCGGGTTGTGAAGCATCGTGCAAACTTCGGACTCATAAAAGAGCACCAGTGCCCTGTCGGTCGAAATGTTCAGAGTTTCCGCCAGTTGCGCTATGATGCGGGCTATTTTATTCCATAACAAGAAATCCAACATAACTATACCCTTTCGTATGATTGATATTGTAAATGCATGTCTATAATCTCTTGGTTCAATATACAGATTTGATAGTTGGGCTTATGATAAATCAGTTGGCGCAAGGTATGCTCCACGTCAGCATAACCATTGATATAGGCTTCTACCGCATCGATGACACGATCGTCAGCAACTCCTCCTTCAATAATATCATAACCTTCCCAAGGCTGATTGCCCGCCCTGCTTTCCACTATAAAGTCCAGCCATTCCTTGTCGTAAGCCTCAAAACGCTTAATGTTATAGCCTGCGGGAAGAGCGAACTCATAAGCGTTCACTATCGCCTGTTCTGCACGCCTGATGGCTTTGAGGCGAACAGCCCATTTGGCGGCTTGCTCGAAGAGAGGCGTAAGATAGAAACCCGGACCGAAGTCCAGGTCTTTCCTGCCGATACTAACCAGCGGACACTCAACTACAAGCGTCGAGCCATGAAATAGCGTCTGTTTTTCCATTACTGTTCTCTTTCCCAGTTTTTCAGAGCCTCCACCACGTCGTTTGCCACGGCTTCGCGGCTCTCTGTATGCAATGTATCATAGCAATCCTGAATAAGGTTTTTGATTAGCCCTACCTTATCCAGCCGCCTTCTCATTTCCGAGGGCGACACGCCCATCTTCTGTGCAGAAGCCTCGATGGCCAGCACCGTAAAGGCAAGGCGGTCTTGTTCGGCAGATGTCTTCATTATCGTTTCGTTGTCCATGTTTCCCAGATTTATTATGATGATGCAAACCGCCAACGCAGGCGGCATCATTCGCCCCGGTTTTAACTTGCATCGCCACAAAAATAGCGATTTATCTCCATTTTGTCACCTTTCTTAGCACATAAATGCGACATTTGCCGCTTTCCTTAGGGCATAATGTTTTGCACAATAGCAAAAAAACACTAACTTTGCCAAGAATTATACTCTTTTTAATAGCAGACGCTTCCGCGAAGCGCAACTATATAGGCATGGCAAGACTTAAAAGATTAAAGAAAATCCGCCTCCACAGAGAGGGCAACACCATTCTGTGGAACAGCCTCCTCGCCCTGTTGGTGACCAACGGCGCATTGTATTTCCTGCTAAAGGACAGCAACCTTTGGCCTTTTTATATTTACGCGGCGATAACGGTTAGCCTCTTTGCCATTGCCGTCAACTTCTTCCGCTGCCCCATCCGCCTCTTCCCCGGCGACACGGAGAACGTGGTGGTGGCTTCTGCCGACGGCAAGATCGTGGTGATTGAGGAAGTCGATGAAAACGAGTACTTCCACGACCGCCGCCTCATGATTTCCATCTTCATGTCCATCACGAACGTTCACGCCAACTGGTTTCCCGTGGACGGTTTCGTGAAGAAAGTTGTCCACCACAAGGGCAACTTCCACAAGGCATGGCTGCCGAAGGCCAGCACCGAGAACGAGCGTTCCACGGTGGTCATCGAAACGCCCGCCGGTCAGGAAATCCTCGTGCGCCAAGTGGCGGGAGCCGTGGCACGGCGTATCGTAACCTATGCCCGCCCCGACGATGCCTGCTACATCGACGAGCACATGGGCTTCATCAAGTTCGGCTCGCGCGTGGACGTGTACCTGCCACTCAACTCCGAGGTGCTCGTGGAAATGGGACAGGCCACTGTGGGCAACCAAACCGTCCTCGCACGCCTCAACCCCGAAGCCGCAAACGCTTAGAAGCAGATTTTATCGATGAAAAAGCATATTCCCAACACGCTTACGTGTTGCAACCTCATCAGCGGCTGCATTGCCACGGGACTCGCTTTCTGCGGGGACTATTCCTCTGCCTTATTGTTTATCGTGATCGGCGCGGTCTTCGACTTCTTCGACGGGTTCGCGGCGCGCCTGCTCGGCGTGTCCTCGCCTATCGGAAAAGAACTCGACTCTTTGGCCGACGACATCACTTTCGGCTTTGCGCCCGCTACCATTGTATTCAGCATTTTAGGAAAACTCCTGCCCACCGCCGGCACTTGCCCCGCAGGCTGCCCCCTGGCGTGCCTCGGACAGGCCCTCCTGCCCTATCTGCCCTACGCCGCCTTCCTCATCGCGGCATTCTCCGCCCTGCGCCTTGCCAAGTTCAACCTTGATGAGCGGCAGCAAACGGGTTTCATTGGTCTGCCCACGCCTGCAAACGCTCTCTTCTGGGGCGCACTGGCACAGACATTACCCACCGACGCGCCCAACGCCCTGCTGTTTTGGTGCCTCCTCTGCGGCGTACTGATTTCCTGCTGGCTACTCGTGGCCGAGATACCGATGTTCGCTCTCAAATTCAAGCACTTCGGCTGGCGCGGCAATGCCCTGCGCTACTCCTTCGCCATCGCATCTATCGCTTTGCTTTGCGTCCTTGGCCTCGCCGGTTTTTCTGCCGTAATCGTGCTCTACATCGTTTGTTCTTTGGTCAATAATGCCGTTGCAAAGGCTGGGAAGCAATAATTGGCACGCCCTTTGCATTTTAACAGGTAGCAAACCATTATAATTAGACTTATGCAAACCGGATTAGGCTGCCTTTTCGCCCTGATTTTTGGCTTTTTCATTTTTCTGTTTAGCATTGCGCATACCCTTGTGCGCACCATCTATTCATTCCTCGGCATCACGCCCCGCAGGGAAAGCGGTCGCAGCAATCACCAGTCGGGCAATGCGCAAAACCAAGGCACCAGCACCACGCACTCCAAGGGCAATTCGCGCCAACGCCGCAGCGGCAAGATATTCAGGAAGGACGAAGGCGAATACATTGACTTTGAAGAAATTCCGTAAACCCCGCAAGACACTTAACACTTTATTCTACCACGCATTATCAGGCAGCAATTTTTTATTTGCTGCCTGATATTTTTTTCTTTCACCAAGATATTTCTTCCTTTCTTACAAGAAAGTTTTTGTTACAAACTTTCTAACATGTGTTACAAACTTTGTAACACGTATTACAAATTTTGTAATATGCGTTACAAAGTTTGTAACAAAAAATATCCTATATGATAGTGAAAAATAACTCGGAGAAAGGAAAAACTATCTCCGAGCAAATAAAAATTATCTCCGTGCACGTGCGGATTGTGACGCAGGATAGCGAATGCTATCTGCTATGAAAATAAACCGTGCAACAAAAGTTGTACAGAAAGGAAAAGGGCTGTAACTTTGCAGAAACTTAAAAACATTCGGAAAGATGAAGACGATACTTTGGATAATAGCAATAGGTGCCGCGTTCATAGGTGAATTTCATGTAACGCTCGGTACAATAACAATATTGATCATTGCACATTTTTACAAGCCAACAAATAACAAAGATGATGATGATTGCTCCTATTTAGAGTAGTATATATTTATCTTTTCCCTTTATCGACATACGGGTTACATTTGCATGAAAGAAAATGTAACCCGTTTTATATGCGCCCTAATCCACTTAAATCCAATAGTCCGCACCAGTGAACCTTAACTATACACTTGTGACGGGTTCAGCCTCCCAACTATACACAAATATCCCGCACATTATCAACGAATTAAGCCAATCAGTGCTGGGTGTGTATAGTTTTTTAGGGTAAAAAATGCGTATAGGCGCAGGCAGGAAAGGGATGAAGACACAGGCAAAAACAAAAAAATCACTCAACGCATAGAGGGGTCGCTCTGTGCATTGAGTGATTTTTTTGAGTTGAATACGGTAGATGTTTTAGCACAAGCATAGAAACGAACTTTCTCCCCTGTGTTTCTATTCCTTATATGGAGTCACATGCCTCAGAGAGGACTTTCCAGTACCCTCCCTTGGCAGGGCCAATGCGTTTTATGATGCCTTTCTGTTGGAG
>SFFY01000028.1 GCA_004556745.1 Bacteroidales bacterium | reverse complement strand
TTTTTCTGTTTTTTGCTTGTCCTGTGTGGGCGGGCGGGAACCGACCGCAGCCTTAGCAGATTAAGCAACAGACAAAAGTCGGCAGACTTTTAGGCTGGGGCTTAATCGGATAAGGCGAGCCGATAGGCCACACAAGACAAGCGGTTTTGACTGTTTTTGTCTCATTCAACCAGCGCGTTAGATTTCGTATCGGCTGGCGTAAACGATTGGTCCTTTTCCAGTCCCATTTCTTTGGCTTTATTCAAGACGAACTGCCAGGCGGCATCGCGCTCATTAGGCACAACGCCGTCGAGGATGGCATCTTTGAGCGCGGTTTTCAGTACGCCGATTTCGCGGCAGGGCGGCAGGTGGAAGGCCTGCATGATGTCGTCGCCCGTGACGGGCGGCTGGAAGTTGCGGATACGGTCTTTTTCCTCAATATCAACGAGTTTCTGCCGCACGATTTTGAAGTTTTGCAGGAAATTCTGCTTGCGTTGCTCGTTCTTGCTCGTGATGTCGGCCTCGCAAAGGAGCATCAGGTCGTCGATGTCGTCGCCCGCCTCAAAGAGCAGGCGGCGCACCGCGCTGTCGGTCACCTCGTCGTCGGCGATGGCAATGGGGCGCATGTGCAGGCCAACGAGCTTCTTGACGTACTTCATGCGCTCGTCGAGCGGCAGTTTCAGCCGCTTAAACAGCGCGGGAATCATCTTCTCGCCCAAATAGTTATGGTTGTGGAACGTCCAGCCCACAAGCGCGTCCCACTGCTTGCTGCGCGGCTTGCCGATGTCGTGCAAAAGCGCCGCCCAGCGCAGATAAAGGTTGTCGCTCTTGGCCGCCACGTTGTCGAGCACCTCGAGCGTGTGGTAAAAGTTATTCTTATGCGCCCGGCCGTTGCGCGTCTCCACGCAGTCGAGGGCCGCCAGTTCTGGCAGGATTACGGAAAGCAGGCCGCTGCGGTGCAGTTCGACGAAGCCGTAAGAGGGCGCGGCGGTTTCCATTATCTTATTCAGTTCCACAATGATACGCTCCGCGCTGACGATGCGCAGCCGCTCGGCGTTGCGCCCGAGCGCGTCGAAAGTTTCCTCTTCGATTACGAAGCGCAACTGCGCGGCGAAGCGGACACAGCGCATCATGCGCAGGGGGTCGTCGCTGAACGTGATGTCGGGGTCGAGCGGCGTGCGGATAATGCCGTCTTCAAGGTCAAGCACGCCCTCGAAGGGGTCGACCAACTCGCCGAGGCGCGCGGCATTAAGGCACACCGCCATGGCGTTGATGGTGAAGTCGCGGCGGTTTTGGTCGTCCTCCAAAGTGCCGTCCTCAACGATGGGCTTGCGCGAGTCGTGGGAGTAACTCTCGCGGCGCGCGCCCACAAATTCCACTTCGTGGCTGCGCCATTTCACCTGCGCCGTGCCGAAATTGGCAAACACGCTGACCGCCGCCTTGCCTTTGAGCCGCGCCGCGAATGCCTTTGCCATCTCGATGCCGCTGCCAATGACTACGACGTCGATGTCGTTGGTGGGGCGTTCGAGAAAAAGGTCGCGCACGTAGCCGCCCACAAGGTAGCACTCCATTCCCAAGTCGTCAGCCGTGGCCGTAAGAGCATGGAACAAAGGGCTGTCTATCTTTTGCCTTATTTCTTCTGTGGTAAGGATTTTCATGAACTATCTAATATAATGGCGCAATGTTATGAGCGGATGATACAGCAACATTCTTGGGCCGCACCAGCGCATCACTCGGCGCATCTGCTCGCGCATATCCTTTCGGTAGCAATGCACGGGGCAACGCTGGCAGGCGGGTTTGCGGTCGCCGAAGCGGCAGCGGGCAAGCCTTTGCCGCGCATACGCCAGCAGGGTTTCGCACTCGGGTGTAAGGGTGCTTGAGCGGAATTTCTTGCGACAATAGAGCCTTATCATTATTTCAATGATGTGCTGCTCCTTTTCAATGCTTGCCATAACTCGCGTCTCGGGGATTATCATTTATTCCATCCACGCAATCTCGCCCGAGCCGTAGCATTTGTGGTGGTCTTCGTCGTAAACCACACAGAACTGCCCCGGCGCCACGCCGTGGATAGGTGCTGAGGAATGTATCATGTACGCGCCGCTGCCCAAAGGCTCAACTGTCGCCGTGTGTATCTCGGGCGTATGGCGTATTTTGAAGGTGATGCGCTCGGGCAGTTCGGGGAGCGTGAGGAAGTGGAAATCATGAACGGGAAAGTCCTTGCGATAAGCATTCTCAGGGTTGTAGCCGTTGGCCACGTAGAGAATGTTGCGCTTCACGTCTTTCTTGACCACAAACCACGGGCCGCCGCCAAACCCCAAGCCCTTGCGCTGGCCGATGGTGTAGAACCAGTGGCCGCGGTGGCTGCCGATGCGCTTGCCCGTGCCCACCTCGATAACGTCGCCGGGCTGGTCGCCGAGATAGCGGCGCAGATAGTCGTTGTAGTTGATTTGCCCGAGGAAGCAGATTCCTTGCGAGTCTTTGCGCTTTGCGTTTATCAGATGCTCCTGCTCGGCGATGCGGCGCACCTCGTCCTTGTGCATGGCGCCGATGGGGAAGATGGCTTTCTGCAACTGCCAGTCATAGATTTGCGCGAGGAAGTCCGTTTGGTCTTTCACTGGGTCGGGGCTGGTGGTGAGCCATTTGCGGCCGTCGATAATTTCGGTCTGTGCATAATGGCCCGTGGCTATGAGGTCGTAGTCGCGACCGCGCTTTTCGTGAAATGCGCCAAACTTGATCAGGCGGTTGCACATCACGTCGGGATTGGGCGTAAAGCCGGCCCGCACCTTGTCCATCGTGTATTTGGTGACCTGCTCCCAGTATTCTTTATGGCAGTCGATTACTTCGAGGCGGCAGCCATAGCGGCGCGACACGGCGGTGGCCATTTCGAGGTCTTCCTCCGACGTGCAGTTCCACTCTTCTGTTTCCTCCGGGCCTATCTTAATGTAAAAGCAATCGGGCGCAAGTCCCTGCTGCACAAGTTTGTAAAGCACGACAGAACTATCCACGCCGCCGGAGAGCAAGACCGCTATATTTCTATTTTGCAGATTTTCCATTGTCAAAATATTGTTGCCCCTTTTTATCATTTACTGCGCAGCAAGGCCGTAAACACGGCGAAAAATCTCTTTACAAACCGCCTCGTGGCTGGCGCGAAGCCAAGCGCCCCGCGTACTCATCAGATTTAGCGCAATGGCAGCACCCCCGGGGCGATAGGGCGGTTGCATATAGGACAAGGGCGAAAGTTCGAAACCCTGGCGCTCGTAGAAGGCGATGCGGCGGTCGGCCATCGGCGTGCTGCCTTTCGGTTCAACTTCAAGAACGATAGGCTCTTGCACGCTTTCTACAAGCGTCTGCAATGCCCGTGCGCCCAGTCCGCCGCCGCGCCTTTCGGGCGACACGGCGAAGTGCTCCACGTAAGTAAAATCTCCAAACCGCCACACGGTGAGCAAACCAGCCACCGCGCCGTCAGCCTCAATCACATTCAGGCAAAAAGCCTCATCGCGCCCCGGCATTTCCAGCCAGTCGCGCGTCGGGCGACGCTCTTCTTCGGGAAAGGAGTGCTCGTAAAGGTCTGTGATAAAAGGAATGTCGGAGGGAATAAAAGGGCGGATGGCGAGAGAGGTCATCATTCGTCGGATTTTATAAATTTCAAAGAAAGGATTTGCGCGAGCCTCGTGCGCAGGGCGGCTTCGCCGGTGAGGCGGATGCTGATGGTGGCGATAACGCCCTTGTCCGTATAGTTGCGCTCCACGATGTCGGCATCGGCCTCTTTCACGAAACGCTGCATCACGTCGGCATCGGCGTAGGGCACTTCCACCTGAAACCGCGCCTTGACGATGCACTCCTTTACGGTGGCGGCGGCAATGGCCTCGGCGGCGGCAGTCTTGTAGGCAACGGCCAGTCCACCCGTGCCGAGTTTCACGCCGCCGAAGTAGCGCACCACTATGACGAGCGTGTAAGTCAAGCCGGCGGCACGCAGCCTGCCGAGGATAGGCACTCCCGCCGAACCGGACGGCTCGCCGTCGTCGTTAGAGCGGGTGCGCTCGCCGTGGTCGCCCACCACGTAGGCGTAACACACGTGCCGCGCGTCGTAATACTTCTTCTTGTATTGCGCCACCACGGCCTTGGCTTCCTCCTCGCTGTCCACGTGCATGGCAAAAGCGGGGAAGCGGCTGCGCTTCTCCGTGAGGTAGCCCTCTCCGGGCTGGTCGATCGTCAGATAAGTGTCGGTCGGTAAAGCCTCCGGCATTTACTTTTTAGTTGAAATGATACAGGAAGGTGGCGATGCCCGTGAGCGCCGGCTTGCGCTGATCCTTGATTTCGATGGTAAAGTCGATTTCAGCCTTGCAGATGCCGCGCAGGTTGGCGATGCTCTTCATCTTCGTGACGAGGCGCACGCTCTGTCCGCTCAACACGGCCTGACCGAAGCGCATCTTGTCCATGCCGTAGTTCACCATCATCTTGAGGTTGTTTACCTGAATGATTTGGTTCCACATGTGCGGCAGGAGCGAGAGCGTGAGGTAGCCGTGAGCGATGGTCTGCCCGAAGGGACCGGCGGCGGCGCGTTCCTGGTCAACGTGAATCCACTGATGGTCGAGCGTGGCATCGGCAAACATATTGATGCGTTCTTGCGGCACTTCCACCCATTCGGACGTGCCGATCACTTTGCCTTCAAAGGCAGCGAACTCTTCGTAAGAATTGACAATTACTTTTTCCATAATGTAGACAATATTATATTAACGCTCTCATCTCCGCGACACCTCTTCGAGCGTGAGGGAGGTGATGAGCAGGTTCTTGTCGAGCACTGCGACGGCGTTGTACGAACCGAAAGTCTTGCCCTCGTTGTCGCGCAGAATGTTCTGATCCACGGAGAAGCGGGCAGTGTAGACAGGGTCGGGCCCGGTGCTGCGCGTGATTTCAAAGTCGCGGTTGAGGGTGAAGGTGCAGCTTTCGATATGCTCGTTGAACATGCCGTTGATGATTTGCATCACGTCGGCCTTCGTAGCCTTTTGCTTGCTGAGGAAGCGGTCCATGACGGTGGGAATGTTCTGGCATACGCGGTCGAAGTCGCGGTCGGCAAAGCCGGTGAAAAACTCCTCGCACGTCTGCTGTATCAGCAGCTGCATTTCCTCCGGCACCTCGCTGTCGCGCAAGGCGCCCTGCGCCACGGAAGCCTCTGAGGCATAAGTGCCTTCGGGGTGTTCGGCGAGATAACGCTCGTAAGCCTCGGCCGTGTTTTCGCGCTGGGCTGCTATCCAGTCGAGCGAGTCGAGCTTCAAGTCGCAGAGTTTGGCGTAAATGGCATTGTCATACATTTCCTTGAAACGCAAGAAGTCTGTCTTGTTGCCGCTTTTGGCGATGCTGCGCCAGTCGGAGAGCATCTGGTTGAGGAGTTTCAGCCGCTTCTGCACCTCGAAAGCGTAAGCGCTGTTGGGATAGTCGGCGAGAAACTGCTCGTAATCGGCAGGATTATCGTTGTCCTCCAAGAGCGCGTAAGCCGTTTCCTCCCCGTTTTTGCTGTCAGTCATCATCAATACGCCAGCCACTGCGCCGCCCACGATGAGCAGGGCGACAATGATGCCAATAATCAGCCCTTTCTTCGATTTCTTGGCCTGCGGCTCGTTCATTTCGTTGTTTTCTGTCATAAAAAATGTGATTATTGCAATTATCTTACTGCAAAGTTACGCTTTTTATAGAAGATAGGACAAAGCGAGTGCAATAAAACATGTTTTAATAGCCGAGCCTAAGGGAGCGCGGGCGTTGCGCCAGGCAATTCACAACTTCTCAAAGGTGCGGATAAGGTGAACCACCACGCCCCAAACCTCAAAGTTGTCGCCAGCCTCGATGCGAAACACAGGGTAGTCCTTGTTGGCGGGGCGCAACTCTATGTAGCCTTCCGCCTTGTGCGTGAGGTCGAGGTATTTCATCGTGAACTCGCCGTTCCAAAACGCCACGACAATCGAGCCGTTGCGAGCCTCGACGGCGCGGTCAATGATAACACGGTCGCCATCGAAGATGCCGGCATCTTTCATCGAGTCGCCGTCAACGTCGCCATAGAAAGAAGCTTCGGGGTGCTTGATGTAATCTTTGTTGAAATCAAGGCGCTCGTGCTTATAGTCATCGGCAGGCGAAGGGAAACCCGCCCTGACCGGCGCGTGCTCCAAGGCAAGGTTGGTGGAGAAAGAACCTTTTATAATTTTGATGTTTCCCATAAGTACATATTATTATTTGAGTGATATGATGTCGCTCCAACGCGTCGTGGGATTGGGGCTTTTGTGGTCTCGGCGCACGGCATCGGCAAAGGTGCCGCTTTTCTCGCCGGCATTTTTCGGCGCGTACTGCTGCCCGGCGAGTTTCACGGTTTCGCGGCCGAAGAGGCGGTTGATGCGGTCGCAGGCACTGTCGAGTTCCTTCAGCCGCTCGTAATCTGCGGGCGTGATGCCGAAGAGGTCGTATTGCATCGGGTTTTCAGGGTTGATGCCCATTACGATAACGCCGGCTTTCTTGTACCGATAGCCCTGACGGAAGATTTTCCTCAAGCCCTCGCGGGCGGCATTGGCAATGGTGACTGTGGCGTTTGAGGCCGTGACGAGGCGCACTTCACAGAAGTCGCGGTGCTGGGGCAGGTCTTCCCTGAAAGGATTGGTGGAGATGAATACGCACACCACGGAAGCCACCGTCTGCTGCGCCCTCAGCTTTTGCGCGCATAGGGCAGCAAAGTTGGCGACATGCGTTTCGAGCACGCCGAGGTCGCCCTCCATGCGATCGAAGCTGCGGCTTGTACAAATAGATTTCTTCTTGGCATATTCTTCGTCGGGCACGCAGTCCTCGGCGTTCAGTTCGCGCCAGGTGCGGAGCAGGGTAACGTTGTTGAAGACCGTGCGCACCCAGTCGCTGTGGCGTGTGGCGAAATCGTAGGCCGTGCGAACGCCGCAGCCTTGGAGTTTCGCCGCATATTTCCTGCCGATGCCCCACACCTCTTCCACGGGGTAGAGTTTCAGCGCCTTGATGCGCCGCTCTTCGCTATCAATCACGCAGCAATGGCGATAACCGGGATATTTCTTAGCAAAATGGCTCGCCACCTTTGCCAGCGTCTTGTTGGGCGCGATGCCGATGCTGACGGGCATACCCACCCACTGCTTGATTTTGCGGTGCAGCCGCTCGCCCCATTCTTTGAGTTCGGCAAAGCTGTCGCCGTCGAAGCGCACGAAGCACTCGTCTATGGAATATCTGAAACAGTAGGCCGCCTCGCCGCGAATGATGTCTACGACGCGTGCCGTGAGTTCTTCGTAAAGTTCGTAGTTGGAAGAGAATACGGCAATCTTTTTCCCCGGAAACTGCTCCGCAAGCTGATAATAAGGCGTGCCGGCCTTGATGCCGAGTGCCTTAGCCTCGTTGGAGCGCGCCACGACGCAGCCGTCGTTATTCGACAGCACCACGACGGGCACGCCTTCCAAGTCGGGGCGGAACACGCGCTCGCAGCTCACATAGCAGTTGTCGCAGTCGATGATGCCGTACATGCGGAATTGATTTTTACGGTGGGAGTTTATAGAACCCACCTTTAATAATTCTCGAAAAAGTCCAGCGCAACGGGCAAGTGGTCGCTGTAACCGCCCTGATAGAACGTGCCGAGATAGGTGCGGTAAGGCACGGGGTTGCCGCTCTTGTCGTTTTTGAGCAGGAAGGGAAAGGCGCAGAGGCGGCAGGCGGCGGGCGCAGTGGAGAGATGTCCGGGCGCGGCGCAGAGCAGCGTGCCGCTCACGATGATTTGGTCGAGCATTTGCCATTCGCCCTTATATTTGTAGGTGCCGCCGATGCCGCCGTCGGCCTTCAAGCCATGGGTGAGGAGATAAAGTTTCTCTTTAAGGAATGTGCCGCCCGCGTCTTGCACCGCCTGCGCGGGGACAGCCCCGAGCGTTTCGGCAATGCAGCGTTCGGGATAGTAGGCATTGAAATCTCCCATTATTATAATATTGCACCGTCCGCGCACCGCCTGCAAACTGTCGGCGGCGCGGCGCACCGTTTCTGCCGCCCGCCGGCGATAAGGGTCGGTAAGCCGCGCACCGCCCCGGCGGCTGGGGAAATGGCACACGAAGACATCGAGCGTGTCGCCCGTGTGACACTGTCCCGAAACGTGCAGCACGTCGCGCGTGGGGCGTTCCTTGCCTGCCCGATGGGGCACGCGCAGGGCAGCGCATGAGATAGGGCGAAAGAGTTCGGGCTGATAGAGCAATGCCACGTTAAGGCCTCGCTCGTCGGCGCTATGCGTCACGGTATATCCGTAGCCCAGCCGCGCCAGCGAGGTGCGCCTTGTCAGATGGGTCAGCACGCTGTCGCCTTCCACCTCGCACAGGGCTACGAGCGCGGCGGGGCGCACGTCGCCTATGGCGGCAATGGCGCGCGAGAGCATCCCGAGCTTTTTCCAATAGCGGCCGCCGTGCCAGGCCTTTGCGGCATCGGGCAGGAACTCGCTGTCGTCGTGATGCGGCGAGGGAATGGTGTCGAAAAGGTTTTCTACGTTGTAAGTCGCCACGCGGAAGCGGCTTTCCTCCTGCGCCCTGCCGATGGCCGCGAGCATCAGCAGGAGCAGCAGCACGGGGCACGCGCGGAGTTTACTCATGGTGATAGGGCTCACCGCGCTGTATGGTCATGGCGCGGTAGAATTGTTCTACAAACAGCACTCTGACAAGTTGATGGGAAAAGGTCATGCGCGAGAGCGAAAGCTTGCCGTTGGCACGGCCATAGACTGACGGCGCAAAGCCATAGGGACCGCCCACCACGAACACCACGCGCCGCAGACCCTGCGCCTGCAGCTTGTCGAGATAGGCGGCAAACTCCACGGAGCGCAGCTCGCGCCCACCCTCGTCGAGCAGCACGGCGTAATCGTCGGGCTTGATGGCTTTGAGCAAGAGTTCGGCCTCGCGCTGCTTTTGCTGGTCGGCGGTAAGCGCCTTGGTGTTTTTAAGCTCGGGGATGACCTCGACGTTGAAGGGCAAATAGTGCCCGATGCGCCCCACGTATTCATCGGTCAGCGCGGCCACGCGCGGGTCGGTGGTCTTGCCCACGACGAGGAAAGTGATTTTCATCTTGAAGAAATTTTTGTAGACGAATAGCAGGATTATTGTGCAAACGTGCAATTCGTGGGCAAAAAAAAATAATTAGTAGAGAATTTATAAACAAAAAAAAGAGGCGTATGCGGAAAGACATACGCCTCTTTCAGCGGCTATTATTCAGCCACTTCTTCAAACTGGTCTTTGCCAACGCCGCAGAGTGGGCACACCCAATCTTCGGGGATATCCTCAAAGGCCGTACCGGGAGCGATGCCGCCCTCGGGGTCGCCCACTTCGGGGTCGTAAACCCAGTCGCATACGATGCAACGATACTTTTTCATAATGCTTTGTTTTTATAGGGTGAATAGTCTTTTTACGCGTAAGTTCGCGCTTTCAAGGCGCAAGTTACGCATAATTCCTTGTATGAAACGGCAGACGGCGCGTTTTTTAGGCTTTTTTACCTTATAAATCCTCGTAAAAGGGTATTTCGGGCAGAAATTCCGCCTTCTGCCGTTCGTAGTCCATGCGGCAGCAATAGTGCGCCAGGCCGTTTGAAACCACGAGATAATCGGCACGGAGCACGCTGTTGTAGGCAGATATTTGCGTGAACACGGCCTGCGTCACAGGCACGTCGGGCGCCTTGTATTCCACAATCATGCGCGGACGGCCGCCGTCGCGGCTATACAGCACGCTGTCGCAGCGACGCGCCACGCCATTGAGCTGTACGGTAATCTCGTTGCCGAGCAGCGCGGCGGGATAATGCCGGTGCTCCACGAGAAAATGAGTGAAGTGCTGCCGCACCCACTCCTCGGGCGTCAGAGCCACGAAACGGCGGCGCAGAAAGTCGTAAATCATGCGCCTGCCGCCCCGCTCGGCGACATTTATCTTATATGAGGGGAGATTTAATGAAATCATTTTGCTACTTTTGCAAATCTAACTTTCACGGCAGATAATGCCCAAAGCATTCTGACTGCAAATTTAGCAAAATATGAAAACAAAACAGGAAATAACGGGCAATTGGCTCGTGCGCTACACCAAGATGCCGCTTGAGAAGTTCGGCAAGCACATTCTGCTCACGAATTTCAACAACTACGTGGATATGTTCTGCGAGCAAACGGGCGTTGAGCCGATTGGTTTCGGCGCAAACATGCGCGCCGTCACGGCCGAGGGCATCACGATGATCAACTTCGGCATGGGCAGCCCCAATGCCGCGCTCATCATGGACCTGCTCGGCGCGATTCAGCCCGCCGCCTGCCTCTTCCTCGGCAAGTGCGGCGGCATTTCCAGCAAAACGCAGCTGGGCGACTATATCCTGCCGCTGGCTGGCATTCGCGGCGAGGGTACGTCGAACGACTACTTCCCACCCGAGGTGCCCGCACTGCCTGCCTTCATGCTGCAGCGTGCCGTGTCCACAGCCCTGCGCGACAACAGTTACGACTACTGGACGGGCACGGTCTACACCACCAACCGCCGCGTGTGGGAGCACGACGAGAAGTTCAAGCAATACCTGCGCGAAACGCGGGCCATGGCCGTGGATATGGAAACGGCAACGCTCTTTTCCTGCGGCTTCTACAACCATATCCCCACCGGCGCATTGCTGCTCGTATCGGACAACCCGATGGAGCCGGAAGGCGTGAAGACGGAGGAAAGCGATAACCGCGTGACCCAAAACTTCGCCGCCACGCACGTGCGCCTCGGCATCGAAGCCATGAAGCTCATCATCGGCCAGCGCAAGACCGTGCGCCATCTTAAATTCGATCAATAATTCTTTTGCCCACGAATAATTTTTTTATTGCCCACGAATCTCACGAATTTTCACGAATTCAAAATTCATAGAAAATGGCGACCTGTTCGGTCGCACGAATCACACGAATTTTCGCGCAAGTGAGCGCAATTAAGTTTACTTAAATTGCCGAGCGCAGCAGAAAATCTCAAATAACATCATTGAATTAGTGAAAATTCGTGCGACCGAACAGGTCGCCATTAAATCGCAAAGCACGAGATTCGTGTAGATTCGTGAGATTCGTGGGCAAAATAATATCATCTGTGGGCAAAAAATATTCGTTCACTAATAAATTTCATTCCCAAAATCCCCGTGGCATACACACCTTCTGCCAAAAAGAAAGCGGGCATCGGCTACGAAGACATCGTGCGCGAGGTGCAGGCCGGCACTTTCAAGCCCATATATTATTTGTGCGGCGAAGAAAGCTATTACATCGACCGCCTCGCCGACTTCATCGCCGATAAAGCCGTTGCGCCCGAAGACCGCGACTTCAACCTCACGGTGCTCTACGGCGCGGACATCACCGTCGACACGATTATCGCCGCAGCACGCCGCCGCTCCATGCTGGGCGGCAGGCAGGCCATCGTGGTGAAAGAGGCGCAAAACGTGAAAAACCTCGACCGCCTCGAACTCTATCTCAAGCAGCCGCTCGATACCACCGTACTCGTTGTTTGCCACAAAAACGGCACTATTGACCGCCGCACCAAACTCGCCACACTCGTGGCCAAGGAAGGCGTGCTTTTCGAGTCGAAAAAGATGTACGAGAACCAGCTCCCGACATTTATCCGCACCTATGCCGTGCGCCACAAGGCAGACATCGAACCGCGCGCCGCCGAAATCCTCGCCGACCACATCGGCAACGACCTCAACCGCCTCGCCACGGAACTCGACAAACTCTTCATTGCCCTGCCGCAAGGGCAAAAGCTCATAACTGCCGACCTCGTGATGCGCAGCACGGGCATCACCAAGGATTTCAGCATTTTCGACCTCCAAGATGCCATTGTGAAGAAGGACGTGCTCAAGGCCAACCGCATCGCCAAATATTTCGCCGCCAACCAAAAGACTTATCCGCTGCAAATGGTGCTGCCCGTGCTTTTCAAATTCTTCTCCAACCTGATGCTCGCCTTCTACGCGCCGCAAAAGTCGGAGCAGGGCCTGGCAGAATGGCTCGGCGTTTCGCCCTGGGCCGTGCGCAACAACTATCTGCCCGGTCTGCGTGCCTTCACAGGGGTGAAGGTAATGCAAATCATCGGCGAACTGCGCCGCGTCGATGCGCGTTCCAAGGGCGTGGGCGGAGCAGCCCCCGACGGCGGCGCACTGCTCAAAGAACTCCTGTTTTTTATCCTGCACTGAGCATGTTGGAATATCCTATTTTCGACAAGGAAAACGTAGTGGCATTCAGCACGATGCGCGACGACGGCGACACCGATGCCGCAACGCTCCGCCCCGATGCCGCCTACGCGGGCTTTAACGCCACACACTATTGCGGCGACAGCACGGAGCACGTGACGCAATGCCGCAAATGGCTCACCGAAAAACTAAACATTGCCGACGACCGCCTGCTGCTGCCGCGCCAGACGCATTCCGACCACGTCAGGCTCGTTTCTTCTTCTTTCTTCTCCCTTTCTCCCTGCGAACAAACGGCGTTGCTCGACGACACCGACGCGCTCATCACTGCCGAGCGCGGCGTGTGCATCGGCATTTCCACGGCCGACTGCGTCCCCATCCTGCTCTTCGATGCCACGCACGGCGCAATAGCCGCCGTTCACGCCGGCTGGCGCGGCACGGTGGCGCGTATTGTTGAAAAAACTATTGCTGAACTGTCTGCCGCCTTCGGCACCAAGCCGTCTGAACTCAAAGCAGCGATTGGTCCGTGCATCATGCAGGAAAGTTTCGAGGTGGGCGAAGAAGTCGTTGCCGCCTTTGCCGCCGCCGGTTTCGACACCCGCGCCATTTGCCGCCTGCTCCCCTCTCCCACTCTGCCGACACTCACGCCGCACATCGACCTCGTGGCCGCCAACACCTTATCCCTTCTTTCCGCCGGCCTTTCTCTGGAAAACATCTGCGCCTGCGGCATTTGCACCTACACCCATTATGCCCGCTTCTTCTCTGCCCGCCGCCTCGGCATCCGCTCCGGCCGCATCTATTCGGGGATAATGGTGAAGTGATATTGCGTTACAGAAAGGATTAGGTATTAACTGCCTGGAAGGCAGTACGGAGCGTAGCGACGGTAACCGGGGACGTAGTCCTCGGATTAGGCTATTGCAAAGATTCTGCCTGGAAGGCAGTACGCCTGTGGCGATGTATAAAGATACAAGTCCTTTGGCGTAGTGCCTTCCAGGCACTACGTCCTCGTATCGCTTATCCGGACACTTCGTGCCCGGTTACCGTCGCTGCGCTCCGTAGTGCCTTCCAGGCACTTGTCACCTATTGCAAACTACGGGTAGGCTATACCTGTTGCTATCAACCCTCTGTGCCAATACTTCCGTGCCGATGCTTACTCTATACAAGAAAGGGAAAATCCAAAACTTGTTAATGCCGCTTCACGCCCTGCGCAGAGAGTGAAAACTGCGTTTGCAATCGTTAAGGCGGCGCGGCGGAAAGATTTATGGATAATTAAGAAAGCGGATATTTGCTCCGAGAAAATTTCCACGGAAACCGAGGAGAATTCAACTTTCAAGCACATCGTAAAAATTATCCCCAAGCAAATTTTTACGAGCCTGCTTATAATTTTTACGCTCATATAGGATAGTTTTTGCCTCTCATATAAGATAGTTTGCCCTAAAAACGAAGAAAGAGGAAAAGCCTGCGCTCTTCCTCTTTCTGCTGATGCAAAGATAAAACAAACTGCCCGTTCCGCCAAAACGCGCCCAGGTGTGCCACGGGCTGTCAAGGGACAGCGCGGCGCAATGTCGGGGCAATATATCCACAAAAACCATTTGCACGTTTCCCTTCCAGCAGGCCATATTTCGATTCTCCGCCATTTTTTTTACGATAAAATTGGGCGGTATCGGGAAAATGCGTAATTTTGCACTGCAAAAAGCAAACTATAATCAAGGAAAGTTGCCGGAGTGATCGATCGGGGCGGACTCGAAATCCGCTGTACGGCTTTGCTGTACCGGGGGTTTGAATCCCTCACTTTCCGCAAAAAGCGACGCGAAACGATTTCGCGCCGCTTTTTTTGTGTCTGCACAGAGCAAAAATGCCGCTTATCTTATATTAAAGTCGTAAATTTGCAGCAATTTACGCCTAATATACATATAATATATATGAACCAAGAAGACAAACCGCAGCCCGGCGTGTCGCTGATCGCAGATTTCGACGGCGACATCGCAGAACTGCTTGCCACAGAAATACCACAAACGCTGCCGCTTCTGCCCGTGCGGAACATGATGCTCTTTCCCGGAGTGCTGAGTTCCGTGATGGTGAGCCGCGAGTCGTCGCTCGCCGTGGTGAAACGCGCGGCTAAGGACAATTCGCTCTTTGCCGTGGCCACACAGAAAGACGCCGCCGTGGAGCAGCCCGACGAAAGCGACCTCTACCCCATAGCCGTGGCGGCGCGCGTGATGCGCGTGCTGGAATTGCCCGGCGGCATCACCTCCGTGATCCTGCAAAGCTTCGGGCGGTGCAAGGTGGGGAAAATCACGCGCCGCACCCCCGTGACACGCATCAACGTGAGCAGCCTGCCCGACACGCTGCCCCCGACCGACAGCAAGGAATACTCCGCGCTCGTGGACGAATGCCGCGATGCGGCCGTGCGCTTCCTCAAACTCGGCGATACGCAGCACGAGGAGGCCGTTTTCGCTATCCGCAACATCAAGCACGACGTCTTCACCGTCAACTTCCTCTGCACCAACCTGCCCTTCACGCTGGAAGAAAAGGCCAGTCTCTTGGCCATCGACGATAACGTGGAGCGTGCCTACGCCCTGCTCACGCTCCTGAACCGCGCCTGCCAGTTCGCCACTCTCAAACGCAACATTCAGAACCAGACGCGCGAGGAACTCGACCAGCAGCAGAAGGAATATTTCCTGCAACAGCAAATCAAGAATATCCAGAACGAACTGGGTGAAAGCGAGAACAAGGACGCGCAGGAACTGCGCGAGAAACTCGCGGGGAAAAACCTTTCGGAAAAAATGCGTACCCTGCTCGACAAGGAAATCGACAAGCTCAACCGCATCTCGCCGCAAACCCCCGACTACAACGTGCAGCTCAACTATCTCGAGACCATAGCCACGCTGCCCTGGGGCGAACTTACGAAAGACAAACTCAACATCAAGACCGCGCGCCGCGTGCTCGACCAAAACCATTTCGGCATGGAGCGCGTGAAGGAGCGCATTCTCGAATACCTCGCCTCGTTGCTCTACCGCGGCGACCGCCGCGCCCCGATTCTTTGCCTGTACGGGCCTCCGGGTGTGGGCAAGACCTCGCTCGGCCGCAGCATTGCCGAGGCCATAGGGCGCAAGTACGTGCGCATGTCGCTCGGCGGCATTCACGACGAGGCGGAGATTCGCGGACACCGCCGCACCTACATCGGCGCAATGCCCGGACGCATCGTGAAAAGCCTCATCAAAGCCGGCACGGACAACCCCGTGTTTGTGCTCGACGAGATTGACAAGGTGACCGACAGCAACATCAACGGCGACCCGCAGAGCGCCCTGCTCGAAGTGCTCGACCCCGAGCAAAACTCCGCCTTTCACGACAACTTCCTCGACCTCGACTACAACCTTTCCAACGTGTTCTTCATCGCCACGGCCAACAGCCTGCAAACCATTCCCGCACCGCTGCTTGACCGCATGGAGGTAATTGAAGTGGAAGGCTATCTCACGGAGGAGAAGAAAGAAATTGCCCGCCGCCATCTCATACCACGCGAGGCAACAAATTATAACGAAGACTTTGCCCGCAGCCTGAAATTCTCGCCCGAGAGCATCGAGCATATTATTGAAAAGTACACGCGCGAAAGTGGCGTGCGCCAGCTCGAGAAGCAAATCGGCAAGATTTACCGCAAAATCGCTCTCGAGCGCTCCATGCAGAGCGAAGAAGAGGCAGCACAGGGCGTGCAGAAGCTAAAGCCCGCCGACATTGGCCGCCTCTTAGGCAAACCTATCTATTGTCGCGACAAATATCAGGGCAACGACTACGCCGGCGTTGTGACGGGCTTGGCATGGACGGCCGTAGGCGGCGAAATTCTCTTTATCGAGACCAGCGTGAGCCGCAGCAAGGCGGCGAAGCTCACCCTTACGGGCAACCTCGGCGACGTGATGAAGGAGTCGGCCGTGCTCGCCCTCGAATACATCAGGGCGCACGCCGCAAGCCTCGGCATCGACTACCGCGTGTTCGACCACTGGGGACTGCACGTGCATGTGCCCGAGGGCGCAACGCCGAAAGACGGTCCGTCGGCCGGCATCACCATTGCCACCTCCATTGCCAGCGCGCTGACGCAGCGTAAGGTGAAGGCTGGCATCGCCATGACGGGCGAAATCACGCTGCGCGGGCGCGTGCTACCCGTGGGCGGCATCAAGGAGAAAATCCTCGCCGCCAAGCGCGCCGGCATCACCGAAATCATCATCAGCGAAGACAACTGCAAGGACATCGATGACATAGCCGCGCAATACCTCAACGGGCTGACGTTCCATTTCGTGAAAGACGTGGACGAGGTGCTCCGCATCGCCCTGCTCAACGAGCGGCCTAAAAATGCCATCGAACTGACCATCGACGACGACGATGCCCCGGCATCCGGAAAAGCCGAAGAAAATCAAAGCGGCAAAGCCGTTGCGGCACGCCTGCTGAAACCTTAAATTTATCTCGTCTACTCGTTTACTCGTCTACTTGTCTACTCAAATAATGAACTTTACCCTCCAACATACCCTCGCCAGCGGCAATGCCCGCGCCGGCATCATCGAAACCGACCACGGCAAGATTGAAACGCCGATATTCATGCCCGTGGGCACGCTCGGCAGCGTGAAAGGCGTGCACCAGCGCGAACTCAAAGACGACATCAAGGCGCAGATTATCCTCGGCAACACCTATCACCTCTACCTGCGGCCCGGCCTGGACATTATAGAAAAGGCCGGCGGCCTGCATAAGTTCAACGGCTTCGACCGCCCGATGCTCACCGACAGCGGCGGGTTTCAGGTGTTTTCCCTCACGGGCATACGCAAGCTCTCGGAAGAAGGGTGCGAGTTCCGCTCCCACATCGACGGCAGCAAGCATTTCTTCACGCCCGAAAAGGTGATGGACATTGAGCGCACCATCGGCGCGGACATCATGATGGCTTTCGACGAGTGCCCGCCGGGTACGGCTGACTTTGCCTACGCCCGCAAGAGCCTCGACCTGACGCACGGCTGGATGAAACGCTGTTGGAAGCGGTTTCATGAAACGGAGCCGAAATACGGTTACAGTCAGGCGCTTTTCCCCATCGTGCAGGGTTGCGTTTATCCCGAACTGCGCCGCGAGAGTGCCAAGTTCATGAGCGACTTTGGCGCGGAGGGCTACGCCATCGGCGGACTGGCAGTGGGCGAGCCGGCGGAAAAGATGTACGAGATGATTGAAGTGGTCAATGACATACTGCCCACTGACCGCCCGCGCTATCTCATGGGCGTGGGCACGCCGATAAATATCCTCGAAGCCATTGAGCGCGGCGTGGATATGTTCGACTGTGTGATGCCTACGCGCAACGGTCGCAACGCCATGCTCTTCACCGCCGAGGGCGTGCTCAACATGCGCAACGCCAAGTGGGCGGACGATTTCTCGCCCGTAGACCCCAGCGGCCACGCCTTTGTGGACACGCAGTACAGCCGCGCCTATCTGCACCATCTCTTCAAAGCCAAAGAACTCCTCGCCATGCAAATAGCCAGTATCCACAACCTCGCCTTCTACCTTTGGCTCGTGGGCGAAGCGCGCAAGCATATCCTCGCCGACGACTTCGCGACGTGGAAAAAAGACATGGTAGAGCGGCTTGGCAGAAGACTGTAATAGACTTATTTCTGATTTTATAATATTTTAGCGATGAATACAAATTCTACAATTAATGCACAGGTATTTCAGTGTCTAAGCTATATTGCTGACGATGAGAATTACATGAAGAAAGCTCTTAGGTCGCTTAAACGCATTATGGCGCAAAAAGTAGCATCTTCTGTTGTATGCACTGACCAAAAATCAATACAAGAATTTCGAAAGGATATTGAGGAGGTTTGTAAGCAAATGGAAGACGCTAAGGCTGGAAAAATCAAAGGCACACCTTTAAATGACTTTCTAAATGAATTATAAGATAGTTACCTATCCAAAGTTTCAAAAAGAATTTAAGCGTTTGGCGAAAAAATACCCTTCGCTTAAAAGTGATTTCAAGAAATTTTGTGATGACCTTTTACAAAATCCAGACTCTGGTGGAGTAATTTTGGGAGATGGTAAAAGGAAATTTCGTATGGCTATTGCCTCAAAAGGCAAAGGGAAAAGCCATGGCGCAAGAATTATAACTCTTGATTTACTTCTTTCTGAGACAGAAACAGAGATTGGGCTGCATTATATTTATGATAAAGGTGAATTAGAATCTATTAGCGATAAACAAATAGATGAGATTCTGTCTATGAATGGCGTTGAAGTTTAACTCTGTAAATAAGATGCGCAAATCCCTGAATGCAATTAAGAAAATGCCCCGAAAGATATGGCGGGCCGTGGCGGCTGTGATAGAGCACTATCGCATCAGGCGCATTGACCGCTACATCATCAGCAAGTTCCTGAGCACGTATATCTTCCTCATCGCCATCATCGTAGTCATTGCCATCATCTTCGACTACAACGAGAAGATTGATAAGTTTGCCTCGAGCAACGCTACGTGGCAGCAGGTGGTGTTCGACTACTACCTGAACTTCGTGCCGTATTTCGTAAACCTGTTCAGCCCGCTCTTTGTTTTCATCGCCGTCATCTTCTTTACCTCAAAGCTGGCCGACAACTCCGAAATCATTGCCATGAAGTCCACGGGCATGAGCTTCAAGCGCCTGCTCCGCCCGTACTTCTATTCCGCCGCGCTCATCGCCCTCTGTACCTTTATGCTCGGGGCGTATGTCATTCCGCGCGGCAACGTGGAGCGCGTGAACTTTGAGAACACCTACATCAAGAAGAAGACCGACATCACCGCCGTCGACAACGTGCAGATGCAGGTAGACACGGGCGTGGTGGCATATATCACCCACTTCGACAACACCAACAAGAGCGGCTACGGCTTTTCGCTGGACAAGTTTGTAAACAAAAAACTCGTGTCGCACCTCACGGCGCAGAATATCCAGTACGACACGCTCTCGGCCCGCCGTTTCAGCTGGACGCTGCGCTATTACACCATACGCACGCTGAAAGGAATGCGCGAGGAAATCACCAGCGGCGAGCGGCTCGACACAATAATAATAATGGAACCGAAGGACTTCTTCTACGTGCGCGGGCAGCAGGAAACGATGACCGTGCCGCAACTGAGCGAGTTCATCGACCGCCAGCGGTTGCGCGGCGCGGCGGGCATCAGTACCTTCGAGGTGGAATACCACAAGCGCTTTGCCATGCCCTTTGCCGCCTTTATCCTCACCCTCATCGGCGTGAGCCTCTCCTGCGAGAAGCGCAAGGGCGGCATGGGCACGAGCATCGGCATCGGCATCGCGCTGAGCTTCTCCTATATCCTCTTCCAAACCATCTCTTCCACCTTCGCCCTCAACGCCGGACTGCCGGCAATGATAGCAGTGTGGATTCCCAACATATTATTCGCCATCATCGCATTCGTGCTCTACCGACGCACGCCGCAATAATAAAGATTTATGGATACAGAAAAAGATACGACACAAGAAGAAACCGTTTATTTTGAAGACCTCGACCTGAGCGACGAAGTGCTCGACGCGCTCTATGACATGCGTTTCGAGAAATGCACGCCCGTTCAGGCACAGTGCATTCCGCCCCTCTTGGAGGGACGCGACGTGATCGGTATCGCGCAGACCGGCACCGGTAAGACCGCCGCCTATCTCCTGCCGATGCTCACGCTGTTGCGCCGCGAAAGCCACCCCGCCGATGCCGTGAACTGCCTCATCATGGCACCCACGCGCGAACTGGCGCGGCAAATCGACCAGGCCCTGCAAGGCTTTTCGTATTATCTTGACATCAACGGCGTGGCCGTTTACGGCGGCAATGACGGTACGCGCTACGAACAGGAGCGCCGCAGCCTCTCTGCCGGCGCAGACATCGTAATCGCCACGCCCGGCCGCCTCATCACGCACCTCAGCCTCGGCACACTCGACCTAAGCCGCACCACGCACCTCATTCTCGACGAGGCAGACCGTATGCTCGACATGGGATTTTCGGAAGATATCCTCACCATTGCAGCGGCGATGCCGAAGGAGCGCCAAACCATTCTCTTCTCTGCCACCATGCCGCCGCGCATCGAGCAGCTCGCCACGTCCATCATGCGCAACCCGCAGCAAATAAACATCGCCGTGTCGAAGCCGGCAGAGAAGATCGACCACAGCGTCTACGTGTGCCGCGACACCGACAAGACGCGCGTTATCCGCCATATCTTCGCCGAGAACCCGCCCGAGCGCGTCATCGTGTTCGCTTCTTCTAAAATGAAAGTAAAGGAACTCGCCGCCGTGCTTGCCAGGACTTACGAGGACGTGGCGGCAATGCACTCCGACCTCGACCAGAAAGACCGCGACGAGGTGATGCAGCGCTTCCGCGCCCGCCACATCAAGGTGCTTGTGGCGACCGACATCGTGGCACGCGGCATTGACATCGACGACATCACGATGGTCATCAACTACGATGCGCCGCACGATGCCGAAGACTATATCCACCGCATCGGGCGCACCGCCCGCGCCGGCCGCGCCGGCAAGGCCTTTACGCTGGTGGGCGAACGCGACCGCTACGCGCTTTTGGGCATCGAAAAACTCCTCGGCGAGAAGATACGCCGCAATGCCTTGCCCGAGGGCGTGCAAAAACCGCCCCAGTCTGCGCCGCGCAATGCCGACGGACGGAAAGGAAGAGGCGGAAGAGGACGCGGACAGGGCGACCGCCATAAAGGCAAACCCCAAAACAAGCAGGGCGGCAAACCAAAAGGCGGCCGCCGCAAAACCCCGCAGCAGGGGAAGCCTAACAAAGGCGAATAAAAATCATAAAGCCGCGCAGGCGGACACGCATTCAGTCGCCCGCACGCTGCTTAGAGTTATAATAATACCAACGCCCCCACTCCTTGCAATAAGGAGTGGGGGCGTTGGCATGTATGTACTTCTATTTTTATCCCAAATACTTAATCAGGATATTGATGTTTTCGGCCTCGCGGAGGCGGCGCAGGGCGCGTTCCTTGATTTGGCGCACACGCTCGCGGGTGAGGTTGAGCGAGTTGGCCACTTCTTCGGCCGTCATCTCGTTGCGCCCGATGCCGAAGAGCATTTTCAGCACCTGTTTCTCGCGATCCGTGAGCGTGGAGAGGGCGGCATCGAGGTCGGCAGAGAGAGATTCCTTCTCCATAAGAATATCAGTGCCGGGAGCGGAATCGTCCGTCATGATGTCAATAAGGCAGTTGGAGTCGTCGTCTTGGAAAGGGGCATCCACAGAAACCTTCTTGCCGTTCGTACCGAGGGCTTCCTGAACCTTAGCGATGTCCGTATCAAGCAGGTCGGCCAATTCCTGCACGGAGGGGCGGCGCTCAAATTCCTGCTCAAAGTTCACAATGGCTTTCGTAAGCTTGCTCTGGAAACCTACCTGATTGAGCGGCATGCGCACAATGCGGCTTTGCTCCGAGATGGCCTGCAAAATGCTTTGACGAATCCACCAAACGGCGTATGAGATAAACTTGAAACCGCGCGTCTCGTCGAACTTCTGCGCTGCCTTAATCAGTCCAAGATTGCCCTCGTCGATCAGGTCGTTGAGCGCGAGACCTTGGTTCTGGTATTGCTTTGCCACACTGACCACGAAGCGCAGGTTTGCTTTAGTGAGGCGTTCGAGGGCTTCTTGGTCGCCCTTGTGAATGCGTTGCGCCAGCTCTACCTCCTCATCTGTGGAAATAAGTTCTTCTCGTCCGATTTCAACTAAATACTTGTCCAGTGCCGCGCTCGAGCGGTTGGTGATACTTTTGTTAATCTTAAGTTGTCTCATACAATATATATAATAGCTCTCTCGTTTTTCGGAGTGCAAAATTACGACATTCCTAACAAGCGTGCCACTTTTTTTGTATTTTTCACGATAAGCTGCTATATTGTAAAGCCTATATTACTAAAAGCCGCTTTTTTCTGATATGTTCGTGTACGCTTTCTGCGCAGAGCGTAAATATTTTCAGCATGATATTTTTTACTGTCCTATAAGACAATTCTTCCTTTCATATAAGAGCGTTTTCATTAAGTCCAGGATATTTTTTGTTACAAAGTTTGTAACACGTATTACAAACTTTGTAACAAGCGTTACAAAGTTTCTAACAAACTTTTTCTGCGCAGATAGTAAAAAATATCTGCGCAGAGAGAGAAAAGTCTCTGCGCAGAAAGGAAAAATTATCTTTATGATAAGGAATATTATCTGCCGTGAGCGTGAACACTGTCACGTATGATAGCGTTTGCGCTCTGCTATGAAAGTTGGACGAATAAGGGTAGCGGCTTTGCCATAAAGCACTATGGCGTATTTGTGTTATTATTGATAACAACTTTATAGGACAAACCGATTTTGGTATAGGGAATAAGCCTGCTTTTCATCGCGCTAATTATCCGCAAAAGCAAATGAACTAAAAATGAACCAAGAGACACAAAGGTTTATCGGCAATTTATGCTTTACTTTGCTGGCAATTAAGAAAAACCTTGTCCAAATGGGAAAGACACAAGCGGAAAGAAATTATCTCGAAGTGCTGAAAAAGGAGGTGGAGGGCGTATACGGCACGATGATGCAAAGACCCAAGCATTTTGTAGAATGTAGCAGACTCATTACGGAATCAACGCACAAAAGCGTTAGCAACAGCACGTTGAAACGCATCTACGGATATGTGCCCGCAGGCAACAACTACACGCCATCGACGTTTATCCTCAACACTTTGTCTGAGTTTATTGGCTATGGAAACTTCCGCGAGTTTTGCAAGCATTGCAAAATAACGGAGCAAAAGCAGGAAGAGACAAACGTGAAAGAAATAGCAAAGAGTACGGCGATGCATTTGGAGTGCGCCACAAAGGGATTGCATCAGCTGTGCAATATTTTGGGTATAAACATAACCCGTAATAAGGGGGGGGTAAGATATTCTTTACGAAATAATTCTTAACTTCGCAGGCGATTAAGGAAAGACGAAGCCGATAAGACTGCGACATTTTCAAAGAAAACAAATCGACATTGTCTCAAAAAGGCAATGCCGCAACTGGATAAAAGCATGGTAGAACTATCTGACGAACAGACTAAGGAAAGGCTACTCAACTCACTGCTGGAAAAGATTGAAGAAGTAAGCGGGCGAAAAATGCAAACGCCGAGAGACTTCGACTTGCTTAGCGAAAGCATTTACCACCGCACCAGCCATTTGATAAACCCCTCCACGCTTAAGCGCATTTTCGGGTACGTGAAAAGCGAAGCCAAGCCGCGCGAAACAACCCTCGACATATTATGCCGCTACGCCCGCTACGACAGCTGGCAAACGTTTGCCAATAAGGTAGGAGGACTGCAAGAGAGCGAGAGCGTGCACTTTTTCGGGAGACAACTTTTTGCAGACGAACTGCGCCCGAAGGAACGCTTGCGCATCACGTGGCTGCCGGATAGGGACGTGACGATTGAGTATTTGGGTAACGGCAGGTTTGAGGTAGTAGCCGCCGAGAACAGCAAGCTGCGCGTGGGCTACACGTTTGAATGCCCTCTGTTTATCGAGCACGAACCGCTCTATCTGACAAATCTGATAGGGCCGGACAACCGCCCTGCCAACTTCGTATGCGGCAAGAGAAACGGGGTTGAGTTTGAGTTTGTAGAGAGATAGCGCTACACAATATATAATATTGTATATAATAAAGCACCGGGCAAAGGATCAAATCCTCTGCTCGGTGTTGTTCATTTTAAGCATTTCCTTGGGCACAGCCTTACGCACGCTCTCGACCAAAAGGTTGCGCAGGGCATTGCGGACAAAGCCGGGCGCGGTGAGCAGTAGGATTTCGCGCGTGGGAATGGGTATGGCAAACGGGCGGACGAGCTGCCGCTGGTCTGCGGAGAGTTGCTGCAAAGCCAGTTCGGGAATAAACGTAACGCCCTGCCCGCTCTCGACCATGCGCATAAAGGTCTCGATGCTGCCGAGGGTGTAGGTGCGCTTGCTGTGCCGGGCGGATTTGAGGTTACAGAACTTTACGAGCTGGTCGCGGAAGCAATGGCCCTCGTCCAAAAGCCACAAAGGTTCGTCCACGAGATCGGCTGTCTTGATGCTGCTATGGTCGAAAAGCTGGTCTCCGCGCGAAACGTACGCCATGAACTGCTCGAAATAGAGCGTTTCGGCATCGAAGCCGGCGAGGTCGCCCGTTGCCACGAGTATGGCGGCATCGATTTTGTGCTCCGCAAGGGCTTCTTTCAGCTGCGCCGTTTTTAGTTCCGTGACACGCAGGTCGAGTTCGGGGTGGGCGGCGCAGAGTTTCGGGAAGAAGCGCGGCAGCAGATAAGGGGCAATGGTGGGAAGTATGCCGAGGCGGAAGGTGCCGCCCACATCGCTGCGCTCTTCCGCCACGATGTTCCTGATACTATCGGCGGCAAAGAGCGTTTCACGGGCTTTTGCCACGATTTTCTGCCCCAGTGCGGTGGTACTGACGGCATGGGCGGTGCGCTCGAAAATCTTCGCGCCCAGTTCTGCTTCAAGTTTCTGCACCATTGCGCTTAGCGTGGGCTGCGACACGCGGCACTCGTCGGCAGCGCGCCCGAAGTGCCTGCATCTGTCCACGGCAAGCACATATTCAAGCTGTTGTAAGGTCATATCATCAGGGATTTGTTTTTGCAAAGATAGTGCAAGCGAGCGCAATAAAGTTTACTTATATTGCCGAGCCGCAGCCTATCTTCTACAAAAATAGGCATTATCTTAGAAGCAAAACGGCTTATTATTGAAAAAATCTATCATGAAATATATTTTTTCTGTTGCAAGATAATTGAAACAGATATATCTTTGCAATGGAAAAGAACAAAAGCAAGTATTAACCCCTCAAAACAAACAACAGACATGAGAAGCATCACAACATTCGACATTCAGTATGCCCACCGCTTTTACGGCTTTAAGGGCGAAGCACAGTACCTCCACGGACACACGGGCGTGCTGACGCTTGAAGTGGAAGACAGCGTAGAACCGGGCGTGAACATGGTTTACCCCTGTAACGAAATCCAAAAAGTGGCTTGGTCCGTGCTCAAAAACTTTGACCACGCGCTCGTGCTCCGCGAAGACGACCCCCTGCTGCCCGCAATCCTCGACGTTTACGAGAAGCAAGGCATCAAGAACGGCCACCCGCAGAACACGATGAAAGGCGAAGCCTTCAAGACCGAGCTTTGCACGGCTTATCCCGACTGCCGCCTTGTGGTGACTAAGGAAACGATGACGGTGGAAGGCATGATCAAGATGGTTTACGACCTCCTGAAAGACAAGCTCAACATCGCCAAGATTACGTTTACGAGCGGCGTGAACGCTGCCACGGCAGAGTTCCCCGTTAGCAAGAGCATCGACCGCTGCCCGCTCTGCGGCATTGCCCTCAACGAAAACGGCGTTTGCCCCAAGTGCGGTTACAGAAAGCACTAATCGCAACAACTTGCAAACTTATGGGATGCTCCAAACGGGCATCCCATATTTATAATAGTGGGTTTTCTTACGAGATAAATCAAAAAACAGCCCGTAAAAGTTGAGTTTCTCCCTAATGTTGCATAATTTTGCAGTAAATGCACTTTGCACGTAAACTTCAAATTAAATACTATGTTCAAACAAATCATCAACGGCCGCATCCTCACGCCCCAAGGTTGGCTTGAAGGCGGCTCGGTTATCGTGGAAGACGGCAAAATCGCCGAAGTTAGCAACAACAGCTTCGTTATCGAAGGCGCAGAGGTAATCGACGCAAAAGGCTGCGACATCGTGCCGGGCGGCATTGAAATGCACGTGCACGGCGGCGGCGGACGCGACTTTATGGAAGGCGAAGAAGAGGCTTTCCGCGTAGCAGTAGATGCGCACATGCAATACGGCACGACGAGCATCTTCCCCACCCTCTCTTCCTCCACAGTACCCATGATTGAGAAGGCCTGCGAAACCTGCACGAAACTGATGGCAGAGCCTAACAGCCCTATCCTCGGTCTGCACCTCGAAGGCCCGTACTTCAATCCCAAACAAGCCGGCGCACAAATCCCCGAATGGATTAAAGCACCTGTGAAAGAAGAATATGAACCGTTGCTCGAGAAATGGCCGTGCCTGAAACGCTGGGACGAAGCGCCCGAACTGGAAGGCTCGCATGAGTTTATCAAATGCTGCCGCGAACACGGCGTGCTGCCCAGCATCGGCCACACACGCGCCAAATACGAAGAAGTAGCCGCTGCCAACGAACTCGGCATGACCCACGCCACGCACTTCTACAACGCAATGCCCGTGGTTTACAAGAACCGCGAATTCAAAGAAATGGGCACCGTGGAAAGTATCTTCGCCCTCGAAAACATGACGGTAGAGATGATTGCCGACGGTATCCACGTACCGCCCATGATGCTGCGCATGATATATCAAATCAAAGGCGTGGAGCGCACTGCACTCATCACCGATGCCCTCGCCTGCACAGCCAGCAAGGACGACACAGCATTTGACCCGCGCGTGGTGCTCGAAGACGGCGTTTGCAAACTGGCCGACCGCTCAGCCCTCGCCGGCAGCATCGCCACTATGGACCGTCTCGTACGCACTTGCGTGCATCAGGCCGGCATTCCTATGGAGGACGCATGCCGCATGATCAGCGAAACGCCCGCCAAAATCATGGGCGTTTACGATCGCAAGGGCTCACTCGAAAAAGGCAAGGATGCCGACATCATCTTCTTCGACAAAGCTCAAGAACTCACGTTCGTGATGCAGATGGGCCGCATCGTGCGCAATGAATTGTAAATTGAACAACAAAGACGGACAGAGTTCGCTTTGTCCGTCTTAAATCCTTTTGACTATGGATGACAAAACGCTTCGCTCTTATAGGTTGAACTCAATGGAAGAGCCGACTGACGAGATGCTACTTGCAATTATGGAGAAAGTGGCAGACGCTGCGCGCGAATCAACTCGGAAAGCAGAGATGCGCAAAAAAGAAATGCTATCAGCAGCATTTAGAAACGCGCAAATCATTAAGGCACAATATCAGCAATGATTGAAAAACGTCCTACTCTTTGCATTGTGGCAGGTCCAAATGGTTCTGGGAAAACCACCACGACAATGCAACTGCTTGAAAACGAGTGGGCAGTTGATAGTATTTATATCAACCCCGACCAAATTGCATTAGAAAAATTTGGTGATTGGAACTCACCAGAAGCTGTTTTGAACGCTGCAAAATATGCAACTGAGAAACGATATGAATACCTTGAACAAAGGCAGGATTTTGTCTTTGAGACGGTTTTCTCATCTCCAGAGAAGCTTGAATTTGTACGCAAAGCAAAAGACTTAGGTTATTTTGTGCGCTTCTTCTATGTATGTACAGCAAATCCAGAAATAAACGTCAATAGGATTGTAAAACGTTTCTTGAATGGTGGTCACGAAGTACCCATTTCCAAGATTATATCTCGTTATTACAAATCACTTACTAATGCTGCATTGGCTATCAAATTAGTGGATAGAGCCTACGTCTACGATAATTCTATTGATAACAAGTTACCTCAACTGCTTTATCGTACAATAGACGGACATCTAAAAAAACAATATTCGAGCAATTTACCAGAATGGGCAATGAACCTAATAGAATAGAAGTCATACCAAGCATTTTTCCTTAAACACAAACAATAACATTTTAACCAACCTAACCCTACACACAAATGAAAGAATTGAAAGGAACGCAGACTGAAAAGAATCTGCAAATTGCATTTGCCGGCGAATCGCAGGCACACACGAAGTACCAGTACTACGCATCTAAGGCAAAGAAGGACGGTTATGTTCAGATGGCAAGCATCTTTGAAGAGACCGCTCGCAACGAGAAAGAGCACGCTAAAATTTGGTTCAAACTCCTGCACGGTGGTGCTATTCCCGGCACAGAAGCAAACCTTGCAGATGCAGCCGAAGGCGAAAACTATGAGTGGACGGACATGTACGCAGGCTTTGCCAAAACTGCCCGCGAAGAAGGTTTTCCCGAAATTGCAGACAAGTTTGAAATGGTAGGTGCTATTGAAAAGCATCACGAAGAACGTTATCGCAAGCTCCTTAAGAATATTGTAGACGCTGTTGTATTCTCTCGCGATGGCGATTGCGTTTGGCAGTGCGCCAACTGCGGCCATATCGTAATCGGTAAGAAAGCCCCCGAAATGTGCCCCGTCTGCGCTCATCCCCAAAGTTATTTCCAGCTTAACGCTGAGAACTACTAATTTAAAGCTTAGGTTAAAGAAAATCCCGGCAGGTTTCTGCCGGGATTTTTTATTATGCCTAAATAAGAAGCAAAAAAGAACCTGCATCCGTATTTCATTACAAATGCAGGTTCTTAATAAAAGCTGGCGGCGACCTACTCTCCCGCGGGTCTGCAGTACCATCGGCGCGGACGGGCTTAACTTCTCTGTTCGGAATGGGAA